>JAJDHX010000099.1 GCA_030266395.1 Selenomonadales bacterium OttesenSCG-928-I06 | reverse complement strand
GGCGGATTTCTTATGCGTTTTTTGCTGTTTAGAAATTAGAGGAAAATAACTGCTTTTTATGTTAAAATGAATTGTGAGGCGGTGGTTTTTTGGTTTTTCAATATGGTGAAAAAGAAATTGAATATTTGAAGAAAAAAGACAAGCTGCTTGGGGAAGCGATTGATAAGATTGGCATGATTGAACGTGCTACTAATGATGATTTGTTTTCTTCTGTTGTGCGTCATATTGTTGGTCAGCAGATTTCTGCTGTGGCACAGGAGACTGTTTGGCGGAGAATGAATGATAGTTTAGGTCTGATAAATGCTGAAAGTATTAGTGATATAGATGTGGCTGATTTGCAAAAGTGTGGCATTACTTTTAAGAAAGCTGGTTATATAAAAGATTTTGCTTGTAAGGTGGCTTGTGGCGAGTTTGATATAAATGGTTTGTATTTGAAAAGTGATGCAGAGGTTATAAGTGAGTTGTCTGCGTTTGGCGGGATCGGGGTTTGGACTGCTGAGATGCTGCTGATTTTTAGTATGAGACGTTCTGATATTTTAAGTTTTGGCGATTTGGCGATTCAGCGGGGACTGAGAATGTTGTATCATCATCGTAAGATTGACAGAAAGTTGTTTGAGAAATATCGGCGCAGGTATAGCCCGTATGGCACTGTGGCAAGTCTTTATTTATGGGCAATAGCTGGTGGCGCTATTCCTGGTATGAAAGATTATCTTATAAAGAAAAAGGCGGTGCAGAGATGATGTTTTTTTGTAGGTATAAATCACCTGTGGGGTTGCTTACTATAACTTCTGATGGGCAAAATATAACAGGGATTTGGCTTGAGGGGCAGAAATATTTTGCTGCTACTATGGACAGTGAGGCTATAGAGAAAGAGGTGCCTGTTTTTGATAGTGCCAGAAGATGGCTTGATCTTTATTTTGCTGGCAAAGAGCCTGATTTTGCGTTGCCGCTTGCACCTAAAGGCAGTGAGTTTAGGCAGGCTGTTTGGGAGATTCTTTGCAGGATTCCGTTTGGCAGTGTTATTACTTATGGCGATATTGCCAAACAACTTGTTAAGAAGTCTGATGGTAAGAAGGTATCGGCTCAGGCTGTTGGCGGAGCTGTGGGGCATAATCCTATTTCTATTGTTATTCCGTGTCACCGTGTAGTTGGTTCTAATGGCAGTTTGACAGGGTATGCGGGTGGTATTGATAAGAAGGTATTTCTTTTGGAGCTGGAAAAGGTGGCAATGGATAATCTTTTTGTGCCGAAGAAAGGGACTGCTTTATAGACTGGGGAGGGACGAGTTTTGACTTTGCAACAGCTTAAGTATGTGGTTGAGGTGGCTAATAAGGGGTCTATCAGTGAGGCGGCGAAAAGTCTTTTTGTTTCGCAACCTAGTTTGTCTGCGGCTATTAAGGAGCTGGAGAAGGAGCTTAGGATAACTATTTTTGCCAGGACTAACAGAGGTGTTGTTGTTTCTTCTGAAGGTGAAGATTTTTTGAGTTATGCCAGACAGATACTTCAGCAGGTTGCTTTGGTTGAAGATCAGTACATAAATTCTACTCCGTCTAAACAGAGGTTTTCTGTTTCAACTCAGCATTATACTTTTACTGCTACTGCGTTTGTTGATTTGATTAAAGAGTTTGGGGCAGATGAGTATGAGTTTACTCTAAGGGAGACTAAGACTTATGAGATTATTGAAGATGTGAAAAGTCTTAGGAGTGAGATTGGGGTTTTATATTTAAGTAATTTTAATGAGGCTGTTTTACAGAAGATTATTAAGGAAAGTGATCTTGTTTTTACTGAATTGTTTTCGGTTAAGCCTCATGTTTTGGTAGGGCAGGATAATCCTTTGGTAGGCAAGAAGAGTGTAAGTTTGAAGGATTTAGAGGAGTTTCCTTTTGTTACTTTTGAACAGGGGGAACATAATTCTTTTTATTTTTCTGAGGAGATTCTCAGTACGATAAGTAGGAAGAAGGTTATTAAGGTAAGCGACAGGGCCGCTGTGGCGAATTTGCTGATAGGGGTTAATGCTTATATTATTTCGACTGGAGTTTTTCCTTCTTATATTCATGGAGATGATCTTGTGGCTATTCCGCTTGAGGTTGATGAGGTTATCAGGATCGGGACTGTTACGCATAGGGATTATGTGCCGACTAGGTTGGGAGA
>JAJDHX010000098.1 GCA_030266395.1 Selenomonadales bacterium OttesenSCG-928-I06 | reverse complement strand
GATGTACATAAAGAACTTACTAATTTAAACACTGTAGTTTTAGGAATAAGCAAAGACAGTGTAAAAACACATCAAAACTTTAAGCAAAAATATAATTTGCCGTTTCCTCTTTTAAGTGACCCTGAAAGAGAAATAGCTTCATTATATGATGTTCTTAAAGAAAAAACTATGTATGGGAAAAAAGTTATAGGAGTAGAAAGATCTACATTTATTATAGATGAAAAACAAAAATTCAGACATATCATGCGTAAAGTGACAGTAAATGGTCATGCAGAAAAATGCCTTGAACTTATTAAAGAAATGTCTTCTAACTCTATGCCTCACCCTGTAGCTCTATTAAACGGCGAATACATAGACATAAATGATCCTATAGTACCTCTGGAAGACAGAGGTCATCAGTTTGGTGATGGCGTTTATGAATTAGTAAGAGTTTATAATTCTAAACCTTTTTGGCAGGAATAATCTTAGCAGTTATATTAATGCTGTGTATGAGTGCAGGTTATTCTTATAGTGACAGTACAGAATTTTGTAGTTCTTGCCATTCTATGAATGAATATGCTGCTAATTGGCAGACTTCAAACCATAAACAATTTAAATGTACTGAATGTCATTTACCACAGGATAATATGATTGACAAAATGGTTGCTAAAACTGAAACAGGACTTAATGATACATATCATGAGTTTATGAGAGATTATCCTGCGGAAATTAAATTAACTGCCAAAGGGAAAGACATTGTCAATGGCAATTGCTTGCGTTGTCATCAAAGTACAGTTGAAAATACTTTTATGGCAGAAAGCTCAGACAATTGCTTAAAATGCCATACAGGTCTTGTTCATCACCAATTTACCAATAAAGGAGGGATAAAAATTGAATAAGAGCCAAAAATTAATGTGTGTCTTTTTGGCAGTGGCTGTTATATTCGCAGGGTTTGTTGTAACGCGAATTGCTATAGCTAAGCCGTCAGACGCCATCAAACTTGTTCAAATTCCAGCCAATGAGCATGACCCGGCAGTATGGGGCAAATACTATCCACTTCAGTATAATAGTTACAATAAAATGAACGAAATGTCTCCTTCGCCTACTGGTTATGGCGGAAGTGTAGTTGTACAAAAATCTGAAATGCAACCAGAAATGCTGACACTTTTTAAAGGAATGGCTTTTTCTAAAGATTATGGCGAAGACCGGGGTCATGTTTATTCTATGCATGATCTTAAAGAGACTAAAAGGGTTAATGAAAGTACCAAGGCTGCTTGTATGACTTGTAAAACTTCTTATCTTGATGAAATATACAAAGAAATTGGCTGGTCTTATGCCAGCAAACCACTGGCAGAAGTTGCCGATAAAGTCAAACACGGTATATCTTGCGATACTTGCCATGATCCGGCTACTATGAATTTGAGGGTAATTAACCCTGCATTTATTGAAGCACAAGCCAGAATAGGAATTGATGTAAGCAAAGCTTCCAGAGATGATATGAGAACTTATGTTTGTGCTCAATGTCATTCAGAATATTATTTTGAGCCTGGCACTATGAAAATCATATTCCCTTGGGATAAAGGCTTAACAGCCGAAGCTATGTATAGCTATTATGCTGATACTCCAAATGGTTTTGCACAGGACTGGCAACATCCTGATTCTAAAGCAGCGATGCTTAAAGCTCAACATCCTGATTATGAAATGTATAGTTCCGGCAGTCATGCTCGTTCAGGAGTATCTTGTGCAGACTGTCATATGCCGTTTATGCGGGAAAATGGGCAAAAATATTCTTCGCACTGGGTAACTAGTCCGCTGAAAACATTAGAAGAATCTTGCTCTACTTGTCATGATCAAGGCACAGAATGGGCATTTGAAAGAATTAAAGATATCCAAGACAGAACATTCAATATGCAGCATACAGCAGGCTTAACAATTGCTAAAGCACATGAAGCAATTAGCAAAGCTGACAAGGTAGCTAACGTTAATCAAGAAGAATTGAATAAAGCCAGAGAACTTATTCGTGAAGCTCAGTGGTATTGGGATATAGTTGCAGCAGAAAATAGTATGGGATTCCATAACTCGCCGCAAATTATGTCTACTTTAAACAAAGCTAACGAACTTGGACACAAGGCTATTGAAACTGCTAACAGAGCTGCTAATATTGGAATTCTTTAAGTTTATT
>JAJDHX010000097.1 GCA_030266395.1 Selenomonadales bacterium OttesenSCG-928-I06 | reverse complement strand
TGACTCACTATTATTAGCCAACGACCATAATAACTTCGCCGCTTTTTACATTTTGCCCTTCGGCAACATTTAGAGCTTGAACAACTCCATCACAAGGTGATAAAAGTTCATTTTGCATTTTCATAGCTTCTAAAATTACAACAGGTTCACCTTTTTTCACAGCTTGCCCTTGAGCAAAATAAATAGTTATTATCTTGCCTGGCATAGGAGCAACAACTTTTTGACCGCCAGCAGCACCTACAGGTGGTTTTGCTGGAGCAGGTGGTGCCTGAGGCTGTGGTGGAGCACTTACTGCCGGAGCAGGGGGAGCAGCTTGAACAGGTGGTGCACTGGGTGCTGTATATGTAGTGTTTTGAGTACTGTTTCCACCAACTTCTTCTATTTCAACTTCATAACTAACGCCATTAACTGTAACATTAAACTTTCTCATTAATTATTTTCCTCCAATCAAGATGAAACATCTTATTCTTATCTTTTATCCATAAGACTTTGACGACCCATTTGAGCCCAGAAATTATTTGTTCTTTTAACTTTAAACTTAACTTTGCCGGAATCTGAATTTGTGCCTAATACAGCAGAAATACTTGCTGTTATTACAGCTACTATTTGCGGGTCTACTTCTCCCGAGCCGGAAGAAGGTTTAATTTGAGATATTACAAATTTGTTGTTATCCATATTTACACCTACTTATTTATCTCTTAAAGAGGTATATTTCCATGTTTTCTACCAGGTCTTTGTTCTCTTTTGCCTTTTAGCATATCCAGAGCAGCAATAATAAGCATTCTAGTGTCTTTTGGCTCAATTATTTGATCTACAAAGCCAAGTTCTGCTGCTTTATAAGGAGTTGCAAATTCTTTTATGTACTCTTCAGTTTTTTCCTTAACCGAAGGATCATTTCTAAAAATTATATTAGCTGCACCAGAAGGCCCCATAACAGCAATTTCAGCACTAGGCCAAGCCATAACTTGATCTGCACCTAATTCTTTAGAACACATTGCAATATAAGCTCCGCCATAGGCTTTGCGAGTAATTACCGTAACCTTAGGCACAGTAGCTTCAGAATAAGCATAGAGCATCTTAGCACCATGTCTTATTATTCCGCCATATTCTTGGTCAACTCCAGGTAAGAATCCTGGTACGTCAACTAAATTTATGAGAGGTAGACTAAATGCATCACAAAATCTGATAAACCGAGCTGCTTTATCAGAAGCATTTATATCAAGACAACCAGCCATAACATTAGGTTGATTAGCGATAATACCTACAGTTTGTCCGTCGAAACGTGCAAAAGTGGTAATAATATTTTGAGCATAATATTCATGAACTTCACAAAGTTCACCATTATCTACAATTCCTCTGATAACTTCTTTCATATCATATGGCTGATTTGAATTTTCAGGCATAATAGTATTTAAAGAATCAATTGTTCTTGCAGGGTTATCTGTTGGTTCAACATTTTGAGAATCATCTAAATTATTATTAGGTAAAAAGCTAATTAAATAGCGTACCATCTGCAAACATTCATCATCATTAGCAGCTCTAAAATGGGCTACACCTGAAGTTGCATTATGAGTCATAGAACCGCCTAGTTCTTCAGATGTAACTTCTTCTGAAGTAACAGACTTAATAACTTGAGGTCCTGTAATAAACATTTGACTTGTTTGATCAACCATAAAAATAAAATCTGTAATAGCAGGAGAATAAACCGCACCACCTGCGGAAGGTCCCATAATTACCGAAATTTGCGGCACTATTCCTGAAGATATAGTGTTTTGATAAAATATCTTGCCAAATCCTGATAAAGCTGCTACACCTTCTTGAATTCTAGCTCCCCCGGAATCATTGATACCTATAATAGGAGCTCCCATTTTTAAAGCCATTTGCTGTACTTTCACAATTTTATTAGCATGCATCTCTCCAAGAGAGCCACCAATTACAGTGAAATCTTGAGAAAAAACAAAAACTAATCTGCCGTTAATTGTACCATAGCCGGTAACAACACCTTCAGCAGGTGCTTCTACTTTTTCCATACCAAAATTAGTACTGCGATGCTTTACAAATTGGTCTAATTCAATAAAACTGTCAGAATCTAAAAGTTTAGTAATTCTTTCTCTGGCGGTTAATTTATTACTGGCATGTTGCTTTTCAATCTTATCTTTACCACCGCCGAGTTTTAATTT
>JAJDHX010000096.1 GCA_030266395.1 Selenomonadales bacterium OttesenSCG-928-I06 | reverse complement strand
CTTTATCTAAAAAACAAACTTATCCTCCGGCGAAGTTTTTCCTGCGGAAAAGCAACGCCCTCAAACGAAGCAAGCTGTTTTTTGAGCAAAACAAAAATTGCATAAAAGCAAGAAGCTTTTTAATCCCTTTAAACAAGCCCCAGCTAACCAGCAAGCGAATTCTTGGCGAAGCCCAAGAACAGCAAGAAACAATCAGCCAGCAAGCCGAAAAACGCACGAGAAGTATGCAGGTGCAAGGCGGATTTTTAAAATCAGGCTGGGCAGTGTACACGTGGTACATAACCAGTCTGATTTTAAAAACCAACGCAGCAGATGCATGCTTATCGTGCGTTTTTCAATTTTTCTTTTATTTGACTGGCGTGTAACGCTTCAGCCTCAGCAAAATGCTTGTACATCTTTGAAACTTCTGCATCATCAATACTACCTGCAAAACTTTGGTAACGGCGAACTAAATCCTGTTTTTGAAGCAAAGTATCTTTTAATGATTTCACAGCATCAAACTTTTCCATATTCACCCTCCTAAATTATAATCGATTTTGCCTTAATATTATTTCCTTGCAAAATTCATTTTATTCCGAACCAAAACAAGCCTGCCAAATGAATACTTACCTTAACTTTGTGGAATAATTCATACTAAAAATAAAACTTTTCGTTTTTAGAGAGGAAAAATATTAAATATATTAGAATAATATATAGATTATCCAATTTCTATCGAAAGGGACATCATGCTTTATAACAAACTAATACATACATATAAAACAAAAAAACTTAAAAAAACAATAACATTATTTCTGCTAACATGTTTTTTCACTATCCAAACAATATCTCTTAACACTATAAACGCAACACCAAATATCAGCGCTCAATCTGCTATTCTAATAGAAGCATCTACAGGCAGAATAATATACAGCAAAAATGCCGACGAAAAAAACTATCCTGCTAGCACTACCAAAATAATCACACTTATCGTCGCACTAGAAAACGGCAACCTTGAAGACATCGTAACAGTAAGCCAAAAAGCCGCCTTCACAGAAGGCTCTTCCCTAGGACTTGACGTAGATGAAAAACTGCCAATGATAGACCTACTTTACGGAATTATGCTTCTGTCAGGCAACGACGCTTCTGAAGCAGTTGCCGAACATATAAGTGGGTCCTCAGAAAAATTTGCCGAACTAATGAACCAAAAAGCAAAATCACTAGGCATAAAAAACACCCATTTCGCCAACCCACACGGACTACATAACGACAACCACTATACAACAGCAACCGACTTAGCACGCATCACAGCCTATAGCTACAAAAACCCTCTGTTTACTCACATCATTTCAACAATAAAAAGAGACATGCCATACAGACCTAAAGAAGGAGACAGAGAAATATACAACAAAAATCGCCTTCTATACTACTACGATGGCGCCAACGGAGTAAAAACAGGCTACACAGATACAGCAGGACACTGTCTGGTAGCAGGAGCAAAACAAAACAACCTGCAACTTATAAGTGTTGTCTTTAACAGCGAAACAGTCTGGGAAGACTCTGAAGCACTCCTGAACTATGGTTTTCAAGAAATAAAACCATATCAAATATTCAAAAAAGAAGATACTGTAGATGAAATAAAAATATTCCTGGGAAGCTCTTCTAACGTCAAAGTATCAACAACCAAAGATATAATAATCCCCACCCTAACCGAAAACGAAAAAAACGAAATCTCCATAAAAAAAGATTTACCATCCTTCATGTTTGGTTCAGTAAAAAAAGGTGAAAAACTAGGCACACTAACAATCACCACCAAAAACAAAGAAACCATAACCTCTGATCTAATCTCAACTGAAGAAGTAAAAAGCATATTCAGCTTCGGCTATATATCTGATATCTTTTCTCTAGCGTTTAGTAAAATCACCAGAATATTTACGTAAAAAATCATTAGAAGCACTCATCTGCTGCGTTGGTTCCAAATAGCCCACATTCGACGTACAGGAAGTACGACGAATCCTGTCTATTTGAAATCCGCCTTGCAGCTGAATACTTCTAATGATTTTTTTGCTAGGTGGAATTATGTATTCTCCCTTTCGAAACTCTCTTAACGGTTCGTTTTGCAAAAGTTACCAAACCTTTCTCCAATAAGTATTTGAACTGGGAGGAGGTTTGTTTAGGTTTATCTAAAAAACAAATTTATCCTCCAGCGAAGTTTTTCCTCCGGGTAAACTAACGCCCTCAAATGAAG
>JAJDHX010000095.1 GCA_030266395.1 Selenomonadales bacterium OttesenSCG-928-I06 | reverse complement strand
ATGATATATATTATTTCCATTACTGTGGTAGCTATTATCTTTATTGTTGGTTTTATATATTCTCGTTTGATGGTTGGTAAATACGGGCAAACATTAGAGACTTCGAATCAGCAAATAAAACCTGCTGGAGTACAGATTTATGAGGTGCCTGGTGTAAACCAGCAGTCTGACCATCCGTTGGGTGCTGTGCAGAGTGTCATTCGTGGCAGAATAAGGTTTGTTTTTTTTGGGATACTCTTGATTGCAGTGTCTTTATTTGGGCTGTATGCTCTTCACTTAACAGATGGGGATTTTTACTTTGAGCGTACAGTAGTCAATACACTGGTTGGCACAGTGTTGCTTATTGGGGCTGTAGTTTGGGGATTGCAACTTATCAGTTATGCAACATATAGAGTAAAGCTGCGTCGCAGTGGTTTTGAAATTAGCAGTATATTTGGTACAAAAACTGTTGCTTATAAAGATGTGAATTTTTACTTACATCAAACTATTGAACATAAATATAAGTCTGAAGGATATCGACCAATTATAATGAAAACAGAGAACTTCAATTTCATCTGGTGTTGCCAGATTATATTTAAAGACAATCGGAAAACTATTGTACTTAAAAGTAGCCGTTATTCCTGGTTGAAAGATAAAATAACACCTATGATAGAAGCATTAAACAAACATTAAAAAGAAAATAAAGCTGTGCTGATATATGCTGGACTTTTTTATTTCTGATAGACTGCTAGCAAGGTAAGTTCTGTAGGGAAGATGCTTCCGCCGTGGTATCTGATATGAAATGAATAGCCTGGGCAAATATCGTCTATCATTTGGGGGATTTTCCAGATGTCTTCGTTATTGTGATAAATAGAGATTGCCAGTTTGGGTTTGTGATTTTTTATCTGATTAATACAGCCACGCAATGCTGCTTGTTCGCCGCCTTCTATGTCCATTTTTATAAAGGTGATAGGTTCTTCAATATCATCATCTATTCTGACTGTTTTGATCTCTTCAATGCCGGTTTCAGAAAGTGTATTTGCAGAAAAATCTTTATTGGCAGAAAAATATAGTTTGCTTGTTTTGTCTGATGCTCCATAAGGTCTGTAGATAATATTATTATAATTCTCAAGGTTTTTTTTCATGGTTTCTATTGTGGAAAGAGTTATTTCATAACAATAAATTTTTTTATAATTATCTGCACCATAATTTCTGATATAAGATAAAATTGTGTCTCCAGTATATGCTCCTACATCTACAAAAACTTCATCTTTATCACATTTCATGATATCTAAATCAAAGTATTGGCTAAATTGCTTTTCTGTTACTGAGGCTAAAGAAGTAAAGTAGTACCAATTAATAAGAACACAATAAAAAATAATTTTAGAGCGGTAATCGTCTAATCTATAATATGTTTTGTAAAGGTCATTATAATGTTCATGCAGAGCTGTTGCTCTGTTGTTTAGAAGATTATGATTACCTTCTTTGTCATGAATTGAACCCCAAAAAGTATATTGATCAAAATATTTTTCTAAATAATCTCTTGTTGGTTGATTGATATTTTTTCGAAAATAATAAAGCATGTTATGTTTGATGTCTTCAATAGAGAGTTTTTCTATTAAGTTGATAAAATTAAAAAGGTTGTAATCAACGCCATATATATTTAAATTATTTTCCACTGCTCCACTCCTAAAGATTAATTGATTTATAATATTTATATATTTGCCTATTATCTAAAATATTCAAGAGCATAGAAAAAAGCGGCTGAGTTTTTATACTCGCCGCTTTTAATTTTTATTATTTATAGTCTTTGTCAAAGCTTACGATATTTCCGTTTATAGCGTCTACTTCAATGTCATATTCTACTTTGCCGTCAATTATGTCTATATCATAAACTAAAATTCTGTTTTCATATTCCAAATCACAGCTTATAACAGTTCCTGCTCCTGCTTTGGCAAGAGCAATTTCTTTTGCCTTAATATTAGAGATTTTAGCATCTGCCGGATTTACTCCATAATCAACTCTATCAATATTTCTTTCTTTGTATTCATAGATAGCTAGATTATTTGCATTAATCTCCATACTGTATCTTTTTTCGCCGTTAATAACTGTAATATCATAAACTAAGATTCCATCATCATATTCAAGTTCGTTTTCTACTACAATACCTCCACCGGCTTTTTTGAGAGCAACTTGGTTTGCTTCGTCAGGTGTTACTGTTGCTGCAGCATATGCTCCAAGTGATATTGTAAT
>JAJDHX010000094.1 GCA_030266395.1 Selenomonadales bacterium OttesenSCG-928-I06 | reverse complement strand
AAAATAACAAGATGAAAAAACACATAAGAATTCGCTTGATTTGCAAAGGCTTATTTAAAGGGATTAAAAAGCTTCTTGCTTTTGTGCAATTTTTGTTTTGCCTAAAAATAGCTTGCTTCATTTGAGGGCGTTGGTTTTTAAAATCAGACTACCCACAAGGGGTGCGCGTGGTTATGTACCACGTGTACACTGCCCAGCCTGATTTTTTCGCGTGCCCCTTGTGGGTATAATCCGCCTTGTATCTGAATATTTCTTATGCGTTTTTTTGTTTGGTGGCTGATTGTTTTTCTTGCTGTGCTTGAGCTTCGCCAAGGCACGGGTTTATTGAAAGTTTTGTTTTATGATGGTAAGGAGGGGTAGATTATGAGGTTTAATTCTTATGTGGGTAAGGTGAGACCGACTACTATTGGTGCTTATGGGAAGGTGTCTGGTGATTCTAATGCTTATGACGGCAAAAATAAAGAAATAAAACAAGACAAAATAGAACTTTACAATAAAAACAACGAAAAAATACTTGAAACTGAAATTGAAACAATGAAAACAATTTATGTATTTAACATGAAAATTTCCCCTTTTCAAACAGCTTGCGAAAAACTAAGCAAAATACTAGTTCAAGAATATAATAAAGACAAAAAAACCATCTTTAAAAAAATGGTTCCTGAATATATTGAAACAATTTCTATAACAGAATTCTCCAATCATCTAGAATTCATCTTTGAAGATGAATATTATAAATATTACACCATAGATGATTTACGTTATTTTATACACCATCTGGAATTCAAAAACATAGAAATACAAAAAAATGCCTTGGCTTTAAAAGATTATAAAATACCAATAATTTTTGCACCCAAAACAAAAGAAGGACAACAACTATTAGAAAACAGAGTTAACGAACACTTAAAATATAATAAAATTCAAAATCAAAATCTTACAGATAAAGAAATCTGGGCTTCAGTCCTCACAATGCATTTTTCTGAACAAGCACAAGAAATAACCATATTTAATGAATACTTTCTGAATAAAAATGGCGAACTACTTTATTGCATATATAATGATTATCAAGGACATACATTCTCAATAAAAGCACAAGAAAAATATAAAGAATTAATAAACAAATTAAACCAATTTCTATTTAATGAAGTTCAACAATTTGAAAAAATTAAAATAAAACAATTCGAAGAAGACGATAAAATAAAAAGTAGCCTTAATAATTAAGGCTATTTTTTATTTAATAAATAATCCCACGCATTTGGTTCTGTAGGCACATGCACTGGTTTGGTAACAGCTGTACCATTCCCTTCTTGAAGTGCCTTTTTATATTTACTAATTACCCTGCCTTTTAAATACTCACACAGTCCATTGGCACTAAAATTTCCAGTAGTATTCAAACCTAAACTTAACAGAAACCCTGAAAACCCATCACGTTTAACCAAACTCCCCATATTAGGAAATACCCCTGAAATCATAACATCAATAACTATGCAATTAATAGTTATTTTATCTGCTAAATTAGAAATCTCCTCATTAGAAAGGTTTAATCCATTCTCTTTTGAAAAATTCTTCATATCATCAAAATGCCCTTTAGATATAGTATCATAATCAATTATGTTACCAGTCAACTGAGCTACAGCAGAAGCAAGTGGAATCTTTGCTTTCAACTTTAAATTTCCAATAGGAACATTCGCCCCATCACTCATCCAATCTATTGTTTCATTTATAATTTCTACTACGTAGCCATTATATCCATTTTTTCCTTTACTTTCCTGAATTAAATCATACTCAGCCTGAACATCTTCATACCCTGCTGGATAATATCCAAGCACTTCTTTCTGTCCTTCAAAGTAATTTTTTCTACTTATTAGATAACGTTCTTTTATTGCTAAAGTTACATTATCTATAATTGATAAACTATCATTTTCTGAAGAAGAATTATTTGTACCTGTTCCACTTGTTGCTACAAAATTAAAATCTTCATTTTCTGATATACCCTTCATATTTTCATTCATTCCTAAATATGTATTATTGCTATAACCCTCACTCTTACTAAGAACAACACCATTACCATTCCAACCAACATTAACACCATCTCGCTCACTTAAACCACCATCATCATCCCAAACACCCACATCAGCTTTAACCAACTCATCATGATTAAACGGCTTCAACTTCACCTGCTCGCCACTAACCTGAGTCTCACTAAGCTGCCCTAACTTCACCAACTCCCCCGGCTCACGTCTCTTAACT
>JAJDHX010000093.1 GCA_030266395.1 Selenomonadales bacterium OttesenSCG-928-I06 | reverse complement strand
ATGGCTATGGGTGCTGATTCTGGTGTTTTAATTAGTGATCCAGCAATGGATGGTGGCGATGCTGCTGCGACAGCTTTGGTACTAAGCAAAGCATTGCAAAAGTTGAATCCGGATATTATTCTTGGCGGATTTAAATCAGTTGATACTGCCAGCGCGCAGGTTATGCCTCGTGTTGCTACAATTATGAATATCCCGCATGTTAATGTTGTTACAGATCTTGAAGTGAGTGGTAACACTGCACTTGCAACTCGTGAAATTGATGACGGTGTGGAAAAAATTGAAGTATCCCTGCCGGCTATATTTAATGCTCAACAGGGTTTGGCAGAACCTCGCTATCCTTCTGTTATGGGTATTATGAAATCTAAAAAGAAACCTATCGAAAACTGGACTCTGGCTGATGTAGGTGTGGACGCTTCTGCTGTTGGCGCCGGCGCTGCTAAAGTTAAAGTTTTAAAATACGAACTAAAAGAAGCTCGTAAAGGCGGCAGAATTATTGAGGGTGAAGTACCAGATGTAACAGCAGAAGTTGTTAATCTTACTCGCTCAGAAGCCAAAGTTATCTAAAATATTTGAGGAAAAATCATAATACTCAAGATTAAGGGAGGTTATATAATGGCCGGAATTTGGGTTTTTGCCGACCATAAGGATGGCGAATTTCGTCGTGTAATTTTTGAAATGCTATCTGAAGGTAAAAAGATGGCTGAATATATGGGTGAAGAACTTTCAGCAGTATTATTAGGACAAGGTGTTGAAGGATTGACTTCGCAATTGGCTGAATACGGAGCTGATAAAGTTATTGTAGTAGAAGATGCTAAGTTGGCAGGTTACACTACAGACGCATATTCAGCTGCTATGACAGGGCTAATTAATGCCCATAAACCATCTGTAATATTATTTGCAAATTCATCACTTGGTCTCGATTTGGCACCAGTACTTGCTCAAAAAGTTGACACTGGTCTTGCTGCGGATGTAACTGAAATCGTCTATGAAGGCAAACTTCAGTTCAAGAGACCTATTTATGCAGGTAAAGTATTTACAACTGTTGAGTTTGATGAAAATGCTCGTCCGATGATCGTAACAATTCGTCCGAAAGCACTTGATGTTGCAGATGCTCAGGCTGGCAGAACATGTCCAGTTGTTAAAGAACAAGTTGCTGAATTTGGAGATATCCGTCAAATGGTTAAAGATGTTATCAGAAAAGCTTCTGGTCGTGTAGAATTGACTGAAGCTGACTACATCGTTTCCGGTGGACGCGGTATGAAGAGTGCTGAAGGCTTTAAGATTTTGGAACCTTTAGCAGATGTATTGGGTGCAGCTATTGGTGCATCCCGTGCAGCAGTGGATGAACATTGGATTGATACACAATTCCAAGTTGGGCAGACTGGTAAAGTAGTAGCGCCTCAACTATATATTGCTTGCGGTCTTTCTGGTGCGATTCAGCATATTGCCGGAATGAGTTCCAGTAAATGTATAATCGCTATTAACAGAGATCCTGAAGCTGAAATCTTTAAAGTAGCTGACTATGGTATTGTAGCCGACGTGTTTGAAGTCGTGCCAATTATGGTTGAAGAATTTAAAAAGCTGATGGCTTCTGCTTAGAATGACGTTGGTTAAATTTCTTTAACCAATATGTCGATAATTTCTGGCTCCAGTCATAAGTATCAAGACTGGAGCTGGGTTTTGGCAGATGCTGTGATCCAATTTCAATCAATTTGTTTGCCAGATAATTACACGATATTTACGAAGAAAAAGAAGTTGCAATAATAATGTGTAATGAGGTCTAGAGGAGGGAAGCGAAGATATGGCAGGAGGATTACCGACAAGAGAGATATACTGGAACATTCAAGGCGCATGGTTACTGTATCCAATCTTGATAATATGTGTAGCTTTATTTTGCTATTTTTTCTATAAAAGATATAAACTGTGGCTGGTTGGACAACCGGAAGCCCGCTTTGACCAGATAGGACAGAGAATAAAAAATGTAATAGTTTATATTTTGTCTCACAAAAAAATATTAAGGGAAACAATGCCCGGTTTTATGCACTTATTATTATTCTGGGGCATGTTAGTTTTGGCAGCAGCGACTGCCGCAATCGCCATTCAAACTGATTTAGGAATTGAATTTATATATGGCAATTTCTATTTGTACTTCATGTCTTTAGGTGCCGATATGGCCGGTTTGGCTGTGTTTATTGGTCTTTTGATAGCGATATATAGAAGGTATATAAAGAGAGCAGAAGGCGTAGAGAGTGTTGGCGATGATTTAGTCCTAATATTGTTCCTGTTAATCATCATTGTTTCAGGTTTTGTTATAGAGGGCTTAAGGATTGTTGGCACAGATGATCCTTGGAAACTATGGTCACCGGTAGGATACGTCTTTAGCATGATGTTCGCA
>JAJDHX010000092.1 GCA_030266395.1 Selenomonadales bacterium OttesenSCG-928-I06 | reverse complement strand
CAGTTAAGCAATGATGATTTGTTTGGTAGTGAGACTGTAGATTATAAGCTGGAAAATCAAGCTAACGCGGTGCAGGCGAGTGTAGGTTCTGTAGGTAATGTGGCGGGTGTTGGGGTTTCAAATGATGAGGGTATTGGTGAGGCTGCAAACAGCATTGGTGTTGTAAATCAGAATGGAAATAATGGCGATTTTCAAGTGGCTAATATTATGTCAGATGATGTTGCTGTTGATGCTGTCGCTGGAAAAAGCCCTACTTCGAAGGAGAGACGTTTTTCTTATTTGCATGATGAATTAAAGTCTCTGCAAAATGAACACACTGTATTTGGCTGGCATTCTATAAATAATACAGGTGATACATTAAATACGATAGATAAATATGACGATGCCATTACTAAAGCCAGCTCAGAGATTGGTATTCCTAAAGAAGTAATTCAGGCAGTATTGTTTAGAGAGATAACTTTTTATAGCCCTGCTGATGTTACAGATGTGACAAGAACAAAAACGTTATGGGGTTTAGGTCAGACTCACACTGCTTCTATTGGGCTTGGTCAAATATTTCCTAAAACAGCAATTGATGCGGAAAAGGCATTAAATGATAAAATGAAAGTGAAAAATTATAGAGAGTATACTCATGATGAGATGTTTGAACGACTTCAAGATCCCGAGCTTAATATATACTATACTGCTATAGTTCTTGCACATAAAGCAGACTTATTAGGCGACTTAGAATTAGGGACTGGCAATAGAGATAATATTGAAAAAGTATTAGCAAGGTATAATGGTTTTGGTGATACTGCGGCTAAATATGGTCGGGAAACTTATCAGTATTATGAGGCGTTTAAAAAATACAATTATTAGATATTACTTTGCTATAATTTTTGTTAATATAAGGATAGTTAGTGAAATCAATTCTAAATAATGGAAAAATGAAGGATATTGGAAGAGCACTAGAGAAATATAATAATAGTACTATTGTCCCTTAATATAATCAATGAGTATGTCTATATTATGAGATATTTAAAGGATATGGCTAGTTATATATTTTGGCAGGTGAATTAGGTTGAATAAATTGCGTTTGACACTAGAAATAATAGGGTGTTTATTTTTGGGAATGGTTTTTGTAATTATAGTGTTGGCTATGTTAAATACAGGAAAGGAACCTCATTGGACTGAGAAAGAAATTCCCGACCAAACAGAAAGACCTTTTTCTGTAAATGTTACTTCTATAAAAGAAGGATTGCCTGTGGCTACTGCAGAGGTGCAGAAATGGGAAAAAAATATTGTTTTGACAGGCATTAATGTTTCTCTGGCAGGCAAAGAAGCTGTAAAAAGCCGAAAAGGTGGGGTATCGTATAGGTACCATGTTGTAAATAGCGATTCGAGAGGTTATGCTGTGGTTCGTTGTTATGTTGTGCTTGATATGCAGAAACAAGCTATAACATCAATGTATGTAAGGAGTGACCCTAGGGAGAGAACTACAAGGAATGGCTATGTTCCGGAAGAATTAACTACTTACTTGGATATTGACGAAATTCTTGATGTATTAGAAAGCAGCAAGGCGTTTACGTACTATGACGATTTTAGTGTTATAATTAGTATAAATAGAGGAACAAGTTCTATTATAGTAAACGGTGAACTAGGTGTGGGAGAGGGATTTTATATTAATAATTCTACAAAGCAACTTGTAAGTTCAGGGAAATTTTTCATACCTACGCCAGAATGACAATAATTGGCGAAGTTTATTTATATTACAAGACATTTAAAAGATGTGACTAATGGTTATTATGTTTTAGTAGGTGGATTAATATGTTTAAGAATTGGCGTCTGGGAACCAAAATAATGGGATGTTTGTTTTTTGGAATCGTCATTATGCTTACAGTGTCGGCTGTGTTACATACAGTATCGAAAAAGGAACCGCATTGGACAGACACGAGAATTGTTGATCGAACAGAAAAGCCTTTTTCTATAACAGTTACTTCTGTGCGTGAAGGATTGCCTGTAGCTACTGCGGAGGCACAGAAGTGGCGTGAAGATGTTGTTTTGACAGGTGTTAGTGCTTTCTTAGAAGGAGCAGAAGCTGTAAAAAGCCGAAAGGGTATAATAATTTATAGCTATGTAGCTGTAAACAATGATACTGTTGGTTCTAGTAGGGCTTATTGTGATATTGAACTTGATATTAAGAAACAAGCTATAATAGGCATGTATACAAACAGAGGTTTCAGTCCTGTCAGTGGAATAAAGAGAGGTAGCGATTCTTCGGAAGAATTAATTGGTTATTTGGACATTGATGAAATTCTTGATGCATTGGAAAGCAGCGAAATGTTCGTATACTCTGATGATCCAATTGTCACAATACGTATGGGTTGGGAAAAAAGTGTTGTTGTAGTAAACAATGAACTAGGTGTGGGCGAGGGATTTTATATTAATAATTCTACAAAGCAGATTGTAGGTATAGGGAAGCTTGCTACGCCTGGC
>JAJDHX010000091.1 GCA_030266395.1 Selenomonadales bacterium OttesenSCG-928-I06 | reverse complement strand
TTAAAATATAGTAAATCAGGAAAGGAGATTATATGAATACACTTAAAACTACATTTTTGCTAGCTCTATTAACAGGACTACTCATGGCTGTAGGAAATTATTTTGGCGGAACAACTGGCATGATGTTTATGTTAGTTTTCTCATTAGGTATGAACTTCTTCAGCTATTGGTATAGCGATAAAATTGTTCTTAAAATGTACAATGCAAAAGAAGTTAATAAGGAAAATGCTCCTGATCTTCTAAAGCTTGTAGCAAATTTAGCAAAATCAGCAAACATGCCTATGCCGAGAGTATATATTATAGAAAATTCTGCTCCAAATGCTTTTGCAACAGGTAGAAACCCACAAAACGGTGTAGTTGCTGTAACAACAGGAATTCTTAAAGTGTTAAACTATGACGAGCTTTCAGGAGTTATAGCACATGAACTTGCTCATATTAAAAATAGAGATACACTAACTAGCACTATAGTTGCTAGTATTGCCGGTTTTATTACAATGGTTGCTCACATAGCACAATGGGCTCTTATCTTTGGAATGGGTAGAGATGAAGATGAAGGTGCCGGAAGTTTAGTTGGCTCTTTACTACTAATAATAGTTGCTCCTTTAGCTGCAACAATTATACAGCTTGCGATTTCTCGTTCCAGAGAGTTTGCTGCTGATGAAACAGGTGCCAAAATCTGCCAAAACCCAAAAGCTTTGGCAACTGCTTTAAAGAAAATAGAAGCTTATGCTATGCAAGGCACTAAAATGCAGCAAGCTCAGGCAAACCCTTCAACCTCACATCTTTTTATTATTAATCCACTCTCAGGTGCTGGCAGTTTTGTCTCAAGTCTTTTCAGTACACATCCTAAAACAGCAGATAGAGTAGCAAAATTGGAACAAATGGCGTAAGCCTAAATTAATTTAAAAAACTTGATTTAGAAAAATATTTTTCTAAATCAAGTTTTTTTAGTTGAAAAATGCAATCTATTGTTTTTCAATAATAAGCTTTAAACCAAATTCTTTTTCAAATCTTTTAGCTTCTTTGCGTACTGCCTCTAAATCATTGTTTCTAAAATCAGGACATTGTATTGTCAGATAAGCAGTATCACCTTTTATCTTTGCTTTAACAGTTTTAGGAGTTTTGGCAGGAACACTTTGCACACTTTCAGCTAAAGACAAGAATGTTGATGTTTTTCTAGCAATTTCCCAATCTACATCATCTAAAAATTCATTATATATTTTAAATCTGGTTCCTTTAGTTTGATAATTATCATGCCAATTAGTAATCATAGCAGTAAGCATTTGTTCTCTATGAGTAAGCCCTAAAAGACGAGCATTCTCTATAATATAAGCAGAATGTTTAGCATGATTAAAATAATTTATACTTATGCCGACATCATGTAAAAGTGACGCCACCTTTAAAAGCTCTCTAGACCTATCAGACATTTTATGAAGTTCTTGCCATGAATCAAACATTTCAACTGCACTATTTGTTACACATTCAGCATGACTTATGCTTGCATTATAGAAAAGTAAAACATTATAAACAGAATGCATTAAAATATCTGAAATAACCTGATCTTCTTGGCGTAAATTAAAATAGTAATTAAAAAACAGACCTTCTCTTAAGCCGCAATCACTTACAATAAAGTTAGTAGATTTCACAGTGTCTGAAATTTCCTTAATAGCAATTGCTCCGGCAGTAATGATATCTGCTCTGTCACTATTAAGACCAGGCACTTTCTTTCTCTCTTTTAGATTTACACCTGTCAACATGCTATAAATCTTGTTAAAGGCCATGTTGCCAAATCTATAATTATGAATTTTAGGAAAAGGATACTTCTTTAATTTTTGATCTATTCTAGTAAGACTTCTAGCCGTACCGCCAATACCCACAATCGGTACATTCAAATCCTTCATCCATGGTATTTTATCAAGATATGAAGCTACATAATTATGCATAGCTCTCAAGGACTCTTCAGGTATTTCATCAGCAGTATTAAACATTTCTGTCAAAACAACCGCTCCAAAAGGAAAACTGGCAGAACTATGTATTTTTCGATCTTTAATATAAGTAATTTCTGTACTGGCACCACCGATATCAAGAAATACTGCATCATTTACATCAAGTGTATTTATAGCACCAACACAACCTAATACAGCTTCTTCTTCACCACTTAATATCTTAAACTTAATACCAGTTTCTTCTTCTGCTAGCTTTATAAAATATTCTCCATTTTCAGATTCTCTTACAGCTGCGGTGGCAACAGCTATAATTTGATCAACATTAAAAAACTTACAAATATAAGAAAACCCTTTTAAAGACTCTATTGTCCGTTCCATAGCAGCACGAGTTAAAACTAATTTTTCGCCTTCAATCATGCCTCCACTTAAACGCCCATTTTCTTTTTTTCTATGAATAAGATTGTAGGCTCCATTTTCATATATCTGAAAAATAACAAGCCGTATGGAATTTGAACCCAGGTCAATTATTGCGATTCTTTCGTTCAACTTAT
>JAJDHX010000090.1 GCA_030266395.1 Selenomonadales bacterium OttesenSCG-928-I06 | reverse complement strand
TGAACATACAGGATTTACTTTTCCAAAGATTTAAAGCTTCTTGAGTCATTCTTGTCCGAAAAGCCGCTAAGCCATTGTTGTTTAGCATAACTTTATAGATATCTGAGTTTTGCAGTATGTAGTTATATAGTCTTATATAGTAGGACACAAAGTTCTTTTCTGAAAAGAAACACATGTTGTTGTTTTCGGTAGCTATGTTTGTTGCGTCAGAGTGGATATCATTTATTAGTTGGTCTACAAGGTCTTGTTTGCTTTTGAATTGGGCGTAGAATGCGGTGCGGGAGATGCCTGCTTTTTCTACAAGATCTTTAACAGTAATATCTCCGTATTTGTTTTTTTGCAGTAGTATGATAAGTGCTTGTTTTAGATAGAGGTAGGTTTTTGTTTTTTTCTTTTGTTTGGTTAAGGTAAGTGTATTCATTTTTCCTCCAAGTAGTTGTTATTTATAGTAGTTAATGTGGATTTATTCTCGCTTTGAAGAGTTTTGTAAGATATAATGAAAGGGAAGGGGATTATATGTTACTTGTTACAGGGGCAAATGGGAAAATCGGCAGCAGGATAATTCCGATACTTATTCAAAAGGGTTTTAAGATAAGGGTATTGGGAAGAGACCCGAAGCTTGAGAGGTATAGGGAGTTTGGCGCAGATATAATGTTTGGCGATGCTACTTGGCCTAGGGTAATGGCAGAGGCGATGCAAGGCTGTGACCAGGTGTTTTATATTCCACCGCGTTTTTCTTATCAAGAGACTAAGATGGCACAAATAGCTATAGATGCAGCTGCTGATGCCGGGGTTCGCCAGTTTGTGCTGATGTCTGTTATTCATCCTCATATGGATACGATGCTTCACCATACTATGAAGCTGAATGCCGAGAAACATTTGATATATAAAGGGTTGAGCCATAAGTTGAATTATACTATTATCCAGCCTGTACATTTTCATCATAATTTAGTTGTAGACAGGATTATAGAAGAAGGCGGATTTTATCATTATAACAGTCCTGATATACCAATGGCTTATGTGAATTGTGAAGATATTGGAGAAGTTGTATCGAAAATATTATCAGAAAATTGCCATAATTGCGCAACTTATCAGTTATGTGGTCCGGATTATGTAGTGCCATCTGAGGTGGCAGAAATTTTTAAGAAGGTTTCTGGCAGGGATGTTGTGCCAAAACAAGTTAAAGATGAGGATTTAGAAGAGCTTTGGCCTAGGTTTGTGCCAGATGATCCTTATGCTAAAGAAGCGTTGTTTCATATGCAGTATACTTATTCCAGGTTTGGTTTTGCTGGTAATAAGAATGTTATGGAGTGGCTTCTTGGCAGGGCAAGTACTGATCTTGAAACATATTTCCAAAGGGAGTTGCAAAGGCTTGGTTATCCTGTAGAGGGATAGTATTATATATAGCTATTTTATTAAAAGTTTAAAAGGAGGCATTTATTATGTTACTGGTTACTGGAGCAAATGGTAAGGTTGGGAGTAGGGTAATAGCAGCACTTGCTGCAAAGGGTTTTAAAATAAAAGCAATGGATATTGATCCAAGAGTTGAAAGATATAAAGAAGAAATTGGGGCAGAAACTTTTGTGGGTGATGCCAGTTCAGCTAAGGCAATGAAAGAAGCGATGAAAGGCTGCGATCAAGTTTTTTATATTCCACCACTTTTTTCTTATCAGGAAACGAAGATTGCCCAAATTGCGATAGATGCGGCTGTGGAAGCTGGTGTTCGCCAGTTTGTAATGTTGTCTGTTATTAATCCTCAGATGAATACTATGCCTCATCATACTATGAAGTTAAATGCGGAATCACATTTGATATATCAAGGGTTGGTACATAAGTTTAGTTATACTATTATTCAGCCTGCTTATTATCATCATAATCTTGTAGTATCAAGGTTGATGGAGAAAGGAAAGTATTATCACTATACTGCTCCTAATATTAAGATGGCTTATTTAAGTTGTGATGATATTGCAGAGGTGTTGGCTAAGATTTTATCAGAGGACAGTCATAATTTTGCGATTTATCCGTTGTGTGGTTCTGATTATTTAACACCGCCTGAGGCGATGGAGCTTTTTACGAAAATTTCTGGTAAAGAGATTGCTCTTACTTATGTTACTAAAGAAAATTTGGAAGAGAATATAACTAAATATGTAGGTAATGACAGTTATGCTAAGGAAACTATGATTCGGATGCATGATACTTATGCTAAGTATGGTTTCCCTGGTAATAAGAATGTTTTAGAATGGCTTCTTGGCAGACCTGCTACTACTCTTGAGTCTTATTTCCGTAAGGAGTTGGAGAAAGAGGGGTATGCTGTTAAGGGGTAAGTTGTCTTTGTTATAACTATAGTTTAATAGGGTTTTGGTTGTCAATGAAATGTTGATTAGAAACAGGCGCATTGTTTTGATGTGTCTGTTTTTTGTTGGGTGATATTTTGCTATATTCATCTAAAAAACAAGCTTATCCTCTGGCGAAGTTTTTCCTGCGGAAAACCAACGCCCTCAAATGAAGCAAGCTGTTTTTAGGCAAAACAAAAGCTGCACAAAAG
>JAJDHX010000009.1 GCA_030266395.1 Selenomonadales bacterium OttesenSCG-928-I06 | reverse complement strand
TACAATTATTTACAAGAATAGTAAACATTATTTAATTGAGATTTGCGAAACTTTTACAAGGAGATTATATATATGTCTATTGCAAAAGCTTTTTGTAACAATGTAGTTTCTATTAATAGTGCCAGAGTAGAAAATACTGACTTAACAGAAACGAATATAGGAATCATTCTTATTGATAATCATCTGCGTCTGAAAAATTTAAACAAAGAAGCCGAGAGAATTTTCAATGTTGGCAAGGTTCGTGTTTTAGGAAAGAAAGTTGGAGACGCATTTTCGCATTGTGGTGATCACTTTTTGAATTTGTTTATTAACACTACAAAAGAAGATATTCATACAAGTACAATAAAAATAAATAAGCTAGATTCTTTTGTATATGTTCAAATAGAAACAATGAAGATTAGAAATGATTCAGGAGAGTTATTTGGCACAATAGCAATAATTCAGGATTTATCTGCGGTAAAAGCAGCAATAAAGCAAATTCAAATAACAAAGATGTTATTATCTTTAGGTGAATTAGCTGCTGGTGTTGCTCATCACGTTCGTACTCCGCTTACTACTATAAGCGGATATTTGCAAATAATGTTAAGCAGGTTTGAAGATGACAAATGTGCTGTCAGCAAAAATGTGGTTGAAATGCTTTTAGGTGAAGTATCTCATATAAACGATGTAGTTAAAGAACTAATTTTGTTTGCCAAGCCTCCTGTGAATAAAGAAGAAGAAGTTAATATTAATAAGATTATAGAAGAAGCTCTTCTTTTGAGTTTTGCTAAATGTGGCAGAGATGATATTTTTGTTAAGAAAAACTTGAAAAAGTCAGTTCCTTTTCTTACTATAGATCCTAATTTAGTTCAGCAGGCATTTATAAATCTCTTTCAAAATGCTCTGGAAGCTATGCCAGAAGAAGGTGTTTTAACTGTTGATAGTTGGATTAATTATGATCTTAATATGCTTGTAGTATCAATAAAAGATACTGGTGAAGGGCTTTCTTATGATATTTTGTCACGCATATTTGAACCATTTTATACAACAAAATTAGAGCATTTGGGGCTGGGTTTATCTGTTGCTCATAGAATCATAACAGAACATAATGGTTTTATTAATGTGAATTCTTCGCATGATGAAATCAGCGGATCTGTTGTACAAGTTTATTTGCCTGTTGTTTGTGAAAATAGCCATAACCTTAGATTGGCTCAACAACAAATACTTAATTTACAATAAATTTTTATTTTTATTGCTTATTAGTTTGTCATAAATTCATATCCTACACTCATATATATAAATAAAATTAAGCTGTTTTGTTTATATTTAAGATGAGAAGGATATGAATTATTTTTATGTGGAAAAATAAAGAGGCAGATAAATTAGAAAAAAGGTGCAAAAATCCTTTTCCAAAAAGGTTTTGGTGTAATTTCTTGTTCTGTTGTTTGGGAAAGTTTAGAGTCAATTAGTTGAAAATGTTTTGTTAACTCTTTTTCCATTATTTCCTCAAGTTTAGAAACTTCTTGTTTTAAGTTTTCGATTTCGGCTTGCTGTTTGCTTATTGCATTTATCGTATCTTCAACTTGCTCAGCTTGTTTTTTGTGTTCGTTTAAAATATGCATAAGCATCCTATTTTCAGTAGGCATTTTAGAATTTAAATGAGAAAGAATACTCTTAGCATAGTTAACAGTTCTTGCGTCTTTGCTATTTCTAAATTTGTTTTTGTTAAATTCTTCTTTGTTTATGTCGATGAATTGAGGAAATTTATTATTTAATTCGTGTTCTATTTCAGTTGATGGCTTATTGTTTTTCATTCCATTAGAAATGGCCTGGAAAACATCTATTGCTTCTTTGTAAAAACGCTTTCTTTTTCCCTCGCCTGTATGAGGCAAATATTGACTATAAAGATCCCTATAATAACGCAAAGTGCTTTGCGGGATCCCAATTTGTTGGGATATTGCCTTAATAGTTAATAATTCCATATAATTCTCCTTTCGATTTTATATAAAAATTTATTAGAAAAAATTGGAAATTGCTATTGCGATTTTAAATTCGCGATTAGAATCGGAAATCCTTCCTTAAAATAGAAAAAATGATAAAAAATGTAAAATAAAATTATAAAAAATATGTACACATTATTATGAAAGTAAGAATAGATTGGTTCTATCTATATTTATTCATCATAAAATAGTTGTTAAGGAGGTGTATTATGTATAAACTTATTGTAGGAAATGTTAGGGTGACAGTTAACGATGATGAAATTAAGCGAGAAGAAGCCGCCATTTTAGCAAGGCAGTCTATTTTTAGTGCTAATCAGCAAGGTAAATTATTAAGTCATATAGAGATTACTCAAAGTGAAAATGGCATAGATGTTGAAACAACTGAAAGAACAGGTTGTCGTGCTATAAGAAAGACTTTAAAGCAAAGTATGCTTGATGGCATGTCTTTAGCTACTAAGGAAAAGTTGCTTGCTAATACTGCTTTTTCGCAAAGAGATAGCTGGTTTGATTGTGATACTGGACAAGATTGGAGCGGTGAACCAGTACGCCAAGTAAGAGAAGAGTTATTAGAAGATTTTGAGGAATGGTTAAAAACTAAATACTCTCCTAATTAAAAACAATCAGGATGCTTGTCATCCTGATTATTTTTTGTTAGAAGTTTGATATTTATTGGTTAATTAGGTAAAATAATGTATAGCAAGAAAACTTTAAATAATATTAGAAATTTATATAGATTGTATGAGGTATAGGTTGATGAGAATTTTTGCGATAGCAGATCTTCATTTATCAGGTGATCCTCCTTATAAACCTATGACAGTATTTGGACATCACTGGGATAATCATTGGAATAAAATTAAGAATGATTGGTATGCAAGAGTTACTGATGAAGATGTAGTTTTAATTGCAGGAGACATCTCTTGGGCAATGAAATTAAATGAGGCATTAGTTGACTTAAATGATATAAGTTTGCTTCCGGGGAAAAAGGTTTTTGTTAAAGGTAATCATGATTATTGGTGGCAAAGTATAAATAAAATGAATACTGCTATGGAAAATAGAGTTAAATTTTTGCAAAACAATTTTTTTGCAATAGATGACTTTGCTATTTGTGGCAGCAGAGGTTGGACATGTCCGGGAGAATCTTCTTTTACAAGTTCTGATTTGCCTATATATGAACGAGAACTTTTAAGAGTTGAGTCATCTATCCAAGAAGCTAAACAAAATAATTTTGATAAGATAGTTCTGGCTCTTCATTTCCCCCCCTTCCCTTCTACAAGTATGGAAAGCGGTTTTGTGGACTTAATTAAAAAATATGATATAAAAATATGTGTATATGGGCATCTTCACAGTGAGGCTGCTTATTTAGCCAAAGCAGGATTTTACGATGATATTTATTATTATTTAGTTTCCTGTGATGTTTTGAATTTTTCTTTGCAAGAAATTGATCTAGGTGTTTATACATAATTACTACTTTAACTCTGAGGAGGGTTTTTATTGCACCAATATCTCTTTTATATAGGTGATTTCCCTATTAGATCTTATGGCTTAATAATTTGTCTAAGTATAATACTTGCAACTTCGGTAGCTTATTTTTTAGCTAAACAAGACGGGCGTTGGCATGAGCATGTGCCTGATATGGGAATTTGTTGTGGTTTTGCCGGTATTATAGGAGCAAGATTATGGGATGTATTCTTTTTTGATTGGGGCTATTACCAAGACCATTTAATTGAAATATTTTATGTTTGGCAAGGTGGAATGGCTATTCAGGGAGGAGTTATTTTCGGTGTTCTTGCAGGTTACATCTATACGAAAATATATAAAATAGATACTTGGGCTCTTGCTGATATTGTTGCAGCACCTGCTATTATATTCGGACAAGCTGTTGGCAGAATTGCTAATTTTTTAAATGGAGATGCTTTTGGTCAGCCTACAGGAAGTACATTTGGCATTTTATATCCAGATACAACTTTAGCTTATAAAGTTTATGGCAGTCAACCATTATGGCCTGTAGAGGTTTGGGAAGGACAAATAGATATTATTATATTTGCACTTCTTTTGCTTTTTAGAACAACCAAACATATGAAAGGGCAAGTGTTTCTTTTATATATAATTTTATATTCAACTGCTAGATTTTTCTTGGAATATCTCAGAGGAGATTATGAAATTGTTATGTTAGGATTAAAATCAGCTCAATTAACAAGTTTAGGTCTGATTATTATAGCAAGCAGCATATTTATATATTTGTCTTTAAGAAAAAGATATTTAAAAAAGACTTAATTTTTTTTAATAAAAAAGTAAAGCCATAAATCTAATTTAGATTTATGGCTTTTATAGTTTTGTGATTATTCGTAAACTGCAATTGCTTCTATTTCTACCTTTACGTCTTTAGGCAGTCTTGCTACTTCAAAGCATGCTCTGGCAGGAGGCTTTTCTGAAAAGTATTTTGCATAAGTTTCATTTACAAGAGTAAAATCATTCATATCTTTTAAAAGCACTGTAGTTTTTACAATATTGTCTAATGTAAGATTTTCTGCTTCTAAAATTGCTTTTAAGTTACTAAATACTTGATGAGTTTGAGCTTCAACATTTCCTTCTACTACTTCGCCTGTTTTAGGATCTAAAGGAATTTGACCAGAGAGAAATAAAAATCCATTTGCTTTTATGGCTTGCGAATATGGTCCTATTGCTTCCGGAGCATCTTTGGTATAAACAACTTTTTTCATAAATAAACTCCTATAATTTATTTATTATATTTTAAGCAAATTATATAAAGTCTAACCAATTAAATTTATCTTCTACCAGACCTTGTTGTATTCCGGTAATTTGATCAAACAATAGTTGCGCTACCGGGCCAACTTTATTGTCATTTATTACTATGTTTTTACCTTTGTAAGATAATTCTCCTACAGGTGAAATAACAGCAGCTGTGCCAGAACCAAATACTTCTTTTAATTCTCCTTTGGCATGAGCTTCAAAAAGTTCTTCAATAGGAATACGTCTTTCAACTGCTTTAAGTCCTAATGTTGGAGCAAGTTTTAAAATAGATTGACGAGTTATGCCATTTAAGAAACTGCCGTTTAAAGCAGGAGTTACTAATTCATCTCCTATAACGAAGAATATATTCATAGTTCCTACTTCTTCTACGTATTTCTTTTCTACACCATCAAGCCATAAAACTTGAGTAAATCCTTCTTTTTGTGCTTGGTTTGAAGCTGCCAGGCTTGCTGCGTAGTTACTGGAAGTTTTTGCTTCTCCCAGACCACCTTTTATAGCTCTTACATAGTAGTCTTCTACTTTTATTCTTATAGGACTAAATCCTGCTGAATAGTAGGAGCCTACAGGAGATAAGATGATGTAACAAGAATATTTGCCAGCTACTTTAACTCCAAGATATGATTCTGTAGCAAAAACAAATGGTCTTATATAAAGAGATGTTCCTTTTGATTTAGGAACCCAATTTTTTTCTACTTCAATTAATTTTTTTAGTCCTTTATGTAATATATCAACATCCATTTCTGGAATACATACATATTTAGCTGAGTTATTAAGTCTTTTTAAATGATCTAAAGCACGATAAATTGCTACTTGACCATCTTTAGTACGGAATGCTTTGATTCCTTCAAATATTGCCTGACCATAATGAAGAACAGCTGCAGCTGTAGACATTGTTACACTACTAAAAGGTACAATTCTAGGATTTATCCATCCCTTACCTTCTTCATAATCCATTACAAACATATGATCAGTAAATACTTTACCAAACCCTAAAGCATCATCTGCCGGGATTGGTTTGTGATCTTTAACTAATTCTAAAGCTATCTCACCCATTTATAAAAAGCCTCCTTTAAAAGCAAAAAAAAATGTCCGGGTCTATATAATATATTATTGTATAAAAAATATTATATAGTAGTTTTTGCATACCTGTCAAGAAGGCGGATTTTAGATTTATAGGTAATAAAATTTTAAGAATCATGGAATATATTTAGGAATCTAAAGCTAAAGCTTTTGTTGCGATTTTTTGAAAAATTGGTGCAGCAATTTCTCCTCCGGACATGCCATTTTCCACAAAAACAACAACAACATATTTAGGATCATCATAAGGAGTATAACCAGCAAACCAAGCATGGCTTATGCTTCTTCCTTTTTCATCTTTTATGCCTGTTTCTGCCGAGCCTGTTTTACCAGCGCTTTTATACTCTTCTATCTGTGCTTGCTGCCCTGTTCCGTATGTTGTTACTGCAAAGAGCATTTTTTGAAGTTTTTGAGCAGTTTTAAGAGAAATTACTCTTTCTTTTTGCTGATCAATATTTTTATAATCTCTTATTATATTTCCTTCATTATCAACTATTTTGTCAATAACCCGCAGGTCTTTTTTTATGCCGTTATTTGCTATTATGGACAATACTTGAGCTAGTTGTATAGGTGTTGCTTCGCATATCCCCTGCCCTATAGCTAGATTTGCCAGTTCTGCTTGATATATTCCTTGGGGATTAGGTAATCTTCCTTCTTGTTCGTTATCAAAGTTAAGGTTTGTGATTGATCCCAGCCCCATTTTTTTTGCCATATTTATAACATCTTCTGCTCCCAGTTTAAGAGCTATCTCAATAAACACAGGATTGCTTGAAAAAGCCATTGCATCTGTAAGTGTAATAGTGCCTCTGCTGCCATATTGTTCATATTCCCAGGACCAAAATGTTGTACCATTTACTTCGATATATCCTTGATCAAAAAAATTAGTGTCTATATCAAAATTATTCTTTTTATCTTCAAATGCAGCAGCAGCTACAATTATTTTAAAAATAGAACCTGGTTGATATGCTAAAAATGCTCTGTTTAAAAGTGGCGCTGATTCTTCGTACAGATATCTTTCCAATTTATTTGCATTAAAATTAGGTCTGGAAGCAATAGCTAATATTTCACCTGTATCAGGTTTTAATACAACTATAGCTCCTTTTTTAACATAGCTATCCATAATACTTTCTACTTCTTCTTGAAGTTGTTTATCAATGGTAAGAATAACATTGTGTTGGACATTATTAGTTGTAGATTTAAATACTTTATAGCCAAGTCCCGGAATGATATCAGCTTCAGCATCTAGGGTTGCTGTGACATAAAAAGAATCGTTGCCTTTCAGAAAATCGTCATATGTTTTTTCAATACCGCTTACACCCTTATTATCAGCTTTATTTATATATCCAATTATATGTGCTGCTAATGAATTATTGTTGTAACGAGTTGTTTCACTTATGCTTATAACACCTTTTAAATTCAAATCATTTATTCTTTGGGCAGTAGCACTGTCTAAATCTGTTATTAAACGAAAAGGAACATTGTTTTTCAAATAAAGTTTTTCCAGAGAGCTGAGAGGAATATTAGTAATATTATTTAAGGTTTCGATAGTTGTTTTTATATCAGATATTTCATTTGGAAATATAAAGACACTATATTTTTGTGAAGTATTTGTAAGTAAAATGCCATTTTTATCTAAAATATCTCCTCTGGCTATATTTAGAGGAATTTCTTGATTTCTTACTCTTATTGCTTCTATGGCAAGTTCTTGTCCAATAATTAGTTGTAAAAATAATAGTCGAGCAGAAATTAGAGAGATAAGAACAAAAAACATTATTAAAAGAAATTTTAATCTTGAACTATAAAAAGACATATTATCACCTGAAATTAGAATTATTTAATGATAGTATGGCTTGAATATAAATATTTACACCTTTTTTAGAGAATAGCTTAATTTAGTTTTGGAGATTATATTTTTATATGTAAATAAATTTGAAGGAGTATAAAAATGCTGCAATTTGAAGGTAATGTAAGAACTGATCTAGCTTTAGAAGCAAGTGAGCAACTGACTAGAAAAAATCAGAGCAATATAGACGGTTTAGCTATAGAAACTATTGAAGATGAAGATGTAATAATTACAAGAGTAGATATTACTACAAAAGATGCTGCTGAAAGAATGGGCAAAGCAGAAGGAAGATACGTAACTGTAGAAGCTTTAGGTTTAAGATATAAAAACACTGAACTTGAAAGAAAAGTAATGAATTATTTAACTAAGGAGCTGGCAAACATTTTGCAGCTTCCTGAACAAGCAACGATTTTAGTAGTTGGTTTAGGAAACTGGAATATAACACCTGATGCACTGGGTCCAAGAGCAGTAGATAAAGTGGTGGTAACACGTCACTTAAAAGAGATATTATCTCCAGAACTGAAAGATGAAGTTCGGGAAGTTTGTGCAATTTCACCTGGTGTTCTTGGTATTACAGGTATGGAGACTGCCGAAATAATTCAAGGTATTGTTCAAAAAATTAAACCAGATGTAGTAATTGCTGTTGATGCATTGGCAGCAGCTTCAAGTCAGAGGGTAACTACTACTATTCAGATTGCTAATACCGGTATTACGCCTGGCTCTGGTGTGGAAAATAAAAGATTTGGTTTAACACAAGAGACTTTAAATACACCTGTAATTGCTATTGGAGTACCAACAGTGGTTCAGGCTTCTACAATAGCTCTGGACACACTGAATGTTATGCAGGAAAATGCTTTCTTTGCCAGATATTTAAAAAGCATGGCAAGTATAAGTGATCAGGATAAAAGAGCTATGATAGATCAAATAATACCAGAAACTTTAGGTGATCTCATGGTAACTCCTAAAGAAGTAGACCGTTTAATTGAAGATATGGCACTCATTGTGGCTGGTGGTATAAATCAAGCACTTCATCCTAATATTGACTATAAAAATATTCACTTGTATTTAAACTAAAAAAGTACTATCTAGCTGTCTTTAAGCATATACATTGTATGTAAACTTAATCATGTTTTTACTTAATCATGAGGTTTGCATTTACAGTATAATGTTTTAGCATTAGCGGAGGCGGCACGAATGATAGTACAAGTCTATAAAAAAAGAAGCGATAGAAAACGAAAAAAACCTTTTAAGTTACTGTTTGGTAGTAAGCTTTTAAAACTTAATAAATTATTAAATTCTTTAATTATTTTTTCTTTGGCATTAATGCTTTTTTTAGGTGGGATTGCTGCTTTTTATTATTTTGAAGTCTCCCCTGTTTCTACGTTTAGTACAAAAAATAGTTATAGTTTTTCAAATTTTATTAAATGGCAAGACTTTTTATTTAAGGGAATACCTTTATTAGAGTTTTCAAAAGAGCAACATTCTAATGACAGTGTTAAATCATATTTAAGTAATCCTATTGATGAACTGGTAAATTTTTTAATAAATACAGATATAAAAAATAAATATTATGTTTTTGAAAAAGAATTGCCTTTGTTTGCTTCTTTAGTAAAGGTAGATGATTTAAATAGTGGCAAAATCTTGCCAGTAAATAAGAATGTTTATAATGGGCCTGACCCCGCTAATTTGGTTCAGAGAGAAAGATTGTCTGATAAGGTTTTAGTTGGCATATATCATACTCATACAGCAGAGTCTTTTGTTCCTTCTTCTAATGTAACTCATAAACCCGGAGGTCAGTTAGGTGATATAGTGGATGTGGGGGAATCTTTGCTAAATGCTTTAGATAAAGAAGGAATTTTGTCTGTTCAGAGCAGGAATATTCATGATTATCCGAGCTTTATGAAAGCGTATGCAGTTTCAGAAATCACAGCTCAAAAAATGATAGCTGATAATCCGCATATAAAGGTTATAATTGATATTCATAGAGATGCTGGCAAGAGAAAAGATAATATAGTAGATATTAATAAAAAAACAGCAGCAAAAATATCGTTTGTTGTTGCTGAAGGGCAAGAAGATTTGTTGCAACCATTATTTAAAGAAAATCTGGCATTTGTAAAAAAAATAAATTCCAAGATTAATAAACTTTACCCGAATCTTTCTAAAGGGATTCAAATAACACCGTGGAGATATAATCAGCATCTTCATCCACATGCTATTCTTATAGAAGTTGGTTGTCAGGAAAACAGTAAAGAAGAAGCTGTTTATTCAATACAGTTGTTTGCAAAAGCTCTTTCTGAAGTTTTAAGAGAAGGTGAAAATAATTGATATATTAAATATACCGCGCAAAGTTTCTTATACATGTTATAGTTTTATTTTTAAAAAGGAAAATATAATCTTTTTAAAAGGCACATTTCTTTTTATTGTTATAGTGTTAATAGGTATAACATCTGCTAATTATCAATTGACTGGTCTTACAAATAAACATGATCAGGCCCCTATTCTATCTATAGAGAAAAATAATATATATTATTCTGTCTATCTTTTTAAAGAAGGAGGAGATATAAGATATTCTTATAATTTAGGCAAATTTAAGAAAGATGCTGATGATCTAGTATTTCAAAATGGCTATTATAAAGTTAATATACCTACAGTTTTAAATTTTCAAGTTGATGTTTTGGAAATTAATGATTTGTGTAGGTCTGCTGTAGAGTCGGTTAAGTCAAACATTTTTTATGTTAAAGATTATTTGTTGGAAAATATTGTTTTAAAAACAATGTTAGTTTTACGGCTTTAATATAGGGTTTTGTCAGATAAAATAAAAGAAAAATCGAGTATGAGTGTATTATGATACATTTAAACTTGATTTTTCTTTTGGTTTTTAAGAAAACTAAGAATAAAAAATGGCAGGATTTTCTTGTGTGAGAAAGAATAAACAAAGGATAAGGAAAAAGCATCCAAAAAAACAAAAACCCTTAAAAAGCCTAAGTATAGAAAGAAAAAAGAAGGCAAAGAATAGGAAAATGAACAAGAAAAACGAGGAGGCACAACAGTTATGACAAACAAAGTAGGCATAAATGGATTTGGCAGAATAGGCAGATTAGTTTTAAGAGATGCCTTAAAAAAGAATAAGTTTGAAGTAGTAGCAGTAAACGACTTAACAGATGCAGCAACACTGGCTCATCTATTAAAATATGATTCAGTACACGGAACCTTTGAAGGTGAAGTAAAAGCTGAAGGTGATACAATAATAGTAAATGGCAAAAAAATAAAAGTATGTGCAGAACCTGATCCAAAGAATATACCATGGAAAGAACTAGGCGTAGAAGTGGTAATAGAATCAACAGGCAGATTTACAGAAAAAAGTAAAGCAGTAGCACATATAGAAGCAGGAGCAAAAAAAGTAATAATCTCAGCTCCGGCAAAAAATGAAGATATCACAATAGTAATGGGAGTAAACCAAGCAGCATATGATCCAGCAGCTCATAATGTAATATCAAATGCATCATGTACAACAAACTGTTTAGCACCAATGGTAAAAGTGTTGCACGACAACTTTAAAGTAAAACAAGGATTAATGACAACAATCCATTCATATACAAATGATCAAAGAATATTGGATTTGCCACATAAAGACTTAAGACGTGCAAGAGCGGCAGCAATGTCAATAATACCAACAACAACAGGAGCAGCACGTGCGGTGGGACTAGTATTACCAGACTTAAAAGGAAAATTAAATGGTTATGCACTAAGAGTACCAACACCTAACGTATCAATCACAGACTTTGTAGCAGAATTAGAAAAACCAGCAACAGCAGAAGAAATCAATGCAGCATTTAAGAAGGCTGAGGCAGGCGAATTAAAAGGAATATTAGGAATAAGTGATGAGCCGTTAGTATCAAGAGATTTTTATGGAGACAGCAGATCATCAATAATAGATGGTGGACTTACAATGGTAATGGGAGACAATATGGTAAAAGTTGTGTCCTGGTATGATAATGAATGGGGATATTCATGCAGAACAGTAGATTTAGCTGCTTTCTTGTTTGAGAAAGGTGTTTAAGTAATAGTAGAAATTTATTAAAGATGAGGTGGAATTTATGCCATTAGTAACATCAAGTGAAATGTTTAAAAAAGCTTATGAAGGCAAATATGCAGTTGGAGCTTTTAATGTAAATAATATGGAAATTATACAGGGTATTGTTGATGCTGCAAAAGAGGAACAATCTGCTCTTATACTTCAGGTGTCAGCCGGTGCTCGTAAATATGCCAAACATATTTATTTAATGAAATTAGTAGAAGCAGCTATAATAGATTCAGGTCTGCCTATTTGTTTGCATCTTGATCATGGTGCAGATTTTGAAATATGTAAGATGTGTGTTGATGGTGGCTTTACTTCAGTTATGATAGACGGCTCTCACCTTCCTTTTGAAGAAAACATTGCTCTTACTAAAAAGGTAGTAGAATATGCACATGCTAATGGTGTAACTGTTGAAGGTGAATTAGGTCGCTTGGCAGGTGTTGAAGATGCTGTAAAAGTAAGTGCAAAAGATGCTAGTTATACAGATCCAGACCAAGCAGTTGAATTTGTTCAACGCACTGGTGTTGATTCTTTAGCTATTGCTATTGGAACAAGTCATGGTGCTTATAAATTTAAAGATGAACCTCAACTTGATTTTGCAAGATTAGAGAAGATTAGTAATCTGCTTCCAGGATATCCGTTGGTGCTTCACGGAGCATCTACTGTTTTACCTGAATTTGTTGAGAAGTGTAATAACTATGGCGGAGAAATTCAAGGAGCTCAAGGTGTTCCGGAAGATATGCTTTTAAGAGCAGGCAAATTTGGCGTATGCAAAATCAATATAGATACTGATTTGCGTTTGGCAATGACTGCGTCCATTAGAGAACATTTTGCCAAAAACCCTTCGGATTTTGATCCTCGTCAGTATTTAAGCCCTGCTAGAGATGCTATTAAAGCTATGGTAAAACATAAAATCAAAAATGTGCTTAATTCGTCCAATAGTTTATAATTATAAAAAAATTAAAGGAAGAACAATTAAATGTTCTTCCTTTTAATTTTTTAAACTTTAAAATATTTAACTATACCTTCAAAAATACCTTCAGCTGCATTTTTTCTGCCGTCGTTGCTTGCAAGCAGCATTTCTTCTACAGGATTAGAAATAAATCCAATTTCTACGCTAATAGAAGGCATTTTTGTATATCTAAGTATATAGAAACTGCCAAATCTTATCCCGCAATCTTTTATTCCTAAAGCATCTGATATAGATTCTTGAACACATTCTGCTAATCTTTTTGAATTTCTGTCTCCGTAATAAAAAGTAGTTGCTCCAGATGAGTTTTTACTTTCAAAGTAGTCGTTGTGAATACTTACAAAAATATCTACTTGATTTTCATTTGCAACTGCTGTTCTTGCAGCAATCTCTTCTAAGGGTTCATATTCAGAACCCAAACAATTTTGATCATCTTCTCTAGTTAGTATTGTTGTGGCGCCATTTTTTTCAAGAAGATCTCTGAGTATTAAGGCTATGGCAAGTGTATTATCTTTTTCCAATGTACCTGTAGGACCAATTGAACCTAGGTCTTTGCCGCCGTGTCCTGGGTCTATGGCAATTACTTTGCCATTAAGACGAGAACTTTCATCTTGAGGCAAAGTTGTTAAGACACGTTCTTCTTTTAATGACGGTAGAGTTGAGTCTTGAGAGTTTATAAGCACTATTTCTCTGGCGGCGTCATAACGAATTCCCCAATTTAAGGTATTGGCAATGTTTCTTAGAGTAATAAGTAAGTCTCTGTTTGTTCTTATATTACCAGGCAGTCTTTTGCCATCTATAATAATTCGCATAAAATCACCTTTCTTTATGTTGGTATTACGCTAAAGTAAGGATAGTATCCTAATTTATATAACTAAATTAGGCTTTATTTATTTTATGCATGAGTTCTTATACGGTGAAACATAATTTAATTTGCATATTATCTGGAATTTTATATAATTTAGATATGTAAATAATTATAAGATGGTGATTTCTTGAAAGTTCTTTTAACTACTCTTAATTCAAAATATATACATTCTTGTTTAGCTTTATATTATTTAAGAAATTCTTTGAATGATTTTAAAGATAAAATAGATGTTGAATTAAAAGAATATACAATTAACAATAATGTAGCAGAAATAATGAGTGATATTTTTAAATTAAACCCGGATGTAGTTGCTTTTACATGTTATATCTGGAATATAGAAGAAACTATAAGATTAAAGACCTTATTAAAAAAGGTTTTGCCTAATGTAAAAATCATTTTTGGTGGTCCGGAAGTTTCTTATGATGATTTTGAATCTGCCCCTTCCCTATTTGCTGATGTGGACTATTTTGTATTAGGAGAAGGAGAAGAAAATTTTAGAGACCTTATTATTTCGTTATTGCAAAATGATGAAAAATATAAATTATTGCAAGGTGTTTTATGGCGAGAAAAACAATTACTACAAGGAGACAAAACACCTCAAATAATAAAAGAATTGGATAAGATTCCTTTTCCATATTCAGATAGTGACTTTGAAGATTTAAAAGATAAAATAATTTATTATGAAAGCAGCAGAGGTTGCCCTTTTTCTTGTTCTTATTGTTTATCAAGTGCAACTTCTGGTGTAAGATATTTTTCAATAGACAGAGTTATAGAAGATTTAAAAATCTTTATAAAACATAATGTAAAACAAGTTAAATTTGTGGATAGAACATTTAATTCTAAAGTGGATCATTATCTGCCAATATTACAATTTCTTGCTGTGCAAGATTGCAGGACTAATTTTCATTTCGAAATTACAGCTAGTAATTGGAGTGAAGAAGCTGTAGAAATTTTTAGGAAAGCACCTAAAGGAAGATTCCAATTTGAGATCGGTGTTCAATCAACTTATCTTCCAGCACTTAACGCTATAAATAGGCATGATAATTTTGCTGCGGTTTCTCAAAATGTTCAGCTTTTGAAGAAATTTGATAATATTCATCTGCATCTGGATTTAATAATTGGTCTTCCTTATGAAACAAAAGATGATTTTAAAAATTCTTTTAATGATGTTTATGCTTTAAATATAGATCAGTTACAAATAGGTTTTTTAAAGTTATTAAAAGGGTCAAATATAAGAAAAGACTGTGCAAAGCATGAGTATGTATTTTTGGATTATGCACCATATGAAGTATTAGCAAATAAATATATAAGTTATGACGAGATAAGAAAACTAAAAATTTTAGAAAAAGTGTTTAATCTTGTTTATAATAGTTCTAATTTTAAATATAGTTTAAATTGGCTGGTCTTGCAGGAAAAATCCCCTTTTGAGTTTTATGAAAAGCTGGCATTATTTTGGGAAGAAAGAGATTGGCAGTTTGTGGGTCATAAAGCAGAGTCTGTATATTATAATCTTTATTTATTCTGTGCGGAGTTCTACCCTCAGTTTTTAGATGTTTATATGGAACTTTTGAAATTTGATGCCCTGCTCTATTTGAAAAACAATAAAAGACTTCAGTTTTTATCTTGGGACAAAGAGTATAATAGTAATGAAAATGATAGTGTTGCAGAGCTAAAGAATTCTTTTTATCAGGATACTGAAAAGATAAAAAAATATATACCTAATTTTAATTTTACAAATTGGCGAGAAGTTAAAAAGAAATATCATGTTGAAGTTTTTTCAAAAGATATTGTTGATTTTGTTTTAGGGGTAAGTAAATTATCTAATTTTACTTCAAATGAAAAGTTGGCTGTTCTTTTTTTGTATGAAGATATTGAAGATGTTAGGTTTAGTATAATTAGTCCTTTGGATTTGAATATAAATGTCTAAATAAAAGGTGTGCATAAATGAGATATAAAGTTTATTCAGATTATTTAAAAGAAAAGTATGGTGAAAAAGTATACAAGCTGCCTATAAATTTGCCGCTTAGTTGTCCTAACAGAGATGGAGAGATTTCTGTTGATGGCTGTTATTTTTGCGGTGTAAAAGGAGCCGGTTATGAAAGTTTATCAAATAAACTTTCTGTAAAAGAGCAAATACAAAAGAATAAAGATTATATTTCTTCTAAATATAAAGCAAAAAAATTCATTCCTTATTTTCAAAATTTCAGTAATACATATTTATCTCCTGAAACTTTAGATAAATATTTAGAAGAAGCAGCAACTGCAAGTGATGATATAGTTGGAATTTCTATTGCAACAAGGCCTGATTGTATTAATGATAAATATTTAGTTTTACTTCAAAATATAAAAGAAAAATTTTGTCTGGATATAACAGTAGAATTAGGATTACAAACAGTAAATTATCATACTTTGAAAAAGATAAATAGAGGTCATACTCTAGCTGAATTTCTTGATGCGGTTTTGAAAATCAAGAAATATGATTTTGAGATATGTGCCCATGTTATTTTGGATTTGCCATATGATAATTTAGATGATGTTATAGAGACTGCTAAGGTACTTTCTTCTTTAGAGATAGATGAAGTAAAGATACATTCGCTTTATATTGTGAAAGATACTAAATTTGCAAAACTCTATGAACAAGGAAATCTTAATTTAATAAGCAAAGAAGACTATATTAATCGAGTTGTAACTTTTTTAGAATATTTAAGTCCAGATATTGTTATAGGTCGTCTTATTGGACGAGCACCTGAGATTGATACTTTAATTGCTAATTGGAATACTGCTTGGTGGAAGATAAAAGATGAAATAGATGAAAAGCTGAACATTCTGGATACTTGGCAAGGGAAAAAGTTTAATTATCTAAATGGTGCTGCTGTTAAAAAATTTTTTAAAAAGTTGTAAAAAGTTTAATCTAAAATATAGAAGTTTAAAATTATTTTAATAAAAATCAATTATATAGAAGGAAAAAGCAAATGAAAAGAGAAATAATAACATTTGTTGATATTTTAAATCAGGTTAATATTTGTTTAAAAAAATAAAATTATTTAAAATTCAAGGAGGCTTTTTTAGTGAAAATTTTAGTTTTAAATTGTGGGAGTTCTTCACTTAAGTATCAGCTTATTAATATGGCTGATGAGTCAGCAGTTGCAAAAGGTTTAGTTGAACGTATTGGAATAGAAGGTTCAATTTTAGTTCATGAACCAGAAGGAAAAGATAAAGTAAAACAAACTGCCGACATTAAAAACCATAGCATAGCTATCAAAATGGTTTTAGATGCATTAACTGATGCTAACCATGGTGTTATTTCTTCTTTAAAAGAAATTGATGCTGTAGGTCACAGAGTTGTTAATTGTGGCGAGAATTTTAGTGGTCCTACTTTAATTACACCAGAAGTTAAAAAAATAATTAAAGATTGTTTTGACTTAGCTCCATTACATAACCCTGCAAATTTAATAGGTATTGAAGCATGTGAAGAGCTTATGCCTGGTGTTCCACAAGTAATGGTACTTGATACTGCGTTCCATCAAACAATGCCTAAGAGTTCATATATTTATCCAATACCATATGAAGCTTATGAAAAACATGGTGTTAGAAGATATGGATTCCATGGTACTTCCCATCGTTATGTGGCAGAGCAAACAGCTATGCTTATGAATAAAGATCCTAAAGATGTTAACATCATTGTTTGTCATTTAGGAAATGGTGGCAGTCTTTCTGCAGTTAAAGGCGGAAAATGTATAGATACTACTATGGGACTTACTCCATTAGAAGGTATAGCAATGGGAACTCGTTGTGGTGACATAGATTCTGCTATTTTACCTTTCCTTATGGAAAAAGAAGGTATGACTATAGAACAAATGATGGATTATTTAAATAAAAAATCAGGTGTTTTAGGTGTATCTGGTGTTTCCAGTGATTTTAGAGATATTGAAGAAGCAGCTAATTCAGGAAATGAGCGTGCAGCTCTTGCTCTAGATGTTTTTGCTCATACTGTTCGTAAATTTATTGGTGCTTTCGCAGCTGTTTTGGGTGGCGTTGATGCTATCGCATTTACTGCTGGTTTAGGCGAAAACTCTATTACTATGAGAGCAAAAATTTGCGAAGGTTTAGAGTTCTTTGGTACAGCTATTGATCCTGAGAAAAATAATGTTCGTGGTAAAAACCAAGAAATTAGTGTTGATGGTGCAAAAGTAAAAGTATTTGTTGTACCTACAAACGAAGAATTAATTATTGCAAGAGATACTAAAGCAGTTTGCTCTAAATAATTAGTTTATATAAAAATAAACCCTGACTTTTTAAAGAGTCAGGGTTTTCTTCTTTTAAAAAATAAAAACCTCTTTAAAAAATTAAAGAGGTTTTTATTTTTATGTCATAACCTTATCTTGGTTCGACAATGAATCGCATTGCAGTTCTTTCTTCGCCGTCAATATTGATTTCTGCGAAAGCAGGAATAACAACAAGGTCAATACCATTTGGAGCTACAAATCCTCTTGAGATTGCAATTGCTTTTACAGCCTGATTTACTGCGCCTGCCCCTACTGCTTGAACTTCTGCTGCTTTTCTTTCTCTTAAAACTGCTGCTAAAGCGCCAGCTACTGATTTAGGGTTTGATTGAGCAGATACTTTTAGTACTTCCATAATTTTAAATTCATCCTCCTTAAAAAAACAAGGGCATATTAGTTAACAAAATTGTAATAATTGAAACTCTAGAATATCATCTATATTATACTTACTGATTTTCAAATAATTATCATTTTCATTAAAAAATATTTATTAAGTATATTATAATAGATATTCTATTTATTTACAATAGATACTTTATTTTTCTTGCTAATAAATTTAAAAATTAAAGATTAATAATAAATTTTATATTTTTATATTGTGCCAAGATCTCTCCTTTTTTAAGAGTTTCTGTTACTATAAAAGTTATTTTTTTGATTTGATATTTGTTTTTCATTTTTTCTATATTTATACAATTTATTCCTCTTATTTTAGAAGAATCTTTGTTATTATGGTAAACAATTAGCTCAATATTATGGCAAGAATCATAGTTTATTATTTCTTCTAAAAATCGTGCTAAAGCTATATAGAACAGATAACTGTCTACCATTTCGCCAAAAGATGGATGATAAGGACCTTTTACAATAACATTACCATCTGAAAGAAGATCAGTTGCTTGAAGTCCTGTTCTAATTACAGGAATGTTATTTAGTCTGAACATTAATTTAAGGTAGGCAGTTCGTACAACCGCTTCTTCTAAGGTTAAAGGGTTGTATAGTCCTTTTTTATAGAGGTTAGATAATTCTGTATCTATAATAACTATAGTTGGATATATTCTAACAAAGTTTGGTTTAAGAGATATTGTTTGTAAACATGTTTGTATTAGTTTATGCCAATTTTCTCCAGGTAAACCCGGCATAAGTTGTATGCCACAGATAAAGTTATTTTGTTTTAATAAATGTATACTTTTTAAAACATCATTACTAGTATGACCTCTTTGTGCTTTTTTTAAAACATAATTGTCTAAAGATTGTACACCAAGTTCGATGATTTTAACTTTATATTTTTGTAATTGTTCAACAATTTCATCATTTATACAATCTGGTCTTGTAGAAATGCGTATAGTATCAATTTTTTGCTTGATTAAAACATCATATGCCGGCTCTAGCAATTCTTCTTGTTTTTTTAGTGGCAATGCTGTGAAACTTCCGCCATAAAAAGCAATTTCAATATTTAAATTTTCTCTGTTGGTTATTTTATTTAAGGCAAAATCAATAATTTCTTTAATATCAGATTGAGTGATTGGTATGGTTTTGTTAGCGATTTTTTTTTGATTACAAAAAACACAATTATGTTTACAGCCTAAATGAGGAATAAAAACAGGAATTATATGGTTCTTCATAGAGTAATTACCTAAAAAATCAAGCAACTATTAGTTGCTTGATTTTTATGATTCAAATTAATTGATTTTAATTTATTATAAGATTTTTTTTAATTTTTGTCTAGTATGCCAAGTGTAGTTAGAGCTTCTTTGGCTGCTCTTTGCTCAGCTTCTTTTTTGTTTTTGCCAGAACCAGTTCCTAATTTTGTGTTTCTGGCAGTGACAGTAATCTCAAATGATTTATTATGTGCAGGTCCCTCTTCAGAAATTACTTCATAAGAAATTTTTATATAACCATCTTTTTGCAAAATTTCTTGAAGCCATGATTTATAGTCTTTATTAAAATTACTGTTTTCGTCATTAGAAAAATGTATTTCATCTTTTAGTAAAGATAAAACATATTCTGTTGTAGTTTCAAAATCTGTTTCCAGAAAAACAGCTCCTACAATAGCTTCAAAAGTATCTGCCAGTATAGATACTCTTTCTCGACCGCCAGATAATAATTCACCTTTGCCTAATAAAAGATAATCTCCAAAATTAAGTTCAGATGCTTTTTTTGCTAATGTAGATTCGCAAACTATTTGAGATCTGATAAAGCTTAATTCACCTTCAGAAAGATTACTGTATTCTAAAAACAGAAATTTACTGATGATTAAATTAAGTATGCTATCTCCCAGAAATTCAAGTCTTTCATTGTGAGTTTCTGAAAAGTTTTTAACTTCATTTGCATATGAGGTATGAACAAGTGCTTGATGCAGAAGTTCATAGTTTTTGAGATTGATATTTAATGATGCACATAATTTTTTTAAAGAATTTACTCTGCTTTTATCTAAGTTTGAATTCATAATGAACTTCTTGGTTATTCGCTATATTTCTTAAGAATGATTGAGGCATTATGTCCGCCAAAACCAAATGAATTTGACATAGCTATATTTGTTTCTTGCTTACGTGCAACATTAGGAACATAATCTAAATCTAATTCAGGGTCTGGTGTATCATAATTTATTGTAGGAGGAATAATACCCTCATTTATAGTTTTTATAGAGGCAATTGCTTCTACAGCACCAGCTGCTCCCAATAGATGACCAATCATTGATTTATTTGAACTTATAGCAAGTTTTTTAGCATGATCACCAAACAAAAATTTAACAGCTAAAGTTTCATTTTTATCATTAAGAGGAGTTGAAGTTCCATGAGCATTGATATAGTCAACTTCTGCAGGAGAAATTTGAGCATCTCTTAAGGCTCTGTCCATACAGTCTGCTTGTTGTTTTCCTTCAGGAGCAGGAGCAGTTATATGGAAAGCATCAGAATTTGAGCCATATCCTATTATTTCTGCATAAATAGTAGCCCCTCTTTTTTTAGCGTGTTCTAGTTCTTCTAATACAAGAATACCAGCACCTTCGCCCATAACAAAACCATCTCTGTCTTTTTCAAAAGGACGAGATGCTTTTTCAGGTTCATCATTTCGTGTAGATAAAGCTTTCATAGAGCAGAATCCAGCAACTGCAACCGGTGATATAGCAGCTTCTGTTCCTCCTGCAATCATAACGTCAGCTTCGCCTCTACTGATGATTCTGAAAGAGTCTCCAATTGCATTTGTGCCGGAAGCACATGCAGTAACAACGCAACTGCTGTAACCTTGAAAACCAAACATTATAGAAATGTTACCAGCAGGCATGTTAGCAATCATCATAGGTACACAAAAAGGACTAACCCTATTAGGACCTTTATCAAATAAGTTTTTGTATTGTTCATGGATTGTATCCATGCCGCCAATACCTGTACCAATTATAGTACCAATACATCTCTTGTCTTCTTTTTCCAGGTCTAATTTGGAATCGGCTATAGCCATTTTAGTGGCTGCGATAGCAAATTGTGTTACCCTGTCCATTCTTTTAGCTTCTTTTTTATCAATGAATTCACTTATATCAAAATCTTTTACTTGACCGGAAATTTGTGTAGTAAAATCACAAGCATCAAATCTTTCGGTTTTGCTTATGCCAGATTTTCCTGCTATTAGTGATTTCCAAAATTCTTCTACACCAATTCCTATTGGCGTTACAGCACCCATTCCTGTAACCACAACTCGTCTCTTCAAACGTATGCACCCCTTGCCTGTTCTGCTTCCTCCAGAAGCTTTTCAATAATTTCTTTAACAGGTAATATTTTATCTATCTTATAAATGTACTCACCAGTAAATACAAGTCCTGTATCTACGTCTCCCTGTTGAGCTCTTGATAAAGCATCTATAATACAAAAAGTACGTTTGCAGTTTTTTAAACATGATATACATACTTTGTTTTCGTTTGTAGTACATTCTATAATTTTCTTAGCAAATGGATTTAGTATAGCTCTGCCAGGTAGTCCTACTGGGCTTTTTATCATAACTATATCTTCTTTTGTAGCTTTAAGATAAAATTCTTTTAAAGCTGGAGCAGCATTAGATTCTACACTAGCAGCAAATCTGGTTCCCATTTGGACACCATCAGCTCCTAGTTCTAAAGCTTCAACTAAATCTTTTCCAGTAATAATTCCTCCTGCTGCGATTACAGGGATAGAAACTGCTTTTTTTACACCAGGTAACAGTTGTTTCATAGGTTTATCTGTGCCTAAATGTCCTCCTGCTTCTTTGCCTTCAAGAACAACAGCTGCTGCTCCTAAAGATTCGGATATTTTAGCTAATTTATCAGTAGAAACAATAGGTACAATTGGTGTATTTGATTTTTTGCCTAAAGCAAACATATCGCGTGAAAATCCTGCACCTGCTACGATAAGATCAATTCCTTCGTCAATAGCAGTGCTGATTAATTTTATAAACTCCCTTGCTGCAACCATAGCATTAATTCCTATGATTCCTTTAGTTAGAGAGCGTGCCAATCTTATTTCTTTTCTTAATTCATCAAAAGACATGCCAGAAGCGGCAATAAGTCCAATACCGCCTGTTTCAGCAACAGCTGCTGCTAAACGAGCAGTAGAAATTCTAATAGCCATACCACCTTGTATAATTGGTAGTTTAGCTACATGAGGTCCAATTTTTAATTCTGGGAGTTTCAAGTAATATTTCCTCCAATCAATCGTACATACTTAGAAAAGAGGCCCTGTTATAATAATATTTTAAAATATAGTTTCATTTTTAAGAAAGTCTCGTAAAAAATTACAAGACTTTCTTAAAACTTTTTGTTTTAAAATGTCAGTTTTTAAAAGCATCCTATAAAAGTACATAACGTCTTTTATTAAGCTTGTTTCTCTTTGTCTATGTACTCTACAGCGTCTTTTACTGTTTTTATTTTTTCAGCTATTTCGTCAGGAATTTCAACATTGAATTCCTCTTCAAAAGCCATTATAAGCTCTACTATATCTAAAGAGTCAGCACCAAGATCATCAATGAAAGTAGAATTTATAGAAACATCTGATTCATCTACACCTAGTTGTTCTATTACTATTTCTTTAACTTTATCAAAAGTTGCCACGGTGTCTGTTCACCTCCTTTCAAATTCATAAAACATTTTACATCACCATTCCACCATCAACATTTAGTACCTGACCGGTAATATAGTCTGATAGGTTTGAGGCCAAGAATGTTACTGCAGCAGCTACTTCATCGGCAGTTCCCATTCTTGCAAGTGGAATTTTATTTGCTAAATCTTCTTTTACAGCCTCTGATAGTATTTCAGTCATATCTGTTGCAATAAATCCTGGAGCAACAGCATTTACAGTAATGTTTCTGCTGGCAAGTTCTCTTGCCATTGTTTTTGTAAAACCGATAACACCAGCTTTGGCTGCAGAATAATTTGCTTGGCCAGCATTGCCCATAACACCTACTACTGATGCTATATTGACAATCTTGCCACTTCTTTGTTTCATCATAATTTTGGAAACAGCTTTGGTCATAAGAAAGACACTTTTTAAATTAGTAGCAAGAACAGCATCCCAATCTTCTTCTTTCATTCTCATTAGAAGATTGTCTTTGGTAATTCCTGCATTATTAATTAAAATGTCGATACGACCAAAAGTGTCTATAGTCTTTTGCACAAGAGCTTCAACATCTTCAGGGTTTTTAACATCTGCCTTAACAGTGATAGCTTCTGAGTATTCTTTATTGATTATCTCTTTAACTTCTTCAGCAGCAGCTGTATTACCTGCATAGTTTATTACAACTTTTGCTTTGTTTTTAGCAAGCATAATTGCAATAGCACGACCGATGCCTCGAGATGCTCCTGTAACAAGAGCTACTTTACCATCTAAATGCATTTTACCTAACCTCCTTAAAATAATCAAGGATTTTTTCTAAAGATATTTCATCTTCTATATTTAAGCCAATAGCGTCTTTAATAATTTTCTTATTTAGGCCTACCAATGTCCTGCCAGGACCGACTTCTATGAAGGTATTTACCCCATTTTCATTCATATGTAAAATAGAGTCTTCCCAAAGTACAGGGCTTGCTGCTTGTTTGACTAAATTATTCCTGATTTCTGTACTGTCAGTTATCATTTTTGCAGTAACATTTGATACTACCGGAATTTTAGCATCATTAATTGTGACTTTATCAAGTTCTAGAGCTAATTTTTCTGCAGCTGGAATCATTAACGAGCTGTGAAACGGTGCGCTTACTGCTAATTTAACCAGTTTTTTAGCACCTTTTTCTTTAAGTAAGTCCATTACATCATCTACTGCTTTTGTTTGCCCAGCTATTACTATTTGACCAGGGCAATTAAAATTAACTGCTTGAACAACGGAATTAGTAGTATTTTCTATTTCCTTACAAGCATTTACAATAAGTTCGCGATCCATTCCAATAACAGCACACATACTGCCTTCTCCAAGAGGTACTGCTTCTTGCATAAATTGACCTCTTTTTTGCACAAGTCTAACAGCATCAGAGAATTTTAAGGCTTCTGCAACAACAAGTGCAGAATATTCTCCTAAACTATGACCGGCTGTAATTGTTGGTTTTATTCCTCTGTTTTTTAATATTTCACTACATGCAATACTCATTGTAAGTATAGCAGGTTGTGTATTTTTTGTTTTTATTAACTCTTCTTCAGGACCTTCAAAGCATAATTTGCTTAGCGAAAAACCTAAAGCTTCGTCTGCTTCTTCAAATATGTTTTTGGCTTCAGGGAATTTTTCAACAAGTTCTTTTCCCATACCTACTTTTTGAGCACCTTGCCCTGGAAATATAAAAGCTAATTTTTCCATGAAGTTCACCTTCAATCTTTTTCATTTTACACTAAAAATCAGTTTAACACAAACTACGCCATTTTACTACACATGCTCCCCAAGTGAGACCTGCTCCAAACCCAACAAACACAAGGATATCATCGTTTTTAATTTTGCCATCATTTAAAGCTTCTTCTAGGGCTAGAGGAATTGTCGCAGCAGATGTATTGCCATATTTATCCAGATTAATTACAACTTGTTCCATAGGAATTTTTAGTCTTTTGGCAGCTGCACTGATTATTCTGGTATTTGCTTGATGCGGGATAAACCAAGAAACATCATTAACTGTTAAGTTGGATTTTTTTAAGGCTCTGAGACTTGTATCACCCATTGCCTTTACTGCAAACTTAAAAACTTCTGGGCCATTCATATATAGATAGTGAAGTTTATTGTTTAGAGTTTCTATGGTTGCAGGATTACGAGAACCGCCACCTGCTATTTTTAGGTATTCTCCCCCGCTTCCATCAGAATTTAGGTCAGCACCTAAAATACCATATCCTTGTTCTGTTTCGCCAAGAACAACTGCTCCTGCTCCATCTCCAAAAAGAACACATGTGTTTCTATCAGTAAAGTCTACTATTTTAGAAAGAGCATCAGCACCTATAACTAAAACTTTTTTATATAATCCTGTTTTTATAAATTGTACTCCTGTTACCAGACCATATACAAAACCTGTACAACCTGCAGAAAGATCAAAAGCTGCTGCATTTTTTGCTTTAATGTTTTCTTGAACAAGACAGGCTGATGAAGGAAACAGCATATCAGGAGTTGCTGTATTTACAATAATAAGGTCTATTTCGTCAGGACTTGTTTTTGCATTTTCAAGAGCTTTTAAAGCTGCTTTGGTTGCTAAATCAGAAGTGGCTTCTTCAGCAGAAGCTATTCTTCTTTCTTTAATACCTGTTCTTGTTGTAATCCATTCATCTGAAGTATCTACTATTTTTTCAAAATCAAGATTAGTCATTATTTTTTCAGGGACATAAGTTCCAATACCTAAGATGCCTATGAATTTTTCTGATTGATTCAAAATTTTGCCCCCTTATATATTATAAAAGAATCTCTTATATTTCTTTTTTCTCTTCAGCTGCAATACTTTTGGAAATGTTATTTAAAACGTCATTCTCTTTAAATTCGGCTGCTACCCTGATAGCATTTTTTATAGCTTTAGCTTTAGAACTACCATGACAAATTATACAGCCACCGTTAACTCCAAGTAGTGGTGCTCCGCCAAACTCAGCATAATCAAATTTTTTCTTTAGAGATCTCATAGCAGGCAATAAGAAAAATGTTGCAATTTTTGTTAATATACTGCCTGTTTCTAAAGCTTCTCTCAAAATTTGTAATATAGTATAGGCTAGACCTTCGCCAAATTTTAAAACTACATTACCTACAAATCCATCACAAACAACAACATCTACAGAACCATTTGTGATATCTCTGCCTTCAACGTTTCCTATGAAATTAAATTTATTACGATCTAAATTTTTTAATAAAGGCAAAGTTTCCAGAGCTTGTTTATTGCCTTTGCTTTCTTCTTCCCCAATATTAAGTAATCCTATACGAGGATTAGAAATTTTTAAGATATGTTCTGCATAAATAGAACCCATAATAGCACTTTGCAGTAAATGTTTTGGTTTGCTATCTACATTTGCACCTGAGTCTAACAATAAAGTAGTTCCAGCAGGATTTGGTATAGGTGTGGCAATTGTAGCGCGTTCTATATTTTTTATTCTACCCAAAATTAATAACGATGCAGCTACTGCAGCACCTGTACTGCCAGCAGAAACAAAGGAATCACACAATCCATCTTTAACAAGTCTTGCAGCTACTACTAAAGATGAATCTTTTTTTTCTCTTACTGCGGCTGCAGGATGATCGTCCATTTCTATTACTTCGGTTGTATTATGAATTTTAATGTTTAAAGTATCTGAATAGTCTTGAGGGAGAAATTCTAAAATTTGATCTTTATTACCAACTAATATTATTTCTAAATTTTTATCTTTGTATTCTTTTAAAGCTTCTATAGCACCCAGTACATTTTCTTGGGGTGCAAAGTCGCCTCCCATTGCATCAATAGCAACTTTCATAAGCTTACCTCATTTACAATTTATTGGTCAGATAGTGATACAATAATGAATTTGGCTATAAATACAGTTTCTTCGTTGGAAGTTGTTCTAACAGTAATGAAAAATTTATTACCTCTTACTTTTGTAACTTCTGCTTTTGCAACTAAATTTTCGCCTTTTTTTACTGAGATCATGTGCTTGATTTTAGCAACACCTGTTATAGCTATTTCAGCATCTATGATAGCTATAGCCAGTGAATTAGCCTGAGAATAGATAAAATATCCTTTGGCTATTTTGTTTTTTTCAAATACCATATCATCTGTAATAGTCATCATTGATATTCCAGATTGACCTAGCTTAATGTCGATCAGTTCGCCTACTATATCATCGTTAGAAATTGATTTTATTTTAAATTCGGCTTCTTCTGCCAAAATTTTTATTCTTTGTCTTACTTCAGGTATTTTAAGTTCAAAGCGATCTAGTCGAACTGTTTGCACACTTACATTCAGATTATTAGCTAAATCTTTATCTGTCATAAATGGGTATTTATTAATTTTATCTTTTAATAATTCATGGCGTGCTTTTTTATTAATTCGTTCCATAATAATCACCTTAACACTACTTCAACATTGATTTTAGTAGCAGGTACTAAAATTCTTTGCAAACTATATTATATCCAGTTAATAGAAAAAGTGCAAGAAAAAAATATCTACAAAAAAAAACAAGTAAAATATAAGTTTAAAGATAGGTTATTGCTTATATATTACTTGTTTCATTTTTATTATTCTGCTTTAACTTCGATCACTTGTTTTCCGTCATAAAATCCGCAATCAGGGCACACTCTATGTGGCATTTTCTTTTCATGACATTGAGGGCATTCTGATAAATTAGGTGCGGTAAGTTTCCAGTTAGCTCTTCTTCTATCACGGCGTGATTTAGACATTTTACGTTTAGGTACCGCCATTTTCTACACCTCCTTAAAGATGCTTTAATCATTTTTTCGTTATTATTTAAGAAACTTTTCTAATTCCAAAAGTCTAATATCGATTTGCTCTCTATTGCAGCCACAATCTTTTTTGTTTAAATTCTGACCGCATTTATAACAAAGACCTAGACAATTTTCATTGCATAATTGATTCAGTGGTAATTCCAAGACTAAAAGTTCTGTTATTAAAGGTTCTAAGTCGATTTCATTACCTATGTAATATTTGAATTCTTCATTGCTTTCTTTAGATAAATCTTCTTTGGACTGGATATCATGATATTCTTCAGTAAAAGGTATGTTTAGGTTAATGTTTGTTTCTTTTAAGCACCTAGAACAAGCTGAATTTAAAGAAATATCAATAACACCTGTTACTTTTATAAAAAAACCTTTGTTTTCTATTAGTCCATTAATAGTTAATTTTTCTACATTTAAAATATCAGGAAACTCTTTTTTATCAAGAGAAAAGTTATTTCCAATGATAGAGAATTCTTCAGAAGGCGTAATCATTTGTCTTGCTTTTTTAATATTAATTTTCATGATTTTCCTCCTCGGTACTAATCTATTATAGCTATAGCAATATTATTTGTCAACAATTGAGAGATATTATGCTACTAAAAATATTGTCTAATTTTATAAGTGGATTGTCAATAATTTTTGTGATATAATATAAAAACTTTCTTAATGAAGTTAAATCTTTGTTTGTATTATAGTATATTAATGAAAGAAACTTTTATACGGGGGCGTATTGGTTTCGACAGGGGCGGTTATGGTCTAGGTAGCGAGCCAGGGTTTCATCTGCCTGTAATACGGTGAACTTTAAATTAAACGCAAACAAAGAATACGCTTTAGCAGCTTAATGCTAACGTCCTTTTTCTATAATCCTGCGGTAGGATAAGGGCGTCACTTAGCAGGATACTTTTAAACTTTTGTCTTGAGGAGTTTAAAGGGAATTTTATCAAGATAGCTTGATTATAGCCTTTCTGTAGGCGATATGATAGCGAATTTTAAATTACAGAATGCGCTCGGAGAAGCTTAGGCAGTAATGCTTTTGGACAGGGGTTCGACTCCCCTCGCCTCCACCATTATTTTTGTTGTGTTGAAAATGCAAGGTCAGGCACGTACTAAACGTACGTAACTGACCTTGCATTTTTTTTATCTTGCATCTGCACATTTCTCGTGCGTTTTAAACCTGTTAGAATATGTACTGAGTATTAAAATTAAATAAAGCATTTTTATAATTAATATTTTCTGTCTACATAACTATGATTTTGCTGATATGTTAAAAAATTACAAAAAAGTTGAAATGATTGTAATTAGTTTATAAGAAGAAAAAAATCAATTAAATATTGAGTTTTCTAAGATGGCAGGTTTTGCATAAATAAAAGTATTGACATTTAATAGGAAAAGTTATAAATTAATTTTGGGGAATAATATATTTTTTTATCAAAAAGGAGCGAAAAATGGGAATTTTAAGGAGCGAAAAAGAAAAGATTTTATCGAAATTGTTGGTTGGAGCAATTTTATCATTGCCCATATTGGCACCAAGTATGGTACAAGCAACACAAATTTTGGATCCAACGGCACCATTTATAGTGCCAGCAGATAATTCAGAAACAAATAGACTTTCTTTTAATGGGATGTATGTAGTAGAAACTAGCAGTGATGCTACTTATAATATTGGTGACGGTTCTGAAACTTTATATTTAAACAATGACGGCAGTTCGTTTTTGTTTTCTGTAGGTACTGGAAATACTGTTGTAGTTAATGGCAACTTGGATATTTTATTGCATGGTGTATCAGGTTCTGGTACTTATCACCATTTTGGTCAAAATTCTGATACTACCTTTAATGGTGACTTGAAAATCGTTAATGACTTCTCACAAGGAACTACATGGATTGCCGAAGAGTTTCAATCTTATATTGGCAGTAAGGTTACATTAAATGGGAAGGTTCATTTAGAGCAAATTACAAAATCAACTGGTACGGGATCTATTACTATGGTTGCTGCCAGAGGCGGTAAAATAACTTTTAATGATGATGCTTATGTTTATAACAGGATTATTGATAAATCTGGTTCTGGTGCCAACGGTGTTTATGCCAGAACAGAGGGTACTTATTCAACTGGCGATACAGACAAAATTGGTCATATAGTTTTTAATGGTAATAAGACTACAATTATTTCTATTAGTAACAAACCTGATGCTGTTTCAGCTAAAAAGTGGCATGCGTCGTTTGTGTTTGCAGCAAGCCCTTCAGTAATAATTAATTCCCCTATTACTCAGGTAGTAGGATCAATTAATGTATTTATGGGAAATGTAACTGCTAATTTTTCAGGAGATGATTCTTTTTGGTATGGAGATTTCTTGACTGATCGCGGCGGTGCTGGATCTTTAACCTTGAGAGGCTGGAATACAGGAACTATTACTGTTTCTAATGGCGGTGAATGGGGTTATTTTGGTGATCCTAAAAATGATTATAAAGGTAAAGGAATTAAAAAACTTACTCTTACTGATGGCGGTATTGTCAATATGTATGATGAGTATTTAAAAAATAAATGGATTGAATATGGTTTTTTAAGTCAAGATTCTTATGGCGCTGATAGTTCTGTTTATCCAGATATTGCTTCATATAAGCATGATTATGTTTATATTGGTACTTTGAGTGGTAAAGAAGGTATTTTTCAATTAGACCTTAATTCTACTGACAGAGCTAGTAGTGACATGATTTATATAGGCAACTACAGTAAAGCCTCTGATATAGAAAGCGGCAATTATTTATTAGAATCTTATCCTGTTGACAATTTAGTGAATGTCAGCAGAGAAGACCCATTACGTTTTGCTACTGTAGGTGCTGGCTCTAAGGATCTGGTTTTTGCAGATTCGATGAATATTTATGGCAAGTATTTATTTGACTATAAGTGCTATGTTACAAATGCACCTTACAGAACTTCAAATGATACTGAAGCTGGCAATGCATATGAATATGATGATCAGGCTGGTGTGGTTTATTATTTTGACGATGTAGCAAATAATGCAATTTATAATGGAAAACTATATGAAGTTGATGTTGATTTTTCAGATGATCCTAGTTATTGGACTGCTGACAGACAAAAAAATTATAACGATGATATCGCAGAAATTGACAAGATATTAAAAGAAGGTTCTACAAACTGGATTATTTATAAGACAGAGATTGTGCCAAATGAAAAGACTGAAGTTATTACTGGTGATTATGATGCTCTTTATGGAGCTTGGACTAACAATGACACTTTAAGAAAACGTCTTGGAGATTTGCGTTATAAAAATGCTGAAGAAGGTATTTGGGCACGCGCTCTTCGCGGTAAATTAAAAGGAGATTTGTTTTCCAGCAATTATCAGACTTATCAAGTAGGTTATGATAAAGGTAACAAAAATGGCGACACTGTTAAAGAATGGTTCTGGGGTGGAGCTTTTGAGTACAACAAAGGCAAAAATAATTACAATCTTGGCAGTGGAAAAAATGAAATAGCATCTTTAGCTTTTTATGCTACTAAAAAAGGTATGGAGAATGAAAATTTTGATGTTATTTTCAAAGTAGGCAATGTTGACGGGCAGTTAGATTTGTATGCAGGAGATGAAAAGCTTAAAGGAGATTATGATACTAAAGCTATTAGTTTGAGCATGGAATATAATAAACGTTATGATAGAAATGACGGTTATTTCTATGAGCCTCAGGCCCAGTTAACTATAGGACGTATTAAAGGTTATGATTATAAACTAAATGATAGCATCAGAATAAACAATAATGGTATTAACAGTGCTATTGCTCGCTTGGGTGTTTTGGGCGGCAAAGAATTTAGTAATGGTAAGGGAAATGCTTATGTTAAAGCATCTGTGTTGCATGAATTTGGAGGAGCTGGCAGTGTAGAGATTGGTTCTGGCGGTTCAGGAATTAGTTTTCCGAAAGATTTCAGTGGCACATGGTGTGAAATAGGTCTTGGTACTAATATAAATATGAGTGAAGATAAATCTCTCTATTTAGATGTGGAACGCAGTTTTGGTGGCGAAATTGACAAACAGTGGCAAGTTACTTTAGGGTTCCGCAAGCAATTTTAATAAAATGTAACACAGTAAAAGATGGGCTATAAACTATAAAAGTTTTTTGACTCCCCTATCTCAATTATTAATAAAAGAAAACAGGTAAAAATATTTTTACCTGTTTTTTTGTGTTTAAAATAAAAATTATTATACTAAAACGTCTTTTTATAGTAATATGTAAAATATAGGATATATTTTTTGGAGTTTATTTAAAAATGTTTCTGCTTGTAACACAAAAGATTTTTTGATATTTCATATAAACAAAGTCATATTATTAATAACCTAAACATAGTTGTTATACAATACTGTTTATAATAAGCATGTAAATATCAAGTGAAATAGTAATCTTTTATTTTACTCTAGCTTAAGAGAAAATTTTTTATTCTAATACTATTATTAGAATTTTTTTAATAATTAGAAAATTTTAATAGGTGATTTTTATGATTATTAACTATTTAAAAATATTTTGTGTGGCATGTCTTGTTGGCTGGCTGTTTAGTATTGCTAATTTGCCTTTGCCATGGATGTTAGGACCACTTGTGACTGTGGTTATTTTAGAAGCCTATTTCAAAAAAAAGGTATATTGGAAAGTTAAATTTCGACATATAGGTATGTTGTTTTTTGGTTATGTAATGGGAAGTCCATTTAATATGGAAACATGTAAATACATATTAAGCCATATAGATTTAATTTTTGTAATGACTTTAATTACTTTAGGTCTTTCCTTGTTAGGAGGAATATTAGTAAAAAAAATTACCAATATTAATTTGGCAACAAGTTTAATTGGTAGTATTCCTGGTGGTTTATCTCAGATGGCAGTTATAAGTGAAGAAGTAAAAGAAGCAGATGCATCTACTGTTATTTTGATGCAAACTGTTCGAGTATTGGTTACAGTATCATTTATTCCGTTTTTAGTTTTATATGGATTATCAAACAGCTTTGAATCTGTTGTTAAACAAACATATCCCTTTGTTTTAAATGATCTGCCACAATTATTAATTTTTGCTGTGGCTATAGTTATAGTTCTTTTTTTTACAAGAAATATAAATATACCTACCAGATATCTTACAATTCCTATTGTAGTGACAGCTTTATTGGTACTAAGTGGTTTTAATGCACCTAAATTACCTTCTCTTATAACAATAGTTGCTCAAGTTGCAATTGGTATAAACATGGGTCAATCAATTGATCTTATTACATCTAAAAATTGGAGAAAAATACTTTGTTATAATTGTTTAAATGTTTTAGGTGTAATATGCATTCTTTTATTTATAGATTATATATACACTAAAATGAATGGCTTAGATTTAGTTACAATGTTTATTAGTACAGCTCCAGGCGGTATAGCAGAAATGGGAATAACAGCTTTGATGATTAATGCAGATTTAGCAATGGTGACATCTTTTCAGTTGTTTCGTATGTTATTTATTTTATTTGTAGGTATTCCATTTTTAAGATGGTGGTTAAATAAACGAGTAGTTATGCAAAATGAAACAGATACCTTTTAGGTATCTGTTTTATTTTGCCAGTTTATAAATTTCAAGTACATCTTGCCAATATAATTTTTTGAGTCCGCCTAAAGGAACTTCTTTGCCATAAGCAAATTTAGTTGCTTTTTTGGCCATTGTCTCGAAATTTTCTTCGTTAATTTTTAGTTCATTTAAAGTTGAAGGTAATTCTAACTTACTATAAAAGTTTTTTAAGCGTTCAATTCCTTCTGATATTATAGCATCTGAATTGCTATAATTCATTTTTACGTCCATAACATTTACCGCAAATTGAACAAACATATCAGGGTTTGTTTTATAGACATATTTCATCCAATTCGGAACAAGTACAGCAAGCCCTGCCCCATGGTCCACATCATAAATTGCACTTAATTCATGTTCGATTTTATGTGCAGCCCAGTCTTCTTCTCTGCCAAGTCCTAAGCTGCCATTATGGGCAATTGTGCCACTGAAACCAATTTGACACCAAGCATCATAATTGCTTGGATCGTTATAAACTATAGGTCCGTTTTTCATAATAGTTTTAAGAGTTGCTTCACATAGACCATCAGTTAAATCATTGTTTTTGGTATTAGTAAAATAACGTTCAAAAATGTGGCTTATCATATCAGCAACGCCGTTTGCGATTTGTCTTTTGGGAAGTGTGTAGAAAAGTTCCGGGTTTATGACACTAAGCACTGGACGCAAAAGATCATTGCTGTAGCTTAATTTCATTTCTTTTTTTTCGTTGGTGATGACAGTGCTAAAGCTTGATTCACTGCCAGAAGCAGGTATGGTTAAAATTGTAGCAATAGGAAGAACCTTTGTAATATCTTTTCTTGTTTCAAAGATTTCCCAAACATCTCCTTCATAATAAAGCCCCATTGCTATAGCTTTGGCAGAATCTATAACACTTCCTCCGCCTACTGCCAGGATTAAGTCTACTTTTTCTTTTTGGCATAAATTTATTCCTTCATATATCAGAGATAAACGAGGATTAGGTACAACTCCTCCAAGTTCGATGAAATCAATTTTGTTGCTTTTTAAAGAGGTAATTACTCTTTCGTAAAGTCCACTTTTTTTAATGTTTGTTCCGCCATAATGCAATAATATTTTCTTGGCATATGGTTTTAAAAGATTACCTATTTCTTTTTCAGTGTCTTTACCAAAGACAATTCTGGTTGGCATATGAAAATCAAAATTCAACATATCTTTATGTATCCTCCAGATTTGAAATTTTCTTGTAATAAAAGTAATTATAAACTTTTAGAGAGTAATAGTAAAATAAATTGTTATTGTTTGCTGGAAACTAATCTATATTTAAAGAAGATTAGTTTTTTATTTTCGGAGGTTTTTCATAAAAGATATTATAGTCTGATTTTTATTAACGGTACTCCCCTATTTACCGCGTTCTGCCATTAAAAGCTGAATTTCTTGCTCGTTAATACCTACCATAGCTTCACCAAGGTCTTCAGATAGTTCTGCTATGAGTTTGGCATCATTATAATTAGTAACAGCTTTTACGATTGCTGCTGCTCTTTTGGCAGGATCACCTGATTTGAATATACCGGAACCAACAAAGACACCTTCGGCACCTAATTGCATCATTAAAGCTGCATCAGCAGGAGTTGCAACACCTCCAGCTGCAAAGTTTACTACAGGTAATTTACCGTTTTCAGATACATATTTTACAAGTTCGTAAGGTACTGCTAAGCTTTTAGCAGCTTCAAAAAGTTCATCTTTGGCTTTGGTAGTAAGAATTCTTATTTCACTCATTATTTTGCGCATATGACGAACTGCTTGGATTATATCGCCAGTACCAGCTTCTCCTTTTGTTCTGATCATAGAAGCTCCTTCATTAATTCTACGGAGTGCTTCTCCTAAATCTTTAGCACCACAAACAAATGGTACTTTAAATTGTGTTTTATCAATATGATATATATCATCAGCTGGCGATAAGACTTCACTTTCGTCTATGTAATCAATTTCAATTGCTTCAAGTATTTGGGCTTCTACAAAGTGCCCTATGCGAACTTTTGCCATAACAGGGATAGAAACTGTTTTTTGAATTTCTTTGATCATTTTTGGATCACTCATTCTGGATACTCCACCGGCAGCTCTGATATCAGCAGGAACTCTTTCAAGTGCCATGACTGCACATGCTCCGGCTTTTTCTGCTATTTCAGCTTGCTTAGGTGTGGAAACATCCATTATAACTCCGCCTTTAAGCAGTTGTGCCAGATTTTTATTAAAATCATATTTTTCATTCATTTTAGTTCCCCTCTTTCTTTTCTTGACAAAAATAATGAATGAGTTTATTTTTATATAAAACTGATATGTTTGCAATTGCCAGTTTTGTAATTATTGTTAGTACCAGATTGGGGAGTGATTTTTTGTTTACTATTTCATTTAGCGAAAAGAACAGGCAGCCTTTGTATGAACAATTATATAAAAGAATTAAACAAAATATAGTTGAAGGTATATTGCCGCAAGGGAAAAAGCTGCCTTCTAAAAGGAAACTGGCAGAACATTTACAAATAAGTAAAAACACTGTAGAAAACGCTTATGCTCAGCTTATTGCAGAAGGATATGTTGAGACAGTTGAGAAAAAAGGATATTTTGTTCGTCAGATAGATTCAATTATTAAAAAATCAAAATCAATTTCAGATTTGTTGGTAGAAGAAAGAGACAATAATGATACATATATTTACGATCTTAAAACAAATGCTGTAGATCTTTATAATTTCCCTTTTGCTACCTGGGCTAAATTAATGCGCGAGATACTGAGAGATGAAAATGATTCATTACTTAAGCCAATTCATCCTCAGGGAGATTTAAGTTTAAGAAAAGAAATAGCCAGATATTTAAAAGAGTATAAAAATATGAGTGTGCATCCGGAACAGATTATTTTGGGTGCTGGTTCTGAATATTTATTTAGTTTAATTATAGAATTGCTTCCGAATAGTGTATTTGCGGTAGAAAATCCTTGTTATCATAAAATTGTAAGAATACTTCAGAGCCGGGATATTAAATTTCATCCTATAAGTATGGATGCTGAAGGAATGAGAAAAGATGAACTGGAAAAGACAGATTCATCTATTGCTTTTATTACCCCTTCTCGTCATTTTCCTTTAGGTACTGTTATGAGCATTAATAGAAGGATGCAAATGTTAAAATGGGCTGATACTGATAATTTTTTTATTATTGAAGATGATTATGATAGTGAATATAGGTATGCTTTAAAACCTATCCCTACTCTTCATAGTTTGGATAATGATGATAAGGTAATCTATTTAAACACATTTACCAGAACGTTAGCTCCATCGCTTCGTATAGGTTATATGGTTTTACCTCCTGATTTATTGGAGACATACAGAAAAAAATTAACTTTTTATTCTTGTACAGTTTCAGAGTTTGAGCAACGAACTTTAAAAAAGTTTTTAGAAAAAAATTATTATGAGAGACATTTAAACAGAATGCGCACTATTTATAAAAATAGAAGAGATATATTTATTCGTTATTTAGGTTCTTTGGCAAATGTTTTAACTATAAAAGGTTATGAAGCAGGTTTACATTTATTAATTACATCTAATAAGATGTCGGAAATTGAACTAATACAGAAGGCTAAAGAGAATGGTGTAAAGGTTTACGGTCTTTCAGAATATTATTTAGATCAAACGCCAGAAACTAATACTGTAATTGTTGGATATGGTGGGCTCGCAACAGCAGATGTATCAGAGGTTGCAGAGCTTTTGATAAAATCTTGGCAGTGATTAATAATTTTATTGTGATAATTTTTTTAGAAGTAGCAAAAGAGTATTTTTAAAATACTCTTTTTTTATGTTTAAAGGTAGATATTACATAACTACACACATGTTTCAAAGTTTGCATATATTGTTATATGAGTAGCATTAAAGATATGGGGGAATTTTGATGTTTGATAAAGATGATGCTTATAGAAGTTGTAGTTATTTGGGCTGCAGTTCAAAATCTTATAGAGAAGTTACTTTTTGTAAAATTGATGGTAGAAGCAAAAGAAGATTACCTGGTGCGGTTTTTGAACTAACTTCAAAAGATGGCGCGGTTAAGCGGGCGGTGTCAGATTATAAAGGTCGTGTTACTTTTTGTATAGTTCCTTATGAAAGGTATGCTCTTACAGAAGTTGAACCACCAAATGGCTATTCACCTAATTCTTTTACGTATTATATAACAGTTAGTAGTAGTGGAAAGTTATATGTCAATGGTGTTTGTACCTCTCAATTATTTATTCCTAATGTTATTGATAGAGAAAATTTCCGATTTACAATAAATAAAATAGATTCAGTAACCGGAGCGCCGCTTGCTGGTGGTGAGTTTACTTTATATCAAAATGGTTCAATTGTATCAACAGTAGTATCAAATGTGAATGGAGGAGCACTTTTTACTGATTTAAAACCCGGAGTTTATACTATGATAGAAACACAATCACCTTATGGCTATCAAAGAAACCCCACAGTATACACCGTAGTTGTAGATGCATTTGGTAAAGTAACAATTAATGGTCAGACTGCTCAAGGGTTTACTGTGACTAATGCCGAAGAATTACCGCCTAGACCAAACATTAATATAGTAACTAGAATAACTTCTGTTGTAACAGGAACAGGTGTTCCGGGATGTGTCGTTACTGTAACATTTGCTGATGGTGCTACTGTTGATGGTGTTGTTGGTTCAGATGAAAATTGGAGTGTTATTGTTCCTGAAGGGACTACTTTGGTGGCAGGGCAAACTGTGGCAGCATATCAAACTTGTGACGGTATTTCAAGTGAAGTTAACACTGTTACAGTACTACCTACTCCTCAATAATATGTATTTGAAAAGGCAGTGTGCTTAGTATCTGCCTTTTTAATTGATGGTTTTGGCAGGTGTCATATATTTAATCAGCAAAATAGAGTTAATGTGCATATATTGTAATAACTTGGTTTTATTCTGATGGAGGAATATATATGAAATTTAAAAGAAGGACCTCAAAAAAAGAACGAAAATGTTGTTCAATTCGCCCTAGAGATATTACTTTATATAAAGTAGATGCAGTAACAGGAAGATGTTTACCTGGAGCAGTTTTTCAGATGACTTGTCCTAACGGAACTGTAATGACTACAGTATCTGATCATAAGGGTCGCATAAAGTTTTGTGTTTTACCCGAAGAAATTTATATACTAACTGAAATTGAAGTACCGGCAGGATATATGTATATGCCTTATTCTTATGTTATTTCAGTAAGTCGTGGAGGCAAAATATCTGTCAATGGAGAATGTTTTTCCAAAGTAATGTTGCCAAATATAAGAATTTCTTCATTTTCATTTTTAAAAACAGATGAGTTTGGCGTACCTTTAGCAGAAGCAGAATTTTCTCTTACTCAAAATGGAAACACTATAGTGACTGCAGTATCTGGAGAAGATGGAATAGTTACATTTGAAAATTTAATTCCGGGGATATATGTATTGGTTGAAACAGAAGCACCAGATAACTTTATTAATAATTATCAAACTTATACTGTTGTTGTAGATGGATGTGGTGGTGTAACAATTAATGGTCGTCCTGCTGAAGATTTTGTTGTGCGAAATGCAGGAAGTGGCGTTAAGAGTCATCCTCCTATAATTAATCCTATATTACAAGGTTCAGGTTCTGTATCTGGTATAGGTAGTCCTGGATGTACCTTAACAGTAATTTGGCCTAATAATACTCAAAGTAATTTTATTATTGGTGGTACTGGTGAATGGACTGTGCAAGTACCAAATGATGTGGCACCTCTTCTTATGTGGCAAACTGTTTTAGCATATCAAACATGTCCTGGAATGTCTCCGAGCAGCATAGTAAGTATGAGGGTTTTTTTTCTAAAAACAAAAAAGAGTAGTGCTTAAGCTCAAGCATTACTCTTTTTTATTATTTTGTTTAGCAAGGTCAAAAAAGTTTTTAGGGATATGACAATATCCATTAGGATTTTTATCAAGGTATTTTTGATGGTATTCTTCTGCTTTGAAATAGTGTTCCAGAGGTTTGACTTCTACAAGTATGAAGTCATTATAGTCTTTTTGTAAGTTCTCAATAGATTTTAAAATAATTGGTTTGTCTGTTTCATTTAGATAGTATATGCCTGTTCTATACTGTGTTCCAACATCAGGGCCTTGTCTGTTTAGTGAAGTTGGGTCAATAATCTTAAAATACATTTCCAATAAAAATTCGAGATTAATTAAATTATCATCATATTCTATTTCTATAGTTTCGGCATGACCGCTATCTTTATAGCATACATCTTCATAAGTAGGATTTAAGGTTTTGCCGTTTGCATAACCAACACTTGTATTTACTACTCCGTCTATACTGGAAAAATATTTTTCTACTCCCCAAAAGCAGCCACCGGCAAGATATATTTTTTTGATCATAAAACATTAGCCTTTCTATAAGTCTTTTGTTATTTAGTTTTTGCAGATGAGTAATATTTCTATGTGATAAAGTAAAACCTCTGTTTAAAGAAAACAGAGGTTTTTATAATTAAAATGTGTATTCTTTAGATGGTTTTCCTGAAAAGTCATTGATAACTGCTTTGCCTTCTTCTAAATAAAACACTTCAAATTCCGGATTATAACCTGTTCTATATATAGATCTTACAAATTCACTATCTTCTATTATTTTGTTTTTAATATCCATATCATCTTTAAACACAACTTTGCCAGATAATCTAAGCCAAGCAAGATCTGGATTGCATGCAGAAAATTCTACATAAGGTTGTTGTTTAATTTCTGCATATACTATTTTTTTATTGCTTGTGCAAAACCATAGTTTGCCATCTTTTTCAAACATATATTGAAAAGGTCTTACTTTTGGTTTGCCATCAAGTCCTATTGTAGCCAGGTATTGAACAGTAGTTCCCTTTAAGAAGTCCATAATTTCTTTCATAATTATTCTCCTCCTTAATATCAGCAAATTGCTATGTGTAGTTTTAATAGCAGTGCTTTCCAAAATTATCTATATTATTATAATACGACTTTCTGCAAATCTTGTAAAGAAATTAATTTTCTTGTAAGTGTAGATTAATAGTACTGTATAAGTGTTTTTAAATTTATTTAAGCACAACAAAATCGCAAGAATTCCATTTTGGTAAATACCTATAATAGTCAGAGAATATTTTAATTCCATTT
>JAJDHX010000089.1 GCA_030266395.1 Selenomonadales bacterium OttesenSCG-928-I06 | reverse complement strand
TGCTGAACCTCTTGTAAAAGAAACTAAATCAGGGTTTGAGACAGATGCATTTTCGGCTGTATTGTTAGATGAAAATGGTGTTATTCTTTATGAGAAAAACCCTCATGAAAAGTTACCGCCAGCTAGTGTAACAAAAATTATGACACTTTTATTGGCTATTGAAGCAGTAGAAAGTGGTAAGATATCTTTAGATGATAAAGTTAAAACAAGTAAGAATGCTCATGAACAAGGCGGTTCACAAATTTGGCTTGAAGTTGGTGAAGAATTAAGTGTACATGAACTTTTAATTGCAGTTGCTGTAGTTAGTGCAAATGATGCTGCAATGGCTATTTTAGAACATATTTATGGTACTGAAGAAAATGGTGTAATGGCCATGAATGATAAAGCTAAAAGTTTAGGCCTCTTGAATACTAATTTTGTAAACCCCAATGGTCTGCCGGCTGAAGATCACTATATGAGTGCTTATGATGCTGCACTTATTGCAAGAGAGGCAATAAAACATCCATTATATATGGAGCTTTGCAGTATAAAGGAATACTGGCTGAGAGAAGATAAAAATTGGCTTGTTAATACAAATAAATTGCTTTGGTGGTATGAAGGTGCTGATGGCTTAAAAACTGGCTGGACCCAAGATGCAAAATATTGTTTTGTAGGAACAGCAAAAAGAAGTGATTTAAGATTGATTTCAGTTATTTTCAAGAGTGAAGAACCCAGATCTCATCTCAGAGAAAGTATGCGTTTGCTGGATTGGGGATATTCTAATTTTGTAGCAGTTCCTATTATTAAAAAGGGAAGTGTAGTGGATAGGGTAAGAGTTAGCAGAGGCAATGAAAGTGAGCTTGAAGTTGTAGCAGCTTGTGATTTAAATGTGACTATTGCCAAAAAAGAAAGTAAAAACATTGAGCAAAAGGTTATTAAGAAGAAAAATCTAAGAGGCCCTATTGCCAAAGGTGAAAAATGTGGAGAATTAGTTGTTTTCAAAGATTCGATAGAGATAGCAAGGGTTGATTTGTTGGCGGCTAAAGATATAGAAAAAGCAGGGTTCTTAAAGATTTTTCAGGACATGATGAATGCTTTATTTAGATAGATCATTATAGTAAGATAGCTATAAAATTCAAAAAACAAAGTAATCTTAATTTGTAATTTGAGTCATTATAAATTAAGATTACTTTATTTTTGTTTGTTTTTAGAAGGATAAAATTCCTTTTTATGGAATTATATTCAAATAATGTAAAAGAAAAGATCGTAAGGAGGAATATGTATTGAAGATAGAAACTCTGATGAAACAAGGTATACTTATAGTTAGGCTTAAAGGAGAGTTTGATATTGAAAGCACTAATGATTTTAAAAAAAGCATTGATAATGCTTTAAATACAAATGAAACTAAAGATATTTTACTAAACTTGCAAGAGGTGTCATTTATTGATAGTTCTGGCTTAGGTGTTATTCTGGGGCGATATAAAAACATCAACTTATTAGGCGGTCAAATTGTTATTTCCAATATAAATCCAAAAATAAAGAAAGTTCTTGAGCTTTCAGGATTTGAGCAAATAATGCAAATTGCTGAGACTGAAGAAGAAGCTTTAGCTCTTTTTAATTAGATTAATTTCTAGAAACTCAATTATTTTATGATACAATAAGATTGTACCGAACTTTCAAGGAGGAGTATTATGGATAACAATAAAGATAGACAAGATATAGTAAAAAATAAAGCAATAATGTCTTTATTAAGTGTAAATGAAAATGTTGTTTTAGCCCGAATAGCAGCAGCATCTTTTGCAGCAAGGTTAGATCTTACAGTAACTGATATTGACGAAGTGAAGGTAGCTATTTCAGAAGCTATTACTAATGCAATAATTCATGGTTACCAAGGAAAAGCTTTTAAAGATGAAACAAATGAAGAAAATCTAGTTGAGTTTACAATGATATTATATGAAGACAGAATCGAGTATGTAATTAAGGATTTTGGCATCGGAATAGATGATATAGAACAAGTCAGAAAAAACAAAGCTGTTAAAGGGGCAGATAGAATGGGTTTAGGCTTTGTTTTTATGGAGTCTTTTATGGACAAGCTGGAGATAAAGTCAAAACTTTATGAGGGAACAGAAGTTATATTGACTAAGAATATAAAAAAGATGTCACAAACTGAAGATTAGGTGTGACATGTTAAATGATAATGATATCAAAGCTCTTTTGCTTAAAGCACAATCAGAAGATATTAAGATAAAAAAGCATGCTATAAATGAACTTACTGAAAATAATCTTAATCTTGTGCGGAGTATTGTACAGAGATTTCAAAATAGAGGATATGAATTTGAAGATTTATTTCAGATTGGTTGTATTGGGCTTGTAAAAGCAATTGAAAGATTTGATTTAAACAGGGATTTAAGATTTTCTACATATGCAGTTCCCTTAATTATAGGTGAGATAAGAAGATTTTTAAGAGATGACGGGGCAATAAAAGTAAGTAGGTCTCTAAAAGAACTTGGTTTTAAAATTGCCCAGGTTAGAGAACAATTTCAAAAAGATTTTTCTAGAGACCCAACAATAAATGAAATTGCAGACTTGTTAAATATATCTCAGGAAGA
>JAJDHX010000088.1 GCA_030266395.1 Selenomonadales bacterium OttesenSCG-928-I06 | reverse complement strand
ATAAAGTAGCCATAGCTTTTTCAGGAGGAATTGACAGCACATTTCTCGCAGCAGCAGCTGAAAAAGTTTTGAAAAAAAACGCTTACCTTGTCACCACATATTCTGAAACACTTTCTGCCAAAGAAAAACAAGAAGCACAAGAAACTGCTGAAGCATTAGGACTAACCCATGTATTTGTAAAAAGCAATGAACTAAATTGCCCAAATTTCGTAAAAAACGATATGAAAAGATGTTACCACTGCAAGAAAAACAAACTCCTGGCAATAAAAAACTGGGCTTACGAAGAAGACATTCCGGTAATACTGGAAGGTACAAACAAAGATGATGACCGTGAATTTCGTCCAGGCAAAGAAGCCATCAAAGAAATCAAAGGAGTTTTTAGCCCTCTTAACACCATAGGATTTACTAAAAATGAAATAAGAAACATAGCAAAACACTGGCAACTCAGTGCCTGGAACAAACCTAGCAACTCCTGTTTGGCAACAAGAATTGCCGACGGTCTAACCATCACCAGAGAAAGACTAAAACAAATCGAAGAAGCCGAACAATATTTGCACGACCTATGCTTAACCTCTGTAAGAATAAGACATCACGGAGACACAGCAAAAGTTGAACTGCCAACAGAACAAGCAACTCAATTTTTTACTACAGGAAAAATAGAATTCGAAAAACATCTCAAAAAACTTGGTTTTGTGCATATCCACTACAAAATTAAATTCCCGGATAACAGAGTACTCTAATCCTTTGGTAATTCAATAAGTTAAAAACAGAGGTACTAAATAATGACTCAAAACTCTAGCATTAACTCAATTATAGAAAAAGCCGAAAAAACTCACGAACTAAACAAAGAAGATATTTTATCTCTCCTTCAAAACAGAGATGAATCAATTGATAAAGAAATTTTTCTGGCTGCCGACAGAGTAAGAAAACATTATGTTGGAGATGAAATTCATTTAAGAGGTCTTATCGAATTCTCTAATATCTGCAAACAAAATTGCTGTTATTGTGGTCTAAGAAGAGAAAACAAAAATGTTAGCAGATATCGTATAGACCCTCAGATTATAATCAACCTTGCCCAAAAAGCAAAACAATTTGGCTACAAAACATTAGTTTTGCAATCAGGGGAAGACGAATATTTTACTGAAGACAAAATGATTTTCATCATAAGCGAAATAAAAAAACTTGATATGGCAATTACCCTAAGCATAGGCGAAAAACCTCGCGAAACCTATCAAGCCTATAAAAAAGCAGGAGCAGACAGATTCCTGCTCAGAATCGAAACAACTGACAAAGAACTTTATAATAAACTTGATCCGGGAATGATATTTGAAAATAGAGTAAGATGCCTGCAAGACCTCAAAGAACTCGGTTTTGAACTAGGCACTGGAACTCTTGTCGGACTTCCTGGTCAAACCCTTGAATCACTTGCTGATGACATTATGTTTTTCAAAACCATAAAAGCAGACATGATTGGAATAGGACCATTTATAGCAAACGAGGACACTCCTTTAATGGAGTGTCCTAATGGTGATTTTGATTTAAGCACTAAAGTAATGGCAATAACAAGAATGCTCCTGCCAGATATCAACATCCCTGCAACCACAGCAATGGAAACACTAAAAAAAGACGGCAGACTAATCGCCCTACAACGCGGAGCAAACGTTGTTATGCCAAACGTCACTTTAAGTGAATATAGCCAAAACTATCAACTTTACCCTGGCAAAAGTACCTTAAATGACTCTGAAGGCAACATCTTTGATGAACTTACCAAAGATTTTGCTACAATAGGCAGAACAATCTCATTTGACTATGGTATTTCTAAAAGATATATAAAAAATAAACTTACTCTTCTTTAAGCAACCTTCTATAATAAGAACCACTTGTATAAAGAGCAGCTGCTGGATTATGTCCTAAAACCCGATCTTTAGTAACAAGTGTAGTTACAATAGCATCAGAATACTTAATAAACAACGAATCATGACCAACACACAAGCCCACAACCACATTCAACTCTGTGCCAGCATTATTCAAAAGTTTGGCCTGCAATATAGGATTACAAGAAGATTCATAAATGCCTTTTCTTACTCTAAACTCTTCTTTTATCCCTAACTCAGACTTATCGATAGCACCAACCTTACAAACGACACTATAAGGAATTAATCCTTTTGCCTGAAGTATTTTGCAAAAAACGTTGCTTTCTCTAATTAAACCTAAACACGTAGCAACACCTATTTTTTGAAAACCCATATTTTTTGCAAAATCCACTATTTCCTCTACTCGAGTATACTCACTATAATGCAGCCCTTCTGTCTTAGCTGCACTTAATATCATTTTTTTATCTTCCTCTGAATCTAAATAAATGCGTTTACAATCAGCAATTATTTTTTGATTATCCTCATTAATAGTAGGACAAGCTTCAGGAAAATCACTTTTCCTATGAGAACAAGTTTTTATACTACAATAAGCACAACTCAGCAAATCTTTCTCACTCATATTCATACCATCTTTCATAATATTATTAATTAAGTCAATTATATCTTCTTATCTATATTTAGACAAGAAAATTTCAATAAAAATAAACAAAGGGGACTATGAAATGTCTAAAATATATACCAATATCACCCAACT
>JAJDHX010000087.1 GCA_030266395.1 Selenomonadales bacterium OttesenSCG-928-I06 | reverse complement strand
TTTTCAAGAAAAAAACTCTTTAAAATAAAGAATAAATTATTTCTCGATAAAATATTTGCACTAAAAAGGAGTTTAACACTTTTAGTGTAATAAAAAGATAAATAGATTACTTATTTATAAAAGACCTTTACACAATATTTAAAACTTCTACAACATAATTGCGAGAGGGCGGAATTTATTTATGTCTAAAGAACTTATTATTATAGACGGAAACAGCCTTGTATATAGAGCTTTTCATGCTTTGCCTTTCATGACTACAAAAGAGGGGCTCCACACAAATGCAGCATATGGATTTACAACTATGCTCACAAAACTCATAAACGAATACAACCCTAAATACATAGTTGTAGCATTTGACAAAGGAAAACACACTTTTAGAAATGAAATTTATGAGGCATATAAAGCAAACAGAAAAGAAACTCCTCTCGAATTAAGAGAACAAATTCCTCTTGTTGAAGAAATTCTAGAAGCATGGGATATAAAGACCTTAAAAGACGAAAATTTTGAAGCAGATGATATAATTGGCACGTTGGCTCATCTGGCTAAAAAACAAAATTTTAAAACCACCATAGTAACAAGCGATAGAGATATTCTGCAACTAGTTGATGAAGATACCAAAGTGCTTTTAAATAACAAAGGCATATCAGATGTCAAATTGATGGATACAGAAGCCATTATAGAAAAATATGGGGTTACTCCTAAACAAATTATAGACTTAAAAAGTCTTATGGGAGATAAATCTGATAATATTCCTGGTGTACGCGGCATTGGCGAAAAAACCGCTGTTAACCTCATACAAGAATTTGAAAATCTTGAAAACATATTAAATAATACAGATAAAATTTCTGCTAAAAGAGTGCAAAACTTAATAGAAACCTCCAAAGAAGATGCTTTATTATCAAAGAAATTAGCTACAATAATCACAGACATGCCACTAGCGATTAATTGTGAGGATTTTTCATTCAGCCCTGATAATAATCAAATTAAAACAGTCTTTGAAAAACTTGAATTCAGGAGTTTTTTAAAGAAAATGAATGATATTTCTTTAGATCTGGAAGACACCCAAATGACCCTCCTGGGAATGGAAATCAACTTAATAGATGTCCCGGAAGCAACAATTCTTGTAGAGAAAAAAGAACTTGAAGATTTCTATAATAAAATTAGCTCTATAAAAAAAGTATATTATTATACTAGCGGACAATTAGAAAAATCTACTCTTCTTAATAATATTATTATAAGTTTTGAAGACGAATCTTCCAGCCTTCAAAGTTACTATTTTTCAACCAAATACAGCAATCTAGAAATAGCTTTAAAAATTCTATCTGATAAAACAATTGAAAAAATCACATACGACAGTAAAAAACTTTACAATATATGCAACAAAGAAAATATAGCTATTAACAGCTTAAATTTTGATATAATGTTGGCAGCTTATCTCTTAATGCCTACATCCAACGATTACTCAATAGAAAACTTAGCAAGTATTTATGATAATACTCTTCTAAATTATAAAATTGATAAAACTAACCATCAAAGCTACTTAATATGGATATCAATTGTTATTTATAAACTTGAAAAAATCTTGAAAAATAATTTAAATGAGGACAAGCTTTCTAATTTATTTGAAACAATAGAAATGCCACTGGTAGAAATACTATCTAATATGGAATGCACAGGCATAAAAATTGATACAGATAAACTAGAAAGAATAAACATAGAAATTTCTGAGAAGATAGACAAACTCATTGAAGAAATCCATAGTTGCTGCAATGAAAAGTTTAATATCAACTCGCCAAAACAATTAGGTGTTATTCTCTTTGAAAAACTGGAATTGCCTATAATTAAAAAAACAAAAAGCGGGTATTCAACTGATGTTGAAGTACTGGAAAAATTAGAAGATAAACATCCTATTATTAGTAAAATATTAGAATATCGTACTCTTACTAAATTGAAATCAACATATTTAGATGGATTAAAGCAATTGGTAAATAATGAAACAAAGCGAATCCATACTCACTTTAATCAAATGGTTACAGTAACAGGTCGTTTAAGCAGCTCTGAACCGAATCTGCAAAACATACCAATCAGAACTGAAATTGGCAAGCAAATAAGAGAATTGTTTATTGTAGACAATAATTATTCATATTTACTATCAGCAGACTATTCTCAAATAGAACTGAGAATTTTAGCTCATATTGCAAATGATGAAAAATTAATTCAATCTTTCCTGGAAGATGAAGATATTCATTTAAGAACTGCTGCCGAGGTATTCAATGTAAATCTCACAGATGTAACTCCTCTAATGAGAATAAAAGCTAAAGCCGTAAATTTTGGAATTGTTTACGGAATAAGTGATTATGGACTTTCTCGAGACTTGAAAATCCCGCGTGATGAAGCATCAATATACATAAAAGAATATTTCAGCAAATATCAAGGTGTTAAAAACTACATTGATGAGGTAATAAAAGAAGCTAAAAATACCGGATATGTCAGTACTCTTTTTGGCAGAAGAAGATTTTTACCAGACATTAATAGCAGTAATTTTAATAGAAGATCATTTGCAGAACGAACTGCAATGAATACTCCTATCCAGGGAACTGCTGCCGATATAATCAAACTAGCAATGATAAAAGTTTATGATAAAC
>JAJDHX010000086.1 GCA_030266395.1 Selenomonadales bacterium OttesenSCG-928-I06 | reverse complement strand
ATATTTGGTTTATTATAGTAGCTTTTTTCTTAACAACAACTAATCTTACTGGATGTTTCGCAAGTATATATTTTTATTATACATCTTTTAAAAAACCCCAAGAATAAGGAGATAAAATGAAAAAACTATTAACTATTATATTGATTTGTGTTTTAGCTATTGGATTTACAAATATAGCTAAAGCTGCCGATTGGTTACAATTTGGATCTAATGATGAACAAACCATATTTTTTGATACACAATCATTTCAAAAAACAGGGGATACAACATATGCTGTTTGGTTTAAACGACAATATACTGATGCTTATAAAAAAGAAGAAATAAAGAAAAATAATTATAATCCTCCTGCATATGATTTATGCTATATGGAATTCAATTATCTTAGTAAAAAGAATAAAATATTATCCCTTGTATCATATGACTCAAACAATAATGTTATTAGAAGTATTGATGAACCTTCTTTCAGTAAATGGGAAAATATTGTTCCGAATAGCATGGGAGCAAATATGTTTAAGATGACCTATTACTTTTACAAAGAATATCATTTGTCTATGCTTACAGAAATAAAAAATTTACAAACAAAAACGATAATAGTTAGCATAATAACAATAGTAGTTAGTACAATAATCATAATAGCTGGTATTTACTTTATTTATCGAAGAATTAAAAAAAATAATACCTTTTTCAATTGAGGGATTGTTTTCTGTATGTATTTGTTAAGATTGTTATCTGAAATTTGACAGCTAAACTGACAGCTACCCGAGTAGTTTTATATGGATTTCTTAATACTCCATAGTAAAAAGAAAAGGTAAAGGGCTTTATAAAATGGACTGTGTGATATTGAATAATATTAGGAAATATGACGGACTTACTCGTTTTAGGTTTGATTTTTAGTTTATAAACATTTTAAGAGGAGAATTGGTATCATGGAGAATGAAAACAAGGAAAAAACCCTTGATTTTGATGATGAAATAATTCGAACTTTTGTTGGCGAAAATACAGATTATTATATTGAAAAATGGCAAACTTCGAAAGACCCTGCTAAAAATCCTAGTTGGAATTGGTCTTCATTTCTTGTAGGTTGGCTTTGGTTAGGATATAGAAAAATGCATTCAACATTTTTGTGGTTTTTTGGAGTGTTGGTTGCTATTGATATTATTGATATATTTTTCGGTTTGCATTTTATATGTTTAGTGGCTAGGATTGCTTTAATGGTAATTATGGGCGTTTTTGGTAATGCCTTGTATTATAATCATATGAAAAAAACAGTGACAAACATCCAAAATAATTATAAAAATGTTGAGGAACAGAAATTAGAAATAGAAAAAGATGGTGGTACCAGTTGGTTTAGTTTAGCAATATTATGGATAGTAATGATATTATACAGTATACTATGGGAAGCATTAATGGCATATAAGTGATCAAGTAGTATGTATTAATGTTAAGTGGAAAATCTAATTTATTCCTTATTTCAGATTAATATTTCAAATAAAGGTTTACAGAAATGTTTTTCAAAAACTTGCCAAGAGATAAAGTTAAGTGTATAATAAAGTGGTTATAGGTTTAAGTTTTTTAAAAATGCCTTTGGCATTATAAACTAAAACCCTTCCCTGCTCTTTTTAGAACACTTTAAAGAGCCATTAAGTCCGAAGGAGGAGGTGATTTCGTGAATAAATACGAAGTCGTGTTAATTATTAATTACACTGAAGAAGAACAAACTAAAAACGTTATTGAAAGATTTCAAAAGCTTATTACTGACAATGATGGAACCATTGATAAAGTAGATCTTTGGGGAAACCGTCGTTTAGCTTATGAGATTAAAGACCATAACGAAGGCTATTATTGCCTTATGGAGTTCACTTCACCTGCAAGTACTGTAAAAGAACTTGACAGAGTACTTAAAATTACAGAAGACATTCTAAAACACATGATAATTAGAATAGAAGAATAAAAGTTGTCTTATTTTTTATGTGGAGGGGCAATGATTTATGAATAGGGTAATCTTAACCGGTCGTTTAACACAAGATCCAGAAGTTCGTTATACTCAATCAGGTAAAGCTGTGGCATCTTTTTCTATAGCAGTGGATAGATATATGGGACAAGGTAATGAACGTTCTGTAGATTTTATTCCTATTGTAGCTTGGGAAAGACTTGCAGAAACTTGTGGTAATAATTTAACTAAAGGCAGAGCTGTTCTTATTGAAGGACGGTTACAAATTCGTTCTTATGAAACGAATGATGGCCAAAAAAGAAGAGTTGCTGAAGTTATAGCAAGCAACTTGGAATTCATGGATCGCAAAACTGGTGGATCTTCGGGTCAATCTAATGAAGATTCTGGTAGTGGTGGCGCAGGTTCATTTGGTCGCGATGTCGTGCCGGAAGAAGATATTCCCTTTTAAAGATTAAAAATTTTGTAAAGGAGCCTTGGATATGGCAATGAAACGCGATAAAGGACGCAAACCAAAAAAGAAAATTTGCGCTTTTTGTGTAGATAAAATAATTGATATAGATTATAAAGATGCTGGTAAATTAAAAAGATACACTACAGAACGTGGTAAAATTTTACCAAGACGTATCTCCGGTAACTGTGCTAAGCATCAAAGACAATTGACTTTAGCCATTAAACGTGCTAGAAATATTGCTTTGTTACCATTTA
>JAJDHX010000085.1 GCA_030266395.1 Selenomonadales bacterium OttesenSCG-928-I06 | reverse complement strand
GGACATCTATGCCGGAATTCGGTTCTGCTATCTGGTTTAGTCTTGTTACTTCAATCATTGCCGGTGTAGGAATAGGAGTTTTAGCACAACCGCAACTTGTGGTAAGATTTATGACTGTCAAAAACAACAGAGATTTAAACAGAGCACTAGTTTCAGGTTCTATTTTCATCTTGGTTTTAACAGGTGCAGCCTATATGGTAGGAGCTTTGTCAAACGTTATTTTCTTTAGAGATACAGGTTCTATTCCTGCAGTCTTAATGAGTGTGGATAGAATTATACCGTACTTTATAAATACATATATGCCATCCTGGTTTGTGCCAGTATTTTTCTTAACATTGCTTTCAGCAGCAATGTCTACGCTAAGTGCTCAATTTCATACTATGGGAATATCTTTAGGATATGATTTATATCAAAAAGGTTTTGAAGGTAAGAAAAATTCACTGATAATGAATAAAGTAGGTGTTCTGGTTACTGTCTTTATTAGTGCACTACTAGCATACGGCTCTTCCTTCCTGGAGATATCTACAGGTATCATAGCAGCAGGAACAGCACTTTTCATGGGACTTTGTGCAGCAGCTTTCTTGCCTACTTATGTAGCAGCGCTTTTTTCCAAAACAACACCAAGAGCTGCGGCAATTGCCAGTATAGTTAGTGGTACAATAATGAGTTTGTTTTGGATGTTTTTCATCCATGCCAAAAATGCAGCAAACTTGCAATTATGCAAGCTCTTAACAGGCAAATCAAATTTAGTTGCAGGTACATCTTTTGAATATCTTTCACTAGTAGATTCTATTATGGTATCTTTGCCATTGTCTATAATAGTACTTATTGCAGTTTGGCTTTATTATAAGTCTAGCGGCAAAATGGATATACCTCAAGAACATATAGAAAAATGTTTTAAAGGCATGTAAAATTTAGATATTTAAAAAATAAAATATACTTAAAAAAAGAAATACCTTCCAGGTATTTCTTTTTTTTGACATTGACTTTTACAATGAAAATTTGTATTATGTGAATTATCTATCAAATGATAAGTAAGAAAAAGTGTGTGAAATCAAAAAGGAGCGATGAAGTAAACATGAAAAAAAGAAAATCTTTAAACCTGGCATTATTTATTGCAATTTTAGGAATGCCTTTGATTGCAAACACAAGTTATGCAGCTGAAGTTGATCTAAAAGGAGCAAAAACAGATACTGTAGAACTTGTTAGTGGCAATACTTATATTGCTACAGACGATATTAGTATTAGTTTTACAGATACTGCTACAATAGGTAAAGCAGGATTAGTTGTATCAGGTAATAGTTTAGCTGTTGACTTATCAAACATTGATACAATAATTAATTGCAGCCTTAAAGGACAGACAACAGCACAAAATTATGCTGCTGGAGTTAAAATTACCGGCAATACCAACACTTTAAATTTAAAAGGTGTAATAACAGCTTCTGGAAGTAATACATATGGAATTTATATAGCAAATACTAGTAATAATAATGTCACCTTTACTGGAAATATTAACGCTACAGAAAGTGCTGGTGGTGTTATGGTTAGGGGAACAAATAATGAAGTGACTATTAATGGCTCTATAGATTCAGTTGTTAATGGTATTACTGTTTATGGAACCAGTAAAGTAACACATAATGGAGATATTACCAGCGCTCTTTATGGTGCTCACATATATAATGATAGCAACTTGGTAATAAATGGAGATATTCTCATGACAGGAAGTAGTGTTGCTGGTGTTAAAACAAATGACACTTCTAATGCGACAATCACTGGCAATATTACTACAACAAACACTGCTGGTCATGGCATTGTAGCATATGGTTCAAGCACAATAAATATGACAGGAAACATCACTACTTCTGCTAGAGGTGCTGACGGAATTGTAAGTAGTGGAACGAATAAAGTTACTTTTAGTGGAAATATTTCAACAGCTGGCACAGATGCTGAAGCTATTAATATCACTGGCGGCGAGGTTATCATGAACAATGGTACAATAAGTGCTGCCAATGCCTATCAAATGTATTTCTATGGCGGAACTATTGAACTAAATAATGTTAATACAGATACTGCTACATCTGGTTCGAAACTTATGCATACAAAAAACGAAGGTATTCTCAAGGCAACAAACAGTAACCTTGTTGGTGATATTCTCCATGATGGAGGCTTAACACAATATGATCCTTCTAAATATGGTGACACTCTTACTGTTAATCTAATGGAAAGTACACTTACAGGCTCAGCTTATGCAGAGACAGATAATTTTGCTAAAATAGATGTTGATTTAGACAAATCTATTTGGAATGTTACTGGTAACTCAATAACTGATGGCACACTAAATGTAGGAACAAACAGTGTTGTAAACATGACAGCAGATGATAGAACTAATCCGCTAAGTACCTTGTCAGTTGAAAATCTGGAAGGTATCGGTACTTTTATAATGGATATAGATGCTTCTCAAACAAATAAAAGTGATAAGATCATTGTTGCTGACAAATTTACTGGTACACATAAAATAACTCTTCAAGAAATAAGCGGCAACTATGTAGGTCAAGAAGCAGTAGGAACAGTACTTGCCAGTGTTAAAAATAACGATGGCGAATTTGTTGCTGATGACTATGAAGGATCTTTATACTGGGAACGCTATACTCTAGATAAAGAAGTTAACAGTTCTACTAGCTATACAGATTGGTATCTGGATGGAGTAAACT
>JAJDHX010000084.1 GCA_030266395.1 Selenomonadales bacterium OttesenSCG-928-I06 | reverse complement strand
ATTCTAAGGGCTAATTTTTTTGTCAGATTGCTGTATCTTATTAAAGGCACTGAGCCGGACTCAGACCTTTTGCTGTGTATGTTTGGGTATTTTCAAGAACATTACTAAAATAAATGTTATGACACATGTTGCCGCTGCCAGTAAGAAAGAATATGTGTACACACCTGTGGAAGCAAGGACGTTGGACACAAGCGGGAATATAAGTACAGATAGTCCGAAACCTATCATAACACATCCGTAATTAAGCCCCATGTGCTTTGTGCCGAATAAGTCTGCAGTTGTTGCTGCATACACGCTTGCCGCGCTTCCCAAGCTAAACGCTATCACGGTAATACAAATTAAAAATACTGTTCCTTCGGCAAATATCATAACCAATGCTGACACAAATGTTAGAAAAGCAGTTATTAATATACCCGCTTTTCTGCCGATAAAATCAGAAACCCATGGTGTAATCAGACGACCACTAGCACTGGCTACACCTGTAATCATTACGCCTAATGCTGCCATATTTTCTGTAAGACCACGGTCAACTCCAAGTGATATGAACAATGGATTTAAAATAAAATATGTAGGCAAAATGAAAAACAGGGATAAGGTAAGCAGATAAAAATTCTTTGTTTTCAACATTTCTGATGTTGTATACTGTCTTTGTGTACTTACAGCAGTCGCTGCGATGCTCTGTCCTGTTGTTTGTGGATTGCAAATAAACAACGAACAGAACGAGCAGATGATTAAAAACAAAATTCCCAGAAATGTGAAAGTTGTAGGCACACCCCAACTTGCAAGCAATAATTTGGTTACAGGCACAAACAGAACTAAAGAAAATCCGAAAGCGCCTACCATCATTCCAGTTGCGAAGCCTCGTTTGTCAGGAAACCATTTTTGCACGACAGATACAGTTGCTGTATAAACACAGCCAACTCCGAATCCGCCTATAATACCATAAAAGATGTATATTAGCCATGGGTTTGACTGTGGTGTGAAGGCACTGAAAATCATACCTAATCCCAAAAGAACACTGCCTAACAGCGCAATAGGCGTAGGTGTGTATTTGTCCTGTAGATACCCACCAGCGATTGTACCGAGAACAAATGCAGAAAGCATAAAAGAAGATGTAATCGATGCACTTGCAGGATTCCAGGCAAGATGCGCTGAAACAGGCTCCTTAAATACACTCCACATGTATATAATTCCAGCACAAAGCTGTATGATCATACCCATAGTAAGCACAAGATACCTATTTTTAACTTCTATTCTTATATTCATGTTCTCATCCTTCCCACTCGCTCTTGAGGAGCTTAATCTAAAAGATTTTGTTTAGATTATATGCCTGTGTTCCAGGTTTCTAAGCTATATTTTAAATTAATATTTTCGATCTACTCCCACTCAATAGTAGAAGGTGGTTTACTAGTTACATCATAAACAATTCTATTAACACCTTGAACTTCATTAACAATCCTTCTGGAAATAATATCTAATACTTCATAAGGAACGCGGGACCAATCTGCTGTCATGCCGTCAGAGCTTTCTACTATTCTGAGGGCAATTGTATAAGCGTATGTTCTTTCATCTCCCATAACTCCTACACTTCTGGTGTTGGCAGGGAGGATAGCGAATGATTGCCATACTTTATTATATAAATCTGCTTTAATAATTTCTTCTGTAACTATAGCGTCAGCATCTCTTAAAATATCTAATCTTTCATTAGTTATTTCGCCAATGATTCTGATTGCCAGACCTGGGCCAGGGAACGGCTGACGGTGAATGATTTCGCCAGGGATTTTTAATTCTTCGCCTAAAATTCTTACTTCATCTTTAAATAAATCTCTCAAAGGTTCGATGAGATCAAATTGAATATCTTCAGGCAAGCCGCCTACGTTGTGGTGGCTTTTGATTACAGCTGCTGTAGCTGTGCCGCTTTCTATTACATCTGGGTAAATAGTGCCTTGTACTAAAAAGTCAATCTGCCCAAGTTTAGCAGCTTCTGCTTCAAAAACTCTAATAAATTCTTCGCCAATGATTTTACGTTTTTGCTCAGGCTCTGTTACACCTGCTATTTTATTTAAAAATCTTTCTCTGGCATCAACATAGACTAAGTTCATTTTAAATTTATCTTTAAAAGTAGCAACAACTTGTTCAGGCTCACCTTTGCGGAGGAAACCGTGGTTAACAAAGACACAAGTTAGTTGCTCGCCTATAGCGTAATGAGTTAAGACTGCTGCTACTGAAGAGTCTACACCACCACTTAAAGCACATAATACTTTTTTATTGCCGACTTTTTCTTTGATTGCTTTGATCGACTCTTCGGCAAATGAACCCATATTCCAATTGCCTGTACAGCCGCAAACATTGAAAAGGAAATTCTTTAAAATTTTCATGCCTTCTGGAGTGTGGACAACTTCCGGATGGAATTGAACTCCGAAGATTTTTGTATCAGTGTTTACCATCGCAGCAACAGGTGTGTTTTGGGTGTGAGCTGTGATTGTAAAACCTTCCGGAGGAGTTGAAATATAGTCGCCGTGGCTCATCCAGACAGGGCTTTCTTTAGCAATGTTATTGAAAATATCTAGATTTTTATCATATGTACATTCATTGAAGAACAGTTCAGTACTGCCGTATTCTCTGGAATTGGAACTGGTAACTTGTCCATTTAAAAGAAATGCTGTTAATTGCATACCATAGCAAATCCCTAAGATAGGGATACCTAGTTCGAAAATCTTTTTATCACATTTAGGGGCATTTTCAGCATAAACACTGGAAGGT
>JAJDHX010000083.1 GCA_030266395.1 Selenomonadales bacterium OttesenSCG-928-I06 | reverse complement strand
AATGGTGTCCAGAAAAAATGTTTTGCTGATAAGGTGGGAATTCAGGAATCCATTTTAAATTCTATATTAATTGGTGAAAGAAAATGTGGTTTAGCAGAGTATGTTAATATTTGCAATGGTTTAGGTGTACCTTTTGAGTATTTTATTTTTATAAACCCAAATGAGGGAAAGGATTAGGATTGTTTTAAAGGCGTGGTTATTTTTACATATGATATTTATAGAAAAAAAGGGGGCGGGAAGAGAGGTTTTATAAAGTATATCTCAAGTGCTGTTAAGCTAATTTATATTTTGGGTTAGTTTAGGTTTGGCAGGTTTTGTTTGTTATTGTCTATCTTGATTGTTTTGGTTTTGGGAATTAGTGGGGGCAGGGTTGCCGTTGGGGTCTGGGCCATATTTGTTGGGACCTTTGACACCTGGAAGACATACGAGGATAAAAAACCAGATTGTATAAATTAGTGAGGCAAGTGAGTTGTATTGAGTAATTGTGAGTGATTCGATGTTGTTGTCAGCAGTATATGGGGAAAACATTGTTTGAGGGTTTGGATAAAAGGAAAAGGTGACAAAGGTTATTACAAGATAAAATGCTATTGGCATATAGGTGCTCCAGCCAAGGTCATGAGTTCTTTTTACTTGTAATGCCAGGATAGATATGAAGGACATTGCTGACATCAGCCAATATAATCTAAGTGAATATGGGTCTACATATGTATTGCAGATCAGTCCTATTAGTTGTAAGGTTACGGTCCAAAGAAGTATATAAAAGACGTAATATTTTCGATTTATTCTGCCACTAAAACTAAATAAATGTTTTAGGAAAATGTTTTTTGAGTTGTTAAGGGACATTTGATTTCTCCTCTTTTGTTGTTGATATTTTAATTAAGCTAATGTGCTTATTTATGGGATTTTTAGCATCTTGATATAAACTGACAGTTAAGTTTAGCTGCGTTTTTAACAGATATTAAAAACACCTGACGAAGTTTTAATACGTATTTTGTTCGACAAAAGATATTAAAGTCCTACATTTTATTTGATTTAACTTGTGTTTTTAAATTGTATTTTGGAGGAGGTGTTTTGGATGACTTTAAGAGATCGGTTTGCGTGCAGGAAGAGAAGAGAGATGCAGCAGATTCAGAGGTTTATATTTTATGGTTTTTTATGGGTTGCGACTGCCTATTTTACAGGTCATGTGATTGCGGTGGTGCTTAGGCAGTGAATGATGACAGAACTATGGAGTTTGTGAAAGAGATTTTAAGAGCTATTAAGGTGAGGGAACGCAATGGCGGGTATGAGGTGAAGTATCCGAAGGTGTGCAAGGAATGCGGGCGGAAGTTTACTACTTTTAGGAAGTCTAAGAGGTATTGTTCCAGGCAGTGTGTTGAGAAGTTAAAGAATAGGGTTTTTCCTCTTTGGGGTGAGGAGAACATAAAAAAAGGATCACGTCAGTCGGCAAACTAGACGCGATCGCAAGAAATGTACTGTTTTATTCTAGCAAATTTTATTTGGAAAAGCAAATAGGTGACTATGAATATAGATGAGAGTTATAAAAGAGAGAGGATTAATTATCCTTGGAAAAATTTGAAGATAGAGGATCTTGATGAAGATGTTATGCAAAGGTACAAGGCTTTACTTTTTTGTATTTTTACTAAAAAGTTAACTCCTACTAAGGTGCTTTCTGCTTTGAATTTGATTAGGAATGTGAATGAGGATTTTTCTGATTAGTTTTGTGGTAAGGTCAGTATTTATATGTTGAGGTTAGGTTGAGAAATATTTTTAGGAGGTTTGATAATGAGTTTTAGTTATGAAGGTGTTTTTTATGTTCTGGATCTGCTTGGCAATAAGGTTGAGGCTTTGGAGAAGATTTTGGATTATCGGGAACAGGAAGTTGAAGAGTTGCAGGAAGAGAATGATATTTTAAGACAGAAGCTGACTGCGTCTGAGTATAGGGATGTTGATGATTTGGCTAGGGAGAATGAGGAGTTAAGGCGGAGGCTGCTTGAGGCTGAGGAAGAGATTGGTTGTGCGGAGGCTTTGTTACTTAGCAGTTTGGGCGGATAAATGTTGAATAGGTGATAGGCGTGGATTATTTTTTACAGATGAGCGCTTTTGAGGATTGGGTGGAGTATCATAGTCTGACAGCTGCTGAGGAGTTGCTTTGGTATAGGTTGATGGCTGTTAATAGTAAGTTTGGTTGGTCAGAATGGTTTTTTATTTCTAATAGGCAATTGATGTTAAAGGCGCATATTGATTCTGAAAGTAAGTTTATCAGGGCAAGAAATAAGCTTAAGAGGCTTGAGTTGATAGATTTTATTAAGGCAAATAAGGGTGAACCTACGAGATATAAGATGTTTAGGCTTTATGGCAGAGATGATTGCAAGTTTACTGCTAAGTGTGCAGAAACGAGTATTGCAGAGGTGGCTGAGCAATTTGAGAAAAAGGCTGTGCCAAGAGGTGCTGATGGTACGGTTAAGTTGGTTAGTAGAGGCGAGGCTGAGAAGGTTCGATATGCTGAGTTTGTGTTTATGACTGAGAAGGAATATAATTCTTTGCTTGGTGATGAGCGGCTGGGTTCGGCAGATGCTGTCAGGCGGTGTATTGATATTTTGGATAATTATAAAGGCAGCAGTGGCAAGAGGTATAAGAGTGATTACAGGACTATTTTGAGTTGGGTTGTTGATAGGTATTTGGGTGAGAAGGATATCAGAAGTGTGGTGAAGGGGCAAGATATGGTGCCAGTTAAGAAGTCTAAGAAGGATGAGCAGAAGGCGCGGTATTTAG
>JAJDHX010000082.1 GCA_030266395.1 Selenomonadales bacterium OttesenSCG-928-I06 | reverse complement strand
ATAATATATCATGCTCATAACACATATCTACATATAGCTGCCGAAATAGGATTAATTGGTTTAATGGTATTTTTAATGCTTTTTGCTGTTTATATTATTAAGTCATATCTTGTATTTATAAGCACAAAAGATAGCTGGCTAAAAGGTATAATGCTTGGCACATTATCAGCCCTGTTTGCTTTATTTATAAGTGGCTTTACAGACCATATCCTATTCAGTATGCAGATAAGTATGATCTTTTGGCTTATAAATGCAATAGTAATAACTGCTTCAAATTTAAAAGATCAAAATATTTATAGTCCTTTGAGAGGAAGATATATTTCAACACCGGCAACTACTTTAGTTAAAGCATTTTCAGGTTTTTCATCTTGCTTTGCCAAATCTTTTATTGTAATAGGTTCTGCTGCCGCGAGTTTTGAGATATATTCCATATTTTCAATAATAGCATTTTTCAAATTAGAAGCAGCTTCTATAATAACTTCACTTTTTCTGCCAGGAGGTGCATTCACCTCAGAACGCATATTTCTGATTGCTTTAATAATATCCATGATAGTTGTCATTAAAGATTCAGAATCACTGTCAATTAAGCTTTGATATTCTTCAGGCCATTTAGCTTTCATGATGCTCGCGTGAGTGTAATCACTCAATTTATTCTCAGGCAGCATTTGCCAGATAGCTTCTGTAATGAACGGCATGAATGGATGAAGAAGTTTTAAGGTGTTTGATAAAACATAAATCAAAGTATACTGAGCAGTTTTTCTGCTAATAGCATCTTCTTTATTATAAAGACGAGGTTTTACAAGTTCTAAATACCAGTCGCAGAAGTCATCCCAAATGAACTCATAAAGCATTCTGGCAGCTTCGCCAAGTTCATATTTATCTATATTGCGAGTAACGCCTTCCACAGCTTTTGCATAGCGAGTCAAAATAAACTTATCTGCTAAAGTGTAATCTTCAGACGTAGGAACAAAATCAGGATCAAAATCATCTGTATTTAAAAGAGTGAACCTGGAAGCATTCCAAAGTTTATTAGAAAAATTACGGGAAGCTTCAACTCTTTCCCAGTAAAATCTTGTATCATTTCCTGGGGTGTTGCCAGTAATAAGCATAAATCTTAAAGCATCAGCACTGTATTTATCAATAACATCTAAAGGATCGATACCATTGCCTAAAGACTTACTCATTTTTTTGCCTTCGCTGTCTCTTACCAAACCGTGTAAGAATACATGGCTAAAAGGTGCTTGTCCGGTGAATTTAAGACCCATCATAATCATTCTTGTTACCCAGAAAAAGATGATATCGTAAGCAGTAACTAAAACACTTGTAGGGTAGAAAGTTTTTAAATCTTGAGTTTCTTCAGGCCAGCCCAAAGTGGAAAATGGCCATAAAGCTGAACTAAACCAAGTATCTAAAACATCAGGATCTTGTTCTAATTTGCCACCGCATTTAGGGCACTCAGCAGGGTCTTCTCTAGAGACAATTACCTCGCCGCAAGAGCAATACCAAGCAGGAATTCTGTGTCCCCACCAAATTTGACGAGAAATACACCAGTCTCTGATGCCTTCTAGCCAATTGATAAATATTTTAGTAAATCTTTCAGGCACAACCTTGACTGTACCATTATTAATTGCTTCAATTGCAGGTTTAGCCAGAGGGTCCATCTTAACAAACCATTGAGCAGAAGCCATAGGTTCAACTATAGTAGAGCAACGTTGGCAATGTCCTATAGCATGATCATGATCTTCTACTTTAACTAAATAGCCCTGTTCATCTAAATCCTTAAGCAATTGTTTGCGGCATTCATATCTTTCCATGCCTTCGTATTTACCAGCTTCACTTGTCATGATGCCAGTAGAGTCCATAGCTACAACATGAGGAAGCTGATGTCTTAAGCCAACTTCAAAGTCATTTGGGTCATGAGCAGGAGTAATTTTAACTGCACCTGTACCAAACTCTTTTTCTACATATTCATCTAAGATAACAGGTATTTTACGTTCGGAAATAGGAAGGATTAAATTTTTACCTGCAAATCTCTCATATCTTTTATCTTCAGGATGAACTGCAACAGCAGTATCGCCAAGCATAGTTTCAGGTCTGGTTGTAGCAACTACTATAGAGTCTTCAGGGTCGCTGGAACCTTCTAAGAAATAACGAATGTGATATAGATGTCCTTGAGTATCTTCATGTTCAACCTCAATATCACTTAAAGCTGTATTACAACGAGGACACCAGTTAATGATTCTGGTACCTTTATAAATAAGACCTTCTTCATAAAGACTGACAAATGTTTCTCTGACAGCTTTGGAACAGCCTTCATCCATTGTGAATCTTTCTCTGTCCCAGTCACAAGCAGAACCAAGACTTCTAAGTTGGTTAGTAATTCTGCTTCCGTATTGTTCTTTCCATTTCCAAACTTCTGTAATAAAAGCTTCTCTGCCAATATCGTGTCTGGAAATATTTTTTTCAGCCAGAGCTTCCTCAACTTTAATTTGAGTAGCAATACCGGCATGGTCTGTGCCAGGAACCCAAAGAGCATTATACCCGCGCAACTTTTTATATCTAATTAAAATATCTTGTACAGTTTCATCAAGTGCATGTCCCATATGAAGCTGACCTGTTACATTTGGGGGTGGAATTACAATACTAAATTTTTCAGAAACAGTATCATTTTCATCAGCATGAAATAATCCTTGTTCTTCCCAATATTTATAGTACTTTTTTTCTATTTCTTCAGGATTATAAACTGATGCTATTTCTTTTTGTTCTTTACTCATTTTATTGCCTCCTAATTATATTAAAAAAACTCTTTCATCCTTAATAAGGACGAAAGAGCGTAATTGCCTAAATCTTCCGCGGTACCACCTTTTTTTTTGACTAAAAGCCAAACTCTCAAATCATCGTAACGTGATGCACACGGCAAGGCTTACTTATGTTCAGCCAAGCAGCTCCCGAATGACATCGCAACCTTGAATTTTAGA
>JAJDHX010000081.1 GCA_030266395.1 Selenomonadales bacterium OttesenSCG-928-I06 | reverse complement strand
TACCTAATCTAAAAGAAGTCTGAACTATTACATCAACTAAAAATGAATCTGTTTCAAAACCCAATGCAATTTCAGAAAGTTCTTCATCTCTAAAACTTCCTTTAAGTCTGGGATGAACACTTATTGCTATTGTATCCTTTAAGGCATATTCAGACGAAGAAAGAATAACTATAGTATCTGGTCTTTTTTCAACAATTAATTTTGCTGCAAGATCTATTGATTCTATAGTATCTTTTATTTGCTCCGGCTCTGAATTATTTATTTGTTTAATTATTAAATCAGAATATGGCATTAAGGCGCAACCAATTAACTTTTTCACGATATTCCCTCTTCTTGAATAAAATATACCTTTATATGTTGAAATTCATCTAATTAGCTTGTTCTCTTTGACTAAAATAATACGCTAGTGCTTTAGCTATTTGAACAGCTAAATTTTTTTGATATTCTTCATTTGAAAGTGCCAGTGCTTCTTTTTGATTACTAATAAACCCAGTTTCTATTAATACTCCTGGTATATTTATTGATTTCAACATCAATATATTAGAATCCTCTTTTGCTTTTCTCTTATTTCCTTGCGGAAAATTCTTTAAGGCATATTGCATTATATCAGCAATTTCCGCACTTTCTGCAACTTGTGAATTATAAAAAACCTGTGCTCCATACCATCTTGAATCTGTAGAAGCATTACAATGAATACTTACAAAAATATCTGGATTAGCTTGTTCTATAATTTCTATTCTCTTTAAAATATCGTTTCTCTTGCCACCTTTGCCTTGGGTATAATAATCAAGATCATCTTCTCTTGTTAAAATGACATTTGCTTGGTTTTCTCTTAAAATCTCACATAATTTCAGGGCAATATTCAGATTTATACTTTTTTCCTGCACTTTATATCTTTTGGCACCATTATCTATACCACCATGCCCTGGATCAAGAACAATCGTCTTCCCAGCCAAAGACTCCAAACTTATACTATTAAAATCATATGACCCTGCTGTAAGAGAAGCTTGTTTTATATTATTTAAATTAAGCAAATCCTCTATATTAGTATCTATTAAATAAACAGCATTAAAAACATTTAATCCTAAAAGCGATATAACAAAAAGAAGCATCCTTATTCTCTTCTTTTTCAAAAGCAAAATACGCATCTTTCGCCTCCTGATGTTTCCTCTAATTTAAAATTATGCAAACATCAGAATTCGTATTCTTTCAAACTCAGTTATCGTTTTCTTGCTTTCATTTGCAACAGTATGTTAAAATGAGCTTAAAATCCTTTATCTTAAAGGGGAACAACATGAGAAAATCTTTCCTTTCTTTTCTTCTCTTTTTAATAATTTTATTTTTCGCCTTTCTTGCAGGTTCTTTTTTTCTAACAGGAGGCTCTTTAAAAGATTTCTCCTTAGATGACTTTAAAGACTACAAGCCTGCTGCCATTGAACAAAAAGAACAAGAAATTAATACATATGCATCTCGTTTTAACAGATTTATAGATATAAAAAGTGAAGTTGATAAAAAAATAAATAAAAATACGTATATATCTTTAGATGACATGCCTTTTTTTATAAAATACGCAGTAATAGCAGCTGAAGATAAAAGGTTTTATTCTCATTTTGGGGTAGATATGGAAGGAATCGCCAGAGCAAGCCTTGTTAATATCCAAGAAGGCGAAATAGTTCAAGGCGGCAGTTCTATAACTCAACAACTTGCTAAAAATCTCTTTTTATCTAATGAACGCTCTTATTTTAGAAAAGGCGAAGAAGTAGTTTTAGCTCTTCTTTTAGAAAACAATTATACTAAAGATGAAATACTGGAAATCTATCTCAACTCTGTATATTTTGGTTCAGGTGCTTATGGTATAAGCGAAGCATCTTACATTTACTTTGATAAGAATCCCATTGATCTTAATCTGGCCGAATGTGCTATGATCGCAGGACTTTTAACAGCACCTTCTCTAAATTCTCCATATGTGGATTTTGATGCAGCAAAAAGAAGACAGGCTCTGGTTTTAGATGCTATGGCTAAACAAAGTTTCATCAGCCCTGAACTTGCAGCTAAAGCCAAAACAGTTAATATCAGATTAAAAAAAGATAATTAAATAAAAAAAGGACTTTAAAAAGTCCTTTTTAATTATCTCCAATATACCTAAACTTATCAGGTAGTTAAAGTAAATATTGTCACTTCTGCCGGACAATTCAAACGACACGGAAACCAATGACCTGCACCTGTACTAACATAACCAAAACAGCCATTTTTAAAATATGATCCTCTCATATATTTAAAACTTATTGGCAATAAAACTTTATTAAATAAAGAAATTTGTCCCCCATGAGTATGTCCTGCAAATGTGATATCTATTTTATTATTAAAAGCATTTTCTAAAAAGTCACTATGATGAGCAAGCAAAATATTCAGTCCTTTTTCAGTTATATCTTTTTTTGCCTCTTTTATATAACTGTCTCTCAGCTTGTACTTATCTTCATCAGACGTAATCTTATGCCTGCTGTAAAAAGGATAATCTACTCCTAAAATATTTATTGCAACATCATTATAAAAGAAAGTATCACTTTTATTTTTCAAAACCTGAATAGATGGACATTTATTAAATTCCTGAACTATGAATTTAATGTTTTTAAAATATTCATGATTACCATAACAAAAATAAGCTTTACAAGGAAGAGTTGCTGCAAAAGCTTCAATCTTTTTCAAAGCTTCTGGCAGAAGACTTTCTTCATCAAGCAAATCACCTGTTATTACTAGAACGTCTGGTTTTTCTTCTTTAACCATATTTATGATCTTTTCTAATTTGTCCAGTTTAAAATAAGCACCAAGATGGACATCACTAAAATGAGCAATTTTAAAATTATTTAAATTAGAAGGCAACCCTTGTATTTTTGTTTTTACTTTGTTTAAAACAATCTCACTGTTGCCACCAAATATTCCTTTTATACTAATAATTAAAGAAATAAACGGCAGAAAAACTATACTTCTTTTCAGAAAATTGCGTCTGGATATAATCTTATCTTTAGTATCTACTGCTTTA
>JAJDHX010000080.1 GCA_030266395.1 Selenomonadales bacterium OttesenSCG-928-I06 | reverse complement strand
GTTTGGGGCTGTGCTTGAGCTTCGCCAAGGCACAGGTGTATGTGTTGCCTTGCCTTGCCTTGCATATGCATACTTCTCGTGCGTTTTTTGGCTTTGTGGCAGTTTGGGTTTGGGGCTGTGCTTGAGCTTCGCCAAGGCACTGGTGTATGTGTTGTCTTGTATCTGAGTATTTCTTATGCGTTTTTTGGCTTGGTGGTTGATTGGTTTTCTTGCTGTTCTTGGGGCTTTGCCCAAGAATTCACTTGTTGGGATAGGTTTGTTTAAGGGATTGGAGAAATGGGGAACAGTTTTTGACTGTTCTTTTTTTTTATGATTTAAAGGAGGAATAGCAAATGAGGTTTAATTCTTATACGTCTAAGGTGAGACCGACTACTATTGGTGCTTATGGGAAGGTGTCTAATGATTCTAATGCTTATGGTGGCAATGGCAGTGGCTGGAAGGGTTTGGGTGATGAGTTTTTAACTGCTGCTCAGAAAGAACAGAAATGGAAACAAAGTGTTAAAGACTTTGAGGAAGATATTAGGCGCCGGGCTGCTATGATGGAGTATGATAGGCTGTATGGGGAAAATGGTTTGATGAATAAGGAGCCTGTTACTACTTTGGAAGAGGTTGTTCCTGAAGATGTTGTTGTTGATGAGATTATTGCAAGTGGGGGCGAGTTGTCTCCTTATCAGTTTATTAAGTATAGACATTCTAAGGATTTAAGTGGTTATAAGATGATGCTAAGTGGTAAGGTTAAGAGACGTGAGCCGGGGGAGTTGGTGAAGTTAGGGCTGGTTAGTGGCGAGCAGGTTAAGTTGAAGCCACTTAATAATGATGAGTTGGTTAGGGATAATGTTGGTGTTTGGGATGACAAGATAGGTGTTGGCGAGAGGTCTGGGTCTTATTTGGGCTTGGGTAAAGGGCTGGATGATACCAATATTGTGCCCTTGTCTACTCCAGATACAGGATTTTATCATATGAATCCTGAAGGTAATAGAGATGCTGCTATTAGAGCAGAACATGAATCAAAATATAATCCCCTTAATGAGAGTTTATCAAGATTTGATAATTTCCGTTTGGGGCTAAGAGAAAGAGAACTTAAAAAAGAGATTGCTGAATATGAAAATAGTAACCAACCTTATCAGCATCTTGAAAAAGAACTTGGTGATTTGCAAAAGTATAAGAAGTGGCAGACTTATGATGATCATGCTTGGAATGGTCGGCAAGAGTTTTCCAATTGGCTGGAAGGCGGAGCACTTGTATTTGGCATAAAAATTCCTGGTGCTAGTATTGGTACTCAGATAATTGGTAAGGCAGATAATTTTGCATTGAAAGTTCCAAAAAAAGAGGAGCATTTTAAAGAATTTTTACAGAAGTATAATAAAGATGCCTCTAATAAAATAGATCTTACTCCTCAAGAATCTAGACAGTTAGCAGAGGAACAAGTGTTGTCTGATGATATGGTAGATATCTTTGTAGACATGGTTACTGGTGGAATAGGGTATAAATTTAAAGTAGACTCCAATAAGCTTACAGGTATATTAAAAGATTTTTTACCTGGCGAGCTTCAACCTTATGCAGCTGATATTGCTGTAGGAATAGCTGAAGGTGTATCTGGTGAATTAATAGCTTCTGGCATAAAAGGAGCTATCCTTAAATCAACTGAAAACTCTTTGATAAATGGAGAATGGCGTAAAAGAAGGCAGCAAATTACAATCCCCGTAGATATGGTCACTCATATGTAAATTCAGAAAAACTTAAAATAAGAAAGCACCCAAAAAACTTGGTGCTTTCTTATTCAAAATAGACTATCTCTCTACCTTGTCTAGTTGCTTTTTCCTATTTGTTCTTTCTGTTTTCTTTCAAACTCTATTGCTTTTTTTCTGTATTTTTTATAATCTGCATAGATTAATTTCTTTATTTCAGCCATCAATATTTCATATGATTCATCCAGAGATTCTGTTTTGCGATATCGTTTTTCCCCATTAACTATTATTGTTGGCTGATATAATGTATAAACTACTCTACCAGATTTATTTAGATATTCTTCGGCAGGAAAATAAACTTCTTGTTGATCTTCTAAAAAATAATAGTTTCTTGAGATAGTCCAAATTTCTTTATCTTTAATTTCTGTATTTATTTCTACAGTAATACCTTCAGAAAAAGTAATGTTATTGCTTATTTTTTCTCTTTTAATTGCTGACTTTGGTTCATAGTAAATAGTAACTGAATTATCTAAAGTAAAAGGATTAAAAGAATCATCTATTTCTATACTGTTTGTTTTTTCATGTTCTCTTATTTCGGTGTATTTTACAAATATACCAACAGTACTTACATAATACTTATAATCTTCATCTTCATATAAATATTTTATTTTTCTAAATCTGTTTGAATAAATTCCTGTTTGAACATACAAAGAATTTGTTTTTTCAGAAAAGGATTTATTTTTATTATATTCTGCAACTATTCTAGGAATAAATTCTTCGAGAGCACGAGAATAGTAAAAATCATTTAGTAAGTTTTCATCATTAAAATCAATTTTTCTTTTTGGTTTAGTTTCAGTTATTTTTTTACCTTCTTTATTAAAGAGAGTTACTTTGTTTTCTGTTACTGTTTTTTCTTTGTCGTTATAAGTAAAATCTAATGCTATTGACCATACTGCTTCAGATACTTTAGCTTCAGGAGCATATCTATCTAAGGACGAAGTTATTTTATAAGGGAATTTGATATATATCTTGGTACTAAAGGTATGGTTTTTGCCGTACGTATCAGCATTATCAAGCAGTTTTTGATAATCTGATTTTTTTATATATGTGGATTCAGGCATAAGAGTTACTAGAAACAATTTACTATCATCAGGGAAATCATTAGTTTTCTCGGCACAAGATATTGTTATGCCGAGTATAAAAATAAGTAGTAAAGCCAGGACTATTTTATGTATCAGTGGTTTTCGCATGGTTAATCTCCTTGCAGGTTTAGTTGTGATGTATAGGTCTTTTGTACTTCTCTATTATATAATACTTTAGAATATTTTACCAGACACCTTAAAACAAATAAAAAATAGAGCCCACTCAACCCTGCTACCCAACCACACTCAACAAAAACCAAAGAGAAAACACCTGTCACCAAACCGAAAAAATCATGAGAAGCACGC
>JAJDHX010000008.1 GCA_030266395.1 Selenomonadales bacterium OttesenSCG-928-I06 | reverse complement strand
TGCCTTGCGACCCGGCAGGGCCTTGAATACCAGTAGCTCCGGTATTTCCTTGGATTCCTTGAATGCCTTGCACCCCTTGGATACCCTGGGGTCCGGTAGCTCCCGTAAATCCCTGTGCACCTTGGCTTCCTTGTGGTCCCGTAACTCCGGTAGGGCCGGTAGGTCCTGTTGCTCCATTGCCGGCTCCAGTTGCTCCGGTAGGGCCGGTAGGCCCTGTAGGTCCTGTGCCTCCGGGCTGGCAAGGAGGGAGGAAACATACTTGATGTTGACACTTAATATTTTTGCACTTGTTTTTTGTCATAGCTCACCTCAATATAAGTGACTAAACTTTATTTTATTTTATGTAAAAATTTTTTATATGTGTCCTTATATCTAGTGCAATGAAAAGACAAGTGTTCTTTAAGATAATAAAAAGCCAGAACTTGTTTTTAGGGCACAAGTTCTGACTTTTTTTGTGGAGATAAGCGGGGCAGGGGGGACAGTAATATAACAAGCAAACGACCAGGTTGTTTTTACAACCTAGTCGTTTGCTTTTAGAAGGATAATGCGATTGTTACGTTTGTCAAGTTATGTTATTTATATCAAAACCATAATTAATTTTAATCATGATCTTAATACCTTTTTTTCTAATCTCCATTAAAAAGATGGAGATTAGAGGCTGTGCCGTTTTTGTTAAAACTATTCTTTAAATTTGGTTTTATCTTTCGATAATGATAGTGGAATTTTTAGTGTTTCTAAAGAATCATTTAACTCTATGATTTAAGTATAATCATTTATTTAAAAGATTTTTGTAGTTGAGACAACAATTGAAAAAATTTTTTAAGTTTTCAAACAAATTCAATAAAAATTTTCAATAAATTTGTAATGATTTGCTATCCAATCTTTTCCCAGTAGGCAAAGACCGGAGGTTTTTTGCAATTTATACTACTTCATATTCTTTCAGTACAGCTTTTGCTATAATCATTCTTTGAATTTGGTTTGAACCTTCAAAGATAGGGAAGATTTTAGCATCTCTGAAAAATCTTTCCACAGGATATTCTGTACAATAGCCATAACCACCAAATATTTGTATAGCATCTGCAGTTGCCTTGTTTGCAAGGTCAGAGCAAAATACTTTAGTGCAGGAAGCATATTTCATTAAATCTGGGGCATTTTCTATATATTTTGTAGCTGAATGATCAAGCATAAGTCTTGCTGCTTCAATTCCTATTTCCATATCTGCAATCATAAATTGTATTGCTTGGAATTCGCTGATTGGCTTGCCGAATTGCACTCTTGTTTTTGCATAGACAGATGCTGCTTCCAGAGCTGCTTGGGTAAGTCCTATCGCTTGAGTAGCATTATTAAGTCTTCCTTTATTCAGTGATTGAAAAGCAATTTTGAATCCATCACCGACTTTACCTAATAACGCTGATTCAGGTAATTCCAAGTTTTCAAAAAACAGTTGTGTTGTAGCTGAACCATGTAGACCCAATTTTTCCTCGTCGCGTCCAATTATAAGTCCAGGAGTATCTTTTTCAGCCAAGAAACACGAAAGTTTCTTTTCGCCATCTTCAACAACCTTAGCAAATATACAAAAATATTTAGCTACACTGCCACTGGTAATAAATATTTTGTTTCCGTTTATAACGTATTTATCACCTTTTTTAACTGCTGTGGTAGCAATGCCATTAACATCTGATCCGGCATTAGGTTCAGTTAAAGCAAAGGCAATAAGTGCTTCGCCTGTTGCCAGTTCAGGAATAACTTTCATCTTTTGTTCTTCAGAACCTGCAAGGACAACTGGTGCTGATCCTAAGGATGTATTACCTACAAGCATAGAAACTGCACAGGAAGCAGCAGCTATTTTTTCCATCATTTTTAGCCAGCAGTGTAAACCAACACCCGCTCCACCGTATTTTTCTTCAAAACATAATTGATAAATACCTTGTTCTGCTAATATCTTGAAAACATCCCAAGGAAATTCACCTGATTTATCTATTTCTGGAGCTCGCGGAGCAATTACGTCTTTACAGAGGTCATCAACCATACTTAAAATCATTTGTTCTTCTTCGTTAAATTTATACATTGTCAGTCCCCCTGTTACTTTTATATTTACAATAAAATAATTTCATTTTTTTAGTTTCGAGGAGATAGTTCCTAAGGAGATTAATTTAATCTCCTTAGGAAATTATTAATCAACTAAACAAATCAATCAATATCAAAACATTTCATTGGTTTTGGATAAAAGATTCTTTCATCCATTAATTTTAAATCTGCACTGATTACAGGTTCAAATTCCATATTTGCTAAAATATCTTTTTGTAAATCAATACCAGGTGCTATTTCAGTTAGAGTAAGTTTGCCGTCTATTAATCTGAAAACACAGCGTTCTGTTACATAAACGACTTCTTTATCATTTTTGCCACCATAAGCAGGATTGAAAGTAATTTCATCCAGCGTATTGACAAATTTCTTAATAGCGCCTTCATTAGTTATTGTAATTTTGCCATCTGAAATATCTGCTTCCAGACCTTTGCTAGTAAATGCCATGCATATTACTACTTTTGGAGTTGATGTTGTAATATCAACATATCCTCCAGGACCGCAAACACGGGTACCAAATTTACTTGCATTTGTGTTTCCTGTGCTATCAATTTGGGCAGCTCCTAAATATGCTGCATCAAGCCCGCCGCCATGATAGAATTGGAACATATTTAACATAGGAACAATAGCCTCACTGTTGTAAACCAAGCCAAAGTATGGATATTTACCAGGTATACCGCCGAAAACGCCAATCTCAAGGGTCAGACACAGTGAATCAAAAATGCCTTCTTCTTCAGCTACGTCGCCAATTCCGGCAGGAAGTCCCCAACCAAGGTTAACTATATCCCCAGGTTTAAGTTCCATAGCGGCTCTTCTGAGAAGGATGTCTTCATAATTAAGCTTATCTTTTTTAACTTGATGTTTTTTAATAGGAACCCTGATATCTCCGCAGAAAGCGATATCAAATTTTGTGCCGTCGTTTTGCATATGATAAGCATCTGTATCTTCACATACTACAACTGCGTCAACCATAACACCAGGTATATAAACTCTGGCAGGGTGTAGGGTACCGTTTTGAACAATTCTCTTAACCTGGGCAATTACTTTTCCGCCGCAAGCTCTAGCTGCAGCTGCCAGCTCAAAAAACTCCAATTTATTTGCTTCTTCTTCAATTGTTATGTTTCCGCTTTCGTCAGCAGTTGTGCCACGGATAAAGGCTACATTAATTGGAAAAGTTTTATACAAAAGCCACTCTTCATTATTGAAGTTAAGCAGTTCTATTAAATCTTCACCATTTTTTACAGTTGAAGGGTTTGCTTTTGCACCTTTTTGTCTAGGGTCAAGGTAAGTTCCAAGACCAATCTTGCTTGTTACACCTAATTGCTTAGTTGCAATTGCGCTTAAAAGATGAACTGTAACTCCTTGTGGATAGGTGTATGCTTCTATCTCATCATTCTCTATCATTGCCCGCAAATATATAGAAGTATCCGGATGTGTTCCTATAGCTCTTTTTAAAAGACCAGGAATTGCCAGCCTGGAATCTCCTTTTTTAGCAAAATCTCCATGTCCAATACAGGAAAATAACGTTAAATTTTTGGGTGATTGTGTCTCAATATATTTGTCAGCTAATGTTTGTGTAAGATATTCTGGATTTCCACGCATGCCTGCTCCTGTAATTCCTACAGTATCACCATCTTTTACCATGTCAATGGCTTCCCGTGCCGTCATTATTTTGTTTTTCATAATAACCCTCCTAATTTTTAAAACTTAAAAAACACTAAGGAATTGAGTTGTTATGTTCCTCGCTTCAGCTGTTTTAACTATCTCTCATGCTGATACGATTAAAGCGGTGGGAACTTTTAATCATATGAGTTTACTCATAAAATTTAAATCATAAACATATTAGCTATCTTTGTTGCAGAATACAAATAACAAATCATCCATCGCGTTATATTGTAAAATTCCTTTTGGGCTAGGGATAAATCTGGTTTATCAATAGTATGAATAGTCAGAAAGTAAAGTATAGTTTAATATACTTTACTTGTACTGAACTATATTAAACTATAATATTAAGGTCTTTCAAAGAGTATAGCAGATCCTTGACCGCCGCCAATACAGATACTAGCCATACCATATTTTGAATCTCTATTTTTCATTTCATAAGCTAGAGACAGAACAATTCTAACACCTGTTGCAGCGATAGGATGACCTATTGCAATACCACTGCCGTTAACATTGAATTTATCCATGTCAATGCCCATTTCTTTAACACAACCTAAAACTTGACCAGCAAAAGCTTCATTAATTTCAATTAAATCCATATCACTGAGTTTCAAGCCTTTTTCTTCTAGCAAGCCATTCATTGCAGGAACAGGACCTAATCCCATTAGAGTAGGTTCGCAACCAATAAGTTTATTTCCAACAAATTTAGCAAGTGGTTTTAAACCATATTTTTTAACTGCTTCACCACTAGCTAAAATAATAGCTGCAGCACCGCTGTTAATTCCGCTGGCGTTACCGGCAGTAACTTTGCCGTCTGCTCTAAATACTGGTTTTAGTTTTGCCAATTTTTCCATGGAAATATCTTTGCGGATATTTTCATCAGTTGTAAACATTCTGGTTTCTTTTCTGTCTTTGACTTCAATAGGAACTATTTCTTGTGCAAATCTTCCTGATTCAGTAGCTTTTTGAGCAAGAAGATGGCTTCTGAGTGTGTATTCATCACATTCTTCACGAGTAATACCATATTTTTCAATAACATTTTCTGCTGTTAATGGCATTGTTAAACCAGTTGTTTCATCCATGAAAACATTGATTTTTGGGTTAAACAATTGGTCAATTATTTCGATATTACCAGCACCGGCTCCCCAAGGACGTAATTTTTTGGAATCTATATAGTATGGTAGGCGATCCATACATTCTGTGCCAACAACGCCCATGATTTCATGTAAGCCAAGTTGAATTTGATATGCTGCTGTAGCTACACATTGATAACCTGTTCCACAAAGGGTATTTACATGCATACCTGATGTTTCTATTGGTAAGCCTGCTTTACGAGCAACATGGCGATGAACCATACATGCTTGTGTATCATAAGCAAGCGCATTTCCGATGATTGTTCCGGTTACATTTTCAGGTGCAACCCCAGCTTTTCTTATGGCTTCCTTAAGTACAAATGCTCCCAAGTCAGTTGGATGTACATCCTTTAACGAACCACCATATACAGCAAAAGGCGAACGAGCGCCGTCAATAATATAAGCTTCTTTTAGCATTCTAAGTAACCTCCTAAAAAATTTGATTTTAAAATATTATCTAAATCATATTATTAAAACAACCTTAAATTATCTGACTAATCTTACAATTCAGCATAATCTATTACTCAAATGTCCTCATTCCTAAATAAGAAATGAGGATAACGATAGATTTTTCTCAGGATATTTTTTCAAATATTTTTCCAGTACGTGATAAAATTGTTAGAATTTTCTAATTTCTTTCAAAGGTAAAACATAAATTAATAACAAAATCAGTGCTTAATTTCTTTTAGTATCTTAGAGCAGGGCTTTTTGAACCCTGCTCTAAAACCCAACTGATTATTATTCGTCAAGCCATAATAATTTTTCTACGTTACCTTTAATCATAGTTCTAATATCTTCTTCTTCAATTCCAAGACCAAGTAATGCTCTTACGAAAATTCTAACGCCTTCAATGCCTAACACGTGAAGAACTTGACCAAAGTCACTTGCAATAATACAACGCTCAGGACCAATAGCTTTAATTGCTTGGATAGTTTCCATTGGATCTTGTAATGGTTGATATAAACTTGGGATCATAGGTTGGCAATATGTTCCAACATAAGCGCCTAAGTCAGCAAGAACTTTCATTTCATCTATAGTAAGTTTGTTAACTTCGATTAGTGGATGGTCAAGAATTACTCTAGCACCAACTTTTTTCGCATATTCGCAAAGAGGAACTAATTCTATAAAATCAGTATGACCAAAAGCTATACCAACTTTTTTCTCAGTAGCCATGTCGATGATTTCTTTAACGTTTGGTAAAACTTCATTATTATCATCACATAACCAAATTGTATTTTTGTTTGCTTCTTGTCCGCTGCTGCGCATATATCCGCCAGAGTTGAAAGTAGGGAAGTAAAGCATTTTAGTATTAGGATATTTTAAACCTTCGTGTACAGCTTGTGGATTCATGCCTAAGTTTAGACCAATACCGCCGTAAACTTCTATACCTCTTGCTAATTCGCCTCTTTTTACCATGTCGTCAATATAACGTTGAGTAAGGAAAGCACAACCGCCTGTATGATTCCAGTGATCTTTAAATCCTACAGCTCTCATGCCAGCATTAGCAGCATCAATACTAACTTCGATCATATCTTGAGAACGGAAAACAAAATCAGGATAAGCGTGGATATGATGATCAATAGCGCCTTCCATAATATTATCTTCAATGCCCGGATAAAGAGCAGCTAATTTTGGATTATCTTTTAACATTTGATAAAAATAATCTTGCACATTTAATTCACGCGCTCTTTCATAAGTAATAGTTCTTCCGACCATACCTTTTTCGTATTGTTTCATTCTAACCTCTCCTTTTAATGTTTTTTAATTATTTTTTAATATACAATATAGCTTTTAAAATTTTTCTCCCAAAGAAATTCAACTAGTTTGGATTCCCCTCGTTTTTCTGTTTGCCTGTTTCCCCCTTTCAACTCGATTAGCAAAAACATTTGTAACAACACTTTAGTAATCCTGAGAAGTTTATAATAAAGTTGTAATTTGTATTTTAATAAACTCTTTGACGAGGTTTCATTAGGCTGGTATCAACTTCTTCGTAACTTAATTGTGGTCCGTCAGGAGTATGTTTAGCAAGCGTAGTTTTTAGCCAGTTTTCATCATCGCGTTCAGGGAAATCAGGCTTATAATGAGCTCCGCGACTTTCGTTACGTGCCAAAGCTCCCTGTACAATTACTCTTGAAAGCTCCAACATATTCCACAAATATCTGGTAAATGGAACTACTTGGTTAGTCCAACTGGAACGATCGCTTATTCCAATCTTTTTATATCTCTCCATAAACTCAAGAATCTTATCATCTGTTTGTTGAAGACGATCATTATATCTGACAACTGTTGCATTATTAGTCATTAATTCGCCTAACTCTCTATGCAACTGATAAGGATTTTCTTCGCCGCTTAAGGACATAATGGTTTTGTTTTGTTCTATGATACGATTTTTTTCGCGTTGGAAAACACTATCGCTGATATCATTGTGATTCTTGGAAAGTCCTTTGATGTAGGATATAGCTGCTTTACCAGCAACATTACCAGCATGCATACAAGCTGGCATAGCATTTCCTCCAAGACGGTTAGCTCCATGGTATTGATAATCACATTCTCCGGCAGCAAAAATGCCAGGAACTTTTGTCATTTGATCATCATCAACCCATAATCCACCCATGGAAAAATGCACTGTTGGGAATATTTGCATAGGAACTTTCTTAGGGTCTTCTCCTACAAATATTTCATACATCTCTAAAATCCCGCCTAAACGTCTTTGTAGATAATCAGGATCAATGTGAGATAAATCCAAATAAACTTTATTTTCTCCGTCAATGCCAAGTTTCATATCAACACAGACTTTGAATATTTCTCTGGTAGCGATATCTCTTGGAACAAGGTTTCCATAGGCTGGATACCATTCTTCTAAGAAATACCATGGTTGACCATCTTTATATACCCAAATTCTGCCGCCTTCTCCGCGGCATGTTTCTGACATTAGTCTGTTTTTATCATCACCCGGAATTGAAGTTGGATGTATCTGAATAAACTCACCATTAGCATATGTAAGTCCTTGTTGATACAAACTGCTTACCGCACTGCCATTACAAGCAGTACCATTTGTACTTTTACCAAATAAATATCCGAGTCCGCCTGTAGCAATTATAACTGCATCAGCAGAGAAAGATTCTATTTCCATAGTAACTAAGTTTTGACATACAACTCCACGACAAACTCCATCATCGTCAATTACAGCAGAGATAAAATCCCATGGGAAAAGGACTTCTGCCTTTCCTAGAGTCTCATATTTTCTTATTTGTTCATCTAAAGCATATAACATTTGTTGTCCAGTAGTGCCTCCGGCAAAAGCTACTCTATTGAATTTAGTGCCTCCGCCACGACGCAAATCAATAAGACCTTCTGGAGTACGGTTAAATGTTACGCCCATTCTATCAAGCAGATTAATGATACCTGGCGCAGCATCACAAAAATTCTTAACAATTGTTTGATTAGCTAAAAAGTCGCCACCATAAACTGTTTCTTCAAAATGGTATTGAGGACTATCTCCTTGACCTAAAGTATTAATAGCACCGTTTATCCCACCTTGAGCACACGCTGAATGAGATCTTTTTGGAGCAACCAGGGAAAATATTTTTACATTAGCACCACTTTCAATAGCTTTAAGTGCAGCCATTAACCCAGCTAATCCACCACCAATAATAATTAAATCTTGCTTGCTCATTCTTTCACATACCTCCTGTTGAAAACTAGTAGAATATATTGATTTTTCAAAACTTTTTTATTACATGTTATACTATATAAGTATAAGTATAATTAACTAACCAATTATTTTTTGTAGCTAAGACAACAATTAAAAATTTTTTTATGGACATATTATAACTATTTTAGTAAAATATTTACAATGGATTGTTATAACTGAACCTACAATACAGGTGTTTTTTTCAAATAAGTCTTTTGATGTGAAATTTATAAATACAAAATTTATAATAGTATAAATTTTTAGAAAATAAAGTTCTTGGTAAAAAGGAGACTTTTATTATGGTTAAACATGAAAATATTGTTAAATACGGTGTCAGCAACGAACTACTCTTAAAATATCCTATACTCTGGGAATTTTCTAATATAAAAAAATATAATAAAAAGGAAGTCATTTACCGAGAAGGTTCAGAAGGTAATTATATTTATATTTTATTGAAAGGTGTTTTAATTACCTACAGAATAAACTCCAAAGGTCAACAGCGTTTATTTAAATTTATTAAACCAAACGAAATCTATGGCAACATTATTTTAAACTCTGATTTTAATCATATCATGACAGTTGAGGCGTTAGAACCTGTTGTTAATTTAGAAATATCTCGTCATTATTTAGAACAAATAGTACTTAAACATCCAGATATTTTATTGTTTTTATATAAAGATATATCTCAAAAGTTTAGTGAAAGAACCATCTGGTTTGACAATAATTTTTTAACTGCAGAAGGTCGAATTTTAAAATGCATTATTAGCTTGGCACAACAATTTGGTTATAAAACCAAAGAAGGTATAAAATTAAACATTAATATAACTCAAGATGACTTGGCAAGGTATTCTCACACAAACCGGGTTACTGTTGCTAAATTACAACATAAATTAAATTCACTAGGCATCATCAGAACTAAACCAAAACCTTGGCTTATTTTGCAAATAGATGAGCTGGTTAAAATCCTCTCTGATTTAGAGCTGGATTATAATGTTTAGTTGTTTTATGTACTGACAGGCTTTTACTATTCGGCTATTATTGTTTTTCTAAAAATACTATAACAACTTCTTCAGCCAAATCTTGTGCATCTGCCATATTTGTATTGGTAGGCAAATTCCAAGGAATTGGAGTTTGCTTTTTTTAGTTTTGCAGGTAGCTGATTTTTTGCCAATAAGACCTTTTTATATGAGTGAAATTTTTCTTAATTATATTATAGTGGTTTACACAATTAATTTTTGTAGTAGAGACAACATTTTTTTGAAATAGTATGAATTATTTTGCAATTCGAACTATTAAAATTCCCAAAAGAAGAAATTTAGGGATTTATCTATTAATTAAAGATGATTTTAATTAAAGAAAATTAAAATTCTCATTTTTCTTAGCAGGCTCTTTTATCATAGACAGAACAGCAAGTAATGTCGATTTTGCAAAGAAAACAAGCAAGTTTACATTTTCATTATAGCAAACTTTCCCAGCTTGTGCAATTTATTATTTAGTGTGGATATTAGTGGTTTGAGTGGTTACATACCAGTGGCAAGTGGCTTGTTTGCTGCTTTTGCTGGCTTAGTGTCTGAAAAATTAATGACAATATACTCTGATCTTTATTTTGGAAAAATTTAAGCAAAAGTTGACTTTTATTCCCTTTTTTTTCCTATTAAAGATATAGGCTCTTAACTCTTTAGATAAAAGCTTTTAAATAAATTTCAGAGTTGTTTCATTTGTTTCAGTAACTAAAATGATGTAAATTATCCCCATAATTTCATTAAATCACAAAAATATTATCTTATTTTAATATTACATAATTAATTGTTTTGTTGCCTTAACTACAACAAAACAGTTAATTAAGTTATTATAATATAAATAAGATAATATATATGACTAGTCGTTGTATTAGAAAAGGTGTTTTGGTCAAAACAAAGTTTGTGCAAAATTTATAAATGATACCACTGGTAAATATACTACAGAATATTTACCACCATTTTGACCAACAAAATCCTGCTTTTTCTAAAATCCAACCGCAAAAAACCACAGAATCACAAAAAAGCCAATAAAGTATCGGGAAAGTTTTTAATGTGTTATTTCGTAAATCGTAACTCTAAAGTTGTGGAAGGAGGAATTTTGCAGTATGGAGACTTCAAGTACTAATCAGGAAAAAATTCTACTTATTAAATGGGCACTTTCAATTATTCTACCTTTAATAGTATGGTTTTTACCGCTAGACCTACCCAGTCAGTTGCAAGGCTATTTAGCAATAACTCTTTGGGCACTAATTATGTGGATATTCGAGCTTTTAGATCCGGGGTTAACAGGTACGTTGCTCTGTGTGTTTTATATTCTTTTCCATGTAAGTACTCCTCAACTGGCTTTTTCTGGTTGGCTGAGCAGCTCACCATGGCTGAGTTTGGGTGCTTTGATTTTTGGCACAATAATGGTTACAACAGGTTTGGCGCGACGGCTGACCTACGCGATTTTGTCAAAAACAGGTACATCTTTTATCGGTATTGTTTTTGGAATCCTGCTGGTCTGTACAATCATAAACCCATTTATACCTTCCGCAACAGGAAAGTTGGCACTCATGTTGCCTCTCATAATTGGTGTGTGTCAGGTAATGAACATTCAACCTAAAAGTAAAGAGGCAGCTGTTTTGATGATAGTTTTATTTAATGGCATCTGGTCAAGTAAAATGGCTTATTTGACTGCTTCGGTAGATAGTGTTATTCTTGCTTCTCTTGTTGAGAGTTTTACTGGTTACAATATTAGTTGGAGTTCCTGGTTTTATCAAATGACATTACCGTGCCTTTTATGGACAGTAGTCTCAAGTTTGTTAGCAGTATATACCTTGAAACCTGAAAGAATTTATATACCTAAAGATGTCTTAAAAGATCAATATAAAGCTTTGGGAAGTATAACTGCTAAAGAAATTAAAGCCTCCATACTGTTAGTTATATTGGCACTTGCACTGGTTACAGACAGGTGGCATGGTATAAATCCTGGCTGGACGCTGATGGTCATGGCTGGATTATGTTTTGTTCCTGGAATTAATCTATTAACCACAGAAGATTTCCAGAAGAAGATTAATTTTCCTATAGTATTCTTCTTAGCCAGTTCTTTTGCCATAGGCAGCGTTGCAGGTAATGTCGGTTTTGTAAAGATAATAAGTGATATTGCCCTTCCTTTATTGCAAACTTTACCAGATTACGCAATTTCTTGTTCAGTATGGCTATTAGGATTTTTAGGCGGCTTGGTCTTAAGTGGGATCGGTTTATCTGCCGCTTTTACCGGCCCAATATCCGGAATGCTAATGACAATGGGCTTTGATCCTTTTCTGGGAGCATTTTCTCTAATATGGGGTTTCAACTTGGTATTATTTCCTTACCAATGCGGTCCGCTCATCTTAGTTTACGGATTTGGTTATGTGAAAATGAGTGACCTTCTCAGACAAATGATTATTCGTGCTATTGTGGGGATAATATTCTTCCTAGTAGTAACAATACCGTACTTTAAATTAATCGGATTGTTTGACAAGGTAGTAAAATAAATACTAAAAATCTCCCATCTTCTTTTTTAAAAGGAGAGGGAGATTTTTTAACTTAATGATTGACTTTAGCGGTACTTAACGTTTTAAGGTTTATTTTTTTTGTATCTTTTAGAGAAGTCTTTCCAAAAATCACCAGAAGGCACAGGTTTTCCATGTCTCATTAAATCATCAAAAGAAACGATAAGCCTGTTAAAAACAGACGTGGAAGCTATGATGCTTTTTGTAAGTGTGTGAACTAATCCTTGTGGTTTATTGAAAGGGCAGACATGTATGCAGAGCCCGCAATTTGTACCAATTTTAATCCAGAAATCCCGGCAACGTGCATGATCGGCTTGCCAACAATAAAGACCTTGACAACTATAATCTCCTATTGAATCAAAAGAGCGTCCCTCCATGGAAAGTGCCTTGCTGGGACATCTTTTGGCACATTTTTTACATGTTTCACAAAATTCAGTTGCTCCAAAACTAATAGGGGAATCCGGAACCAAAGGCAAATCAGTTATAACTTTAGCAATTCGGCAGCGAGGACCAAAAACAGGATGAATTAATTTTATATTTCTGCCAAGTTCTCCTAGACCGGCATCAATTGCCAAAGGAATATTTATTGCAGTGTCATTAGAGCTTGGAATTGCATTATAGCCTAGTGTCCGAATAAACTCAGCTATTGCCATAGTTACATACCCGATCTTGGAATAAGATTGATAAGTTGTGGCAAAATGAGTCATTGTCGGAGCAGTGGCAATACCGTCCAAATCCATATTTTCAATAAAAACAATAGCATATTTCATGCTGGAAGGGATAACAAGTGAGTTATCATCAGCCTTACCTGGCTTATTAAAATTTTCATAACCTGGTTCATCGCTGAAGCGAATAGGAAATGACTCTTGGGTTGCTACATCATAATAATGAGAATAAACCCAACGCCTATCAAGAAGGCATACACCTACATCGTCAGCGCCTATGCTCATAGCAAAACTTTTTATTAAGTCTGTTGTAGAATGTTCATAAACCCATTCATCTAATTGTTTTGCTAAGTTATAAGAATCTCTTTCCAAGGGAGACCAAGAGGTTCCGCCAGAATTAGGAACATTTATGGAGAAATTTGTGGCCTCAAGATTGGCAGTAAGTGCTGCCAGATAAGCCAAATCAAGCCTGCTGTAACCAGGCATATTCTTTTTTACTTTATCTGCTCTTGATTCACTGAATGCTTTGTTGGACAAATGTCCAAGCTCAGGATTCCAATCTCCTTGATATATAAGGTTGTATTTTTGATTAAAACGCTGAAAATTTTCGTTCACTATGTAAGTTGACTGTCCAGATGGTAATTTTTTCATTCCAAACAAACTAGGCATAGCCATATTCATCATTCCTCTTTTATTCAAAAATACTATATAAATTCATTATAAAATACAAATGTTTTCTATTGTGTTGCTTGCACTACAAAATATCAATTGATTCTTAAGTTTACTAATTCTTTTAATGATTTTTTAGTGCAGAAAATTTTTATTGATTATCTAAATAATTATCCTGTTGTGAAATACATAAAAAGCAATATTGAAATACAGACTGCCACAAATGCATATAATTTTTTTTCTTTTTTAGCCCGAATTGTTACTGCTTCTCTTTCATATTTGCAAAGTATTTTTACAAGTTCATGTACAGCTTCGCAGTCAGCTAAAGAGCGATGACTTATAGTTGAAGGAATTTCTAAATGTTCTGTTAAAGTAGGCAATTTTTGATTTGGCAGATGGCAAAAATGAATATTTGTAAAACCAAGTGTTTCAATATAACTGTTTGCAAATCTGGTATTGACAATTGAAAGCTCATGTATTTTTGTTTCGATAAATTTCATATCAAATACAACGTTATGTCCTACAACCGTATCAGATCCAACAAATTCGAGAAATTTTGGCAAAACTTCATTAATTGAGCCGGCGGATTCAACCATTTCATTGGTGATTCCGTTGGCATCAGTAATAGATTGTTCAATTTTGTTCTGGGGTTTTACAAAAGATTGAAAAACTTCTGCTTTCTGATTGTCTCTTATTCTTATTGCAGCTAATTCAATTATTTCATTTTCTGAGTAGTCTTGTCCTGTTGTTTCAATTTTAATTAGTGTATAATCCTTATATTCAAAAATATATTGCATAAAAATATCCTTTCAATTCAGATTTATTTAAAAATTCGCTAAATAAGCATGAAATCCTTTAAGAATAAACCAGCGGTATTTTTATTTATAAAATTTTACCCCAGATAATGTTGCTCATATTATATTTAGAAATCTCAATTACCTTAATTTTGAAGGATTAGAAAAGATTGTATAGAATAAATAAAAATAATTCACAAGCAATCATAATATTAAGGGAGGGAAGAATATGAAACTTGACAATGTCAAACATATAGGCATTGTTGGCCTTGGAATGATAGGCGACAGCATGGCAGTTTTGACAACAGGTCACGGCTATAAGACGACATGTGTTGCACGGCGCGCCGAAATGATACCAGAGTATAAGAAAACATATGACAATTATTTTCGGCAAATGATTGACCAGGGGTTAATGCCTGAAAATCAAACACAAATCTGCGAAAAATACCTTAAATACACGATTGACATTAATGAAATCGCTGATTGCGATATTGTTTTTGAATGTGTGACCGAAAACCTTGAACTTAAACAAGAAGTTTTAGCACGTATTGAAACTGCCTGCCAGAGTGTACGTGCTATTTGTTCTGTCAGCTCTTCTTTCACGCCAGATATGATGAGTGAGAAAATGACAAAATATAAGGATCGTCTTATTGTTACTCACCCGTTTAATCCTGCGCATATGGTGCCTTTTTTTGAGCTTTGCGGCGGGGCAGACACTGCGCCGGGAGTGCTGGAGTTTGCTAAAGAAGTTCTGGAATCACTTGATCGCAAACCTGTTATTTTGAAGAAACCGGCTCCAGGTTTTATCGGCAATAGACTTCAGTTTGCATTGTGGCGCGAAGCACTAAATCTTGTTGAGAGCGGCATTTGTGATCCGCGTGATGTCGATATGTGCCTCAACTACAGTTTTTGTCCCAGATATACCTCAATCGGCATGTATGAGCATTTTGACAATGGCGGGCTGAAACTTAATATTATGACTTGCGACACAGTCTTCCCAACACTAAGCAACATTGACGCTGCACCTGCGGCTATCACTGATCGCATCGCACAAGGCGATACAGGTGCTCGTGCTGAAAGCAAAAAAGGTTTTTATGACTGGAACGGTGTTGATATGAAGGCATATCAGGAGCGAGTAAATGCTCCGTACTGGCAATTCATCAACTGGGATCTTCCCAAAGAATAGATAAAATACACAAGTAAACGGCAAATAAATAACCCTCATCAGTTTTAAATCAACTGGTGAGGGTTTGTTTTGTTTAAGAATTTAAAATGTTAATTTGTATTATCAAACCTAAATTTTATCATAACTTTTTGCTAGACCTTCCAGAATATCTGATTGAGCAGAATAGGGGGGTATAGGGTACCGCAGACCTATTTTTCCAAGTTCTTTTACTCCTTCGATTGCTTTTATTAAGTCGTCAGGAGTAATGCCAAGTATCAATTCATCAGGCGAATAGCCTCCATAGCGAAGTTCTGCAAAACAAGGCAATGATAAACTTGGTTTTCCGGTATTCAGTGCCTTAACCCAGGTTGCTGAGCAGGAAGATTCGCCGATAAAATTACAATCAAGCGGTGTATAGTCACTTCTGACATAGCCACTTAAGAGTATAAACATTTGGGCAGGTTTTGCCAGAACCATACAGACATCTGGCTGAATTCGTTCTGATCTAAGAGGTGAAGCTACTAATGCTTTATATTTTCCATAAGGTATGTATCGTATTTGTTCTTGATGTGCTGTAGCATCCTGCTTTGTTTCAAACCAGACACCTTTGAACTGCTGACCTGCTTTCCATTCATCTGTCTGAGGTCCAAGACCGCAAATACCTTTGCAATTATTGCCTGCAACATGTTCTTCGGTAATAGCAATAGTAAACCCTAAATGAATGGCTTGACCCATCATCTGGCAGACACTGTGCATCTTATCAGGTTTTCTCAGTTTTGGAATTTTTTCAAGGTCTTCCAAGTTTTTAATCATCTGAATGCCTATTGGGGTTGTATGTAATCTGAGCAAACTATTCAAATCATTGGCAATTTGTTTCCAATCATATTGATGTTTCATTATTAATAGCCCCTTTTTTGCCAGAGTTTTTCATTCATCCAACTATTTTTAAGAATCTCTTAAACTAAACTTAACCAATAAATTATGTATATCATCAGCACAATCTTGCTGAGACAAAGAACCTTCATAATCTTCCAACTTATTAATACTTGAATAAGACAACAAATAAAGTGCGAAATAATTTGCTTCTTGTTCTTCGTTTGTTTTATGGACTTGCCTAACATCTAACATTGACGCAGACAGCAAGTTTGGATGCAAGACTGCAAGACCAAGCTTTTGACACAGCGCAATTGTCTGAGACTCTTTAGATAAGCTAGAGTTTATGATTATAAATTGCTGACCTAAAAGATTTTTATAAACTCCTCTAACATCATCAGGCAAAGACTCTGCACTCACAAGGATTTTCAAACATTTTGCCAACTCATAAGGATTTGATGTTGAATGTGTTTCAACTAAATATTCTACTATATCTTTAATTTTTTCCAAGTTCATCACCTGTTTATTAATTTTAGGATTTCTAAAAACCTTCTACCAAAAGTTAACATTTTCCTGCTTGTTTTATAAAATAAAGAAAAACAACCATCAGTAGTTTAGTCGACTAGTAATAGTTGTTTTTGCGTTTTTTATGGTTTAGGGTGCAAATAGGGAAATTGCATCCTAAGACAGGGTAGAACAGAGCAAAGAAAAAACTCTCCACAATAACCTGTGAAGAGTTGATTTTTTAGAGTCGAAAAAGTTCGACGAAAAGACCATTGGTGGAGATAAGCGGGATCGAACCGCTGACCTCTTGAATGCCATTCAAGCGCTCTCCCAGCTGAGCTATACCCCCATGTTATTAAGCTATTTTAAATATATTCTAGTGTTAAATCATTTTTCCTGCTATTTTAGATAAAGAATAACTATTTCTTGTGATCAAGTATAAATATGTGATACAATATATAAGTAACTATTTTTACAATATAATCGTTTGTTTCTCGCTTTGTTTTATGACAATAATCCTTGTAATAGCTTGACTTTACTTGCTATTTAGTGTAATATTTGGAATGGGATTTTTGTAAATATAAACTATAGATAAAAATAGAGAAAAGCCTTTTAAAGGAGATTTGTATGAACACATATGAAAAAATGCCGCTAGAACAATTAAGAGACGAATATACGAAACTAAAAAATGAGTATGAAGCAATAAAAAGCAAAAAACTTTCTCTTAATATGTCCAGAGGCAAACCTTCATCTGAGCAACTGGATTTATCAATGCCAATTCTTGATGTACTTGATTCTAAGAGCAACTACAAAGCAGAGAATGGTGCAGATTGCAGAAATTATGGAGAACTTACCGGAATAGTAGAAGCTAAAAAGCTTTTTAGTGAATATATGGGTGTCGGTTTAGACGAAATAATAGTTTTAGGCAATGCTTCTCTTAATTTTATGTATGACTGTCTTGTGAGAGCTATGCTGCTGGGAGTACTTGGTTCTGAGAAACCTTGGTCAAAATATCCTAAAATAAAATTTATCTGTCCTGTTCCTGGTTATGACCGTCATTTTTCCATAACAGAATTTTTGGGTGTAGAAATGATCAATGTACCTACATATGAAACAGGCCCGGATATGGATATGATAGAAAAACTTGTAGCAGAAGACGAAACTATTAAAGGCATGTGGTGTGTGCCTAAATTCTCCAATCCTTTAGGCATAACATTTTCTGATGAAACAATTAAACGTATGGCAAACTTAAAACCAAAAGCAACAGATTTCCGTATTTTCTATGACAATGCCTATGCGTCTCATATTATTTATAAAGATGTAGAACTCTTAAACATACTTGACGAGTGCAAAAAAGCAGGTAATCCAAATATGGTTTACATGTTTGGTTCTACAAGTAAAATAACATTCCCGGGAGCGGGGGTAGCATTTTTTGCAGCTTCCAAAGAAAACATTGCTTTTACAGAAAAACAACTTTCCATGCAAACAATAGGTCATGATAAAATAAACATGCTAAGACATGTGCGTTTCTTAAAAGATATGGATACTCTAAAAGAGCATATGCAAAAACATGCTGAAATAGTAAGACCTCGTTTTGATATGGTAATAAAATATTTAGAAGAAGAACTTTGTCCTTTGGGACTAGGCTCTTATGTTAAACCAGATGGTGGTTACTTCTTAACTTATCTTACACCGCCAGGTCATGCTAAAAAGATTATCGCGCTTTGTAAAGAAGCCGGAGTAGTAATGACAGATGCCGGAGCAACACATCCTTATGGCAAAGACCCTGATGATTGCTATATAAGAATTGCACCGACATTTCCTGCAATAGAAGAACTTGAAAATGCAATGAAAGCATTTTGTGTTGTGACCAAATTTGCAGTTGTGGAATCACTGCTTAACAAACAATAAAATTTATATTTAAAAATAAAAACTGTCAGATTTATAAATCTGACAGTTTTATTTTTATGCATTATCCATTATACTGATACACTGATTTTAGAAAGTCCATCTAGCACCAGCATTCCATTGCCAGTCTTTATCAAAATCGCCACCAGCCATGCGCTCTACATCAAAATAGATGTGGTTGTTTGAACCTGTTTTAAAGGTGAATCCTAAACCATATTCAAACCAGGTATCACTGAAATCTTGTTCGATTTTTAATTTATTATCAAACTTATCTCTCATTGTAACATCATAATCACCACAGAATTCATGCAGTAAATTTGCTTTTACATAGAATTGACTGTTTTTACCCATGTCTTTACCCAAATTAAATCCTACACGTCCTAAGACACTTGTTGCGTCTTTTTGACTTATTTTAATGTCGTTAGATGTATAGTCATCTCCAGCTAAATGACCGATTTTTAACTGAACTTGTGGTTCGATATACCAGCCATTATTTGATAACTCTTTTTTATAACCATACTCTGTACTTAAGGATACACCTTTGTTTTGGAAGTCTCCGTTGATTCGTTTTTGGTTGGAATCATATAAAGTATAGTCTGTATCAATACGGTTGATTTTGAATACTAAGTCCATATAGTGACCTTTATTGCCTATTTGAGTAACATACATGCTGAGAGCTTTATCTGTAGCATCTCCATAACCGTTTTTATAGCTGCTGGTACCATCAGTATAGCCGAGAGATATACCACCATAACGAGTATAGCTGTCATTTTTAGCTATGATTTTATCATAACCCATTTCATAGTGGTTAAACTGATTTTCAAAACCAAAATTACCGTCTCTGCCTAACTGACCTCTTTTCATTCTAAACCAGAAACCTTTTTCTTTTTCACCATTTTTGCGTAGGTCGCCCATACGTTGCATTAGTTTGTCATTGTCTCTCCACATATGGAAAGCAAGAGCACCGGCAGCAGCGCCGCCTTCAACAGTTGTTGTAGGTTTATCTTCTGGATTAAGGACGTTTACCGCACCTAAATACCAGTCTGTATATTGACTGTCTTCGTTATATTTTTGCTCTAGAGTATAACGTTCCCAGTATAAAGAACCTTCATAGTCGTCAGCAACAAATTCGCCGTCATTATTTTTAACACTTGCAAGTACAGTGCCTTTTGCTTTTTGGCCTATGCTCAAGTCGCTGTCAAGACCATTGATTTCTTTAAGAGATATTACTTGAGTGCCAGTAAATGTGTCAGTAACAATGACTTTGTCAGTTTGATCCACTTGAGAACCATCAATATCCATTAAGAAAGTACCTGTACCTGTTAGGTTTTCTACAGTTAGAGTGCTAAATGGATTGTCTCTGTCATCAGCAGTCATATCTACAAAACCATTTGTGCCTGTATTTAAGATACCTCTGGTATTGGAATTTCCTAATACGTTCCAACGGTTACCGTTCATAATAATGTCTATTTTGCCTTGATCGTCATTAGAATTAGCAGTACCTGTAAGAACACTTTCTCCTTGAAGAGTCAGAGCAAGTGTACCAGCATTCTCCGCAGTATGGAGTATATGTCCTGTTAAGATGCTGTCTGTAGCAAGAACATTACCGGAAGATGCTGATACAAGTAGATTCATATTATCAGCGTTGCCGATAGAAATATCAGAAACTTGGATTTGTCCTGTTGTAGCAGTTTGCATATGCCAGCCATGTTCAACAGTAAGTGAGCCGCCGTCAACTTTTGCCAGACCTGATGCTCCTGTTGAATAAATTCCGACATTATCTGTTCCTTCTATTGAAATATCTGTATTAGAAACATTAATATTACCATTACTTGTGTAAAGACCATAAGAGCCGTTGCCATTTACACTAAGAGTTGAATCATCTGATATTGTTATAGTTCCTCTGGAAGTGCGTGCTCCATAAGAGGAATTGCCGGTTACTGTAATTGCGGCGTTTTCTTCAAACTCTACATTACTGTTAGTGCCGGCATAAATACCATACTTACCAGTTACCGTAACTGTGGCATTTTTATCTACCTCAACTTGTCCGCCATCAGAAGCATAAACGCCGTAAGAGCCGTCACCCGATACTTTAATTTCAAAATCTTCTTGAGCAGTTATTTTACCGGCAGTATAAGAATATAGACCCATAGCACCAGCTTGAGTTACTTCAATATAATTTCTCTCGCCAAGTTCAACATTTCCGTATGTGGAACCTGCTCCTATGTAACCTTTAACATCAATACTTGCATCATCACCTACTGTTATTTTACTGCCAGGGTAAGCACTGGTTCCATATGCATATAAGCCAATAGAATTTGTGCCTGATACAGATAAATCTAAATCATTGCCAAAATTAATAAAGCCACCATTATACATAGCATAGACCCCGGTTGCACCATCACCAGTTACGCTGATTATTGCTTCATCTTTAATATTGACTTGTCCGTAATAATATGAATAAACACCTATAGAGGTAGTGCCCTTAACAGTAAGATCCAGATTGTCTTTTACTATTATATTTGTATTTGCATTTCTGGAATCAATACCGGCAGCAGATGTTCCCTCAACTTTTACTATTGAATCAGTATCTACATTTATAGAACCGCCTGTAGCTGCTCTAACTCCTGCAACACTTTGCCCTTTAGCATCTATTGTTGCATCAACACCTATATTTAAAGTGCCGCCTTCAGATGCATAAAGACCGGAAGTGTATCTTGTGGCACTGGATGAGTATCCGCCACTAACAGTAAGATCCAGGTTGTCACCAATAGTAACAAGTGTTCCTTTACCTTGAGATTTAATACCAAGTGAACCGTCGCCAATAGCATAAGCTTCTAAATTGTCTCCTACAGTGATTTTGGCATTTTGTTCTACAGTCGGAGAAGCGGTAGCAGCTACTGCAGCAGCTCCTTCGCCATTAGTATAAATATAGGCATCATTTTTTAATGTTACTGTTCCGCCATATGATGAACCTACGCCGGTAGCCCATTTTCCGTTAATTTGGATATTAGCTCTTTCGCCGATTGCCAGCAAATTATTTTGACCATATGATGCGAAAACCCCATTAACGGTTGTTCCTGTTACTTTTACTTCCAAGTCATCACCGATAGTGATACTGCCTTTTCCTTGAGCAGAAACAGCAGTCATACTTTCGCCAGTCAGTGTAAATTTGGCATTGTTACCTATTGTTGCTTTACTGCCTGCTCCATCAAGAAGAATGCCATTACCGGCACTTGCCCCACCAGGAGCCCCTGTAATATTGAATTCAATGTTATCTCCTAAAGTAATATTAGTATTGTCTTTAAGAGCAAATATTCCGTAAGCTGTATTATTTGAAACAGCATTAGAGACAGCTGTTATTTTACCGCCATCTTTCATGGTAAAAGTAGTGTCTTCGCTTTTGATATCTACAGCAGCTACTTTAGCTCCTTCTGCTTTTATTTCAGAATTTGCTTCGAAAGAAATTGTTTTACCTTTCATATCAGCTGCACCAAAGTCGTCTACATATATTCCTTTTGCTTCACCAGTGCTTTCTACTGATATTTTTGTTCCTGTACCAAAAGTAAATTGTGCATTTCCTGCGTAAGAGTGAACTCCATAACTATGATCAGAACCAGAAGCGGTAATGACAGCATTATTGCCAATTTTTACTTCTATATTTGAACCATTATCAGAACGAATTGCTGAACCGTCTCCGTCTTTTGTAATTATTGCACCATTACCCATGATAACTCTGCTGTTATTTTCCGCTAAATAAACTGTAGCAGCATAGTCACCAAAATAAATGTTTGCATTATTGCCAAAGATAGCAGATCCAGCACTATAAACAGCTAAAGCAGAATTTCCTGTAGTGCCGACTATTTGATAGTCATCGCCAAAATTTACTACTGTTCCGTTAACTTTTTGAGAAGGATTAGGTGCTGCGAAAGATAAGCTTGGCACCATAAAACCTAATGCTAAAGACAGAGAAATAATTTTTTCTAATTTTTTGCTTTTATTTTTGCCATAAAAATTCATAAAATTAACACCTCTTAAATTCATAATATAATCTAAAAATGAAGATGATTTCTTTGCATAGTAGTTGTTATATTATTAGGTAAAGACTTTGAAGATTGATAGATATATTAAATATGTAATTAACATAAAGAAAATAAAAAATAATTAAAAAAAGGGTTTTGTGTTTTCTTTCCACTCCTCCTATTTTAATTAGGTTTTAAAATTCAATAAATTGTCAAAAAAGGGTTTTTCTCACAAAATAGATTTGTTAAAAACATCAAAAAAAATTTCTTCCATTAAGTAACCGGATTCAATTTCTATTTGCTTCATAACATGAGGAGGTGGTGTTGATGTTCCTTTTTCCCAGTTGCTCCAGGTTTGTTGAGTAACGTTAAAATGCTTCGCCATTGCTTCTTGGCTTACTTCTCCGCGAAATTTAATTAACAATGGTCTCAAATCAATACCTCCTGTTCCCAGATTTATTCTTAACAAGAATATTTTGTTAAACAAAATTATGTTAACACAGCGTTAATCCTATGTCAAGAAATTTTTCACAAAGTGGTTTTGTGAAAAAACGTCACTAAAATAGAGCTAATTTATCATTAAAATATTTTAATTTATTTCTTTGTGATTCTGACTTTGAAATTACAAATTAGTTTTGTATAATATAAGCAAGGAATGAGGGATCAAGAATGACTTTTGGTGAGAGAATTAAAATGTTAAGGGAAGAAAAACATAAATCGCAACAAGATATAGCAAATATAGTAGGCAGAACTCAACAATCTGTTGATGTCTGGGAAAGAAATTTAGCAAAACCACAAGCAGATATTATTAAAAAATTAGCTGATTATTTTAATGTCTCTACAGATTATCTTCTAAACAGAGAAAAAAGGCGAGCAGCCAGTGAAGAAACTAATTTAGAAGAAGTCTTAGATATGCTGGAAGGTCTATCTTATTGCGGCAAACCATTATCATTAAATTCTATTAACTTGATGAAAAATTTAGTTAAATCAATTTATGATGCTGAAACAAGAAAAGCAAAATAACACTTATAATTAAAAAAAATCAGATGTACTGTCACGAAATTCTATTTACATAATAGATAAACACAGGTTTTTTAAACATGGTTTTTTATAAGTGGTTTTTTATAAAATAATAAAACAAGAGATACTTAGTATCTCTTGTTTTGCTTTAATCTTCTTGGTTTTTAAATTTAAACTAACTATCATTCGTTAGATAAATAATTATATCATACCAAGTAATAAATAGTCAGTCAAGAAATTGCAAATTCTTGCAATCTTATACAAAAAGAATTTCTTGGTAGCAACAGGTTTGGAGAGAGGTAAAGTGTCGCATATTTGCCTGCTTTTTTGCATAGAATTTATGGTCTAATATAATGAGGGGGTACGGCTATGAGTTGGATTGATAAATACTTTGAGCGATATTTAGATTATCCGATTGAGGTTACAATCGAAACAACAGGTAGATGTAATGCTCGTTGTATATTTTGTCCGCATAATGAATTAGACAGAAAAAACCTTGATATGTCTGATGATTTATTTATGCGCATAATAGAAGGTTTGGAGGAAATACCAAGAGAACACATTTTTTATATAAGTCCTTTTAAAGTAAATGAATTTTTAATGGATAAAGAAATTTTTGCTAAAATAGAAATAATAAATGAACGGCTACCAAATGCATATATCAGGCTGTTTTCTAATTTTAATGCTGCAACTGAGGCTGATATTTTGAAAATTTGTCAGATAAAAAACCTGTCAGATATCGATATATCTATAAATTCTCTTGATTCAGAAGAATATAAAGCTCTTATGGGTCTTAATTTGGCTAGAACTTTAAATAATATTTTTAAGTTTCTGGAATGTATTCGCCAACAGCCAATTACAATAAACAAGAATAAAATCACTTTATCCAGAGTAGCCCAGTCTCCTGAAACAGATCAGCGTTTTCTTAAATCATTTTCGGATATATTTGAAAAATATTCTGATCTTGTTATTCCTCAGGTAATTCCGCGAGGCGAATGGATTGATTTTATGCCAAATGAAAAACCTCTCAGACAAGAGCAGTCTTGTATGCGATGGGCAGATGTGAATATTTGTTGTACAGGGATAGTGGCTTTTTGTTGTATGGATGGCAGAGGGGCTTATCCTTTGGGTGATGTGCGGGAAAATACTATATTAGAGATTTATAACCAGCCTTCATATCGCCGTCTTAGAGAAGAAAGGCTTCTTAAAAATCAGGTTGTTCCTTGTAAATATTGCTCTCAGTAAAATATTGAAACAAAAAAGAGATACTTAATGTATCTCTTTTTTAGGGCTAAACAATCTCCATATAAAAATTAGCTGCATATAATAGATAACAGTAATTTTTTGGAGGAATAATTTATGAGTGTCCAATCTATAGATAATTTGAATATGTTAAGGTCGTCCTTATTGCGTCAAGTTGCTCCTAACAATATACAAGCTCAGGGGATAAGTGTATCAGAAATTAGAATAACCTGGTCGGCAACTCAAGGTGCATTTTTTTATAAAATTTATCGCAGTATGTTTTTTGACGGAGATTATATTCAGGTTGGAACAAGCACTTCAACTAGTTTTATTAATCAAAATCTGGCAAGTGATACAGAATATTTTTATAAAGTGCAAGCTGTAGGAGATAGCGGGGAGAGTGTTCTGGCAGGGCCAGTTTTAGGTAAAACAAATGCAATCTTGATTCCTACTGGTTTAGAGGCTACTCCTCTTAGTTCCAGTTCAATCATAGTAACCTGGAGTGCTACAGCCGGAGCAATATTATATTTTGTTTATCGCAGCACTTTTCAAAATGGGAATTATGAGCTTGCTACTACTACCCCAAATACCAGCTTTACAGATACTGGTTTAGATGCAAACACAACTTATTATTACAAAGTAGCAGCATATAATGGTTCGGAAATAGGACTTATGGCAGGACCGGTATCTGCAACTACTTTTTCTGATAATCCGCCCCAACCGCCGCTTAATGTGGTTGCACGTGCTTTAAGTCAAACAAGTATTATAGTAAGCTGGAGTCCTGTCAATAATGCTGATTTGTATTATGTCTATCGCAGTGATTCAGAGAACGGGACTTATTCGCTTGTTGGGATAACACCAACAACAAATTACACAGATACAGGTCTTAATCCGGGGACTACGTATTATTATAAAGTAGCTTCCTTAAATAATAGTACTGGTTTGGGAGCGCTTTCTAATTTTACCAATGCTACAACGTTTAGTTTGGGTGTGCCTCAAAATGTTGTGGCACAAGCTCAAAGCCAATCTACTATTTTGGTTACCTGGGATCCGGTTGAGGGGGCAGTAAGTTATTTTGTTTATCGCAGCTTATCTCCTGAAGGTCCTTATGAATTTGTTGCCGGAACAACTATCCCGGAGTATCTTGATACAGGACTTACTTCAAGTACCACTTATTTTTATAAAGTAGCTGTATTTGCCGACGGTTTTACAGGGCAAATGAGTGATTATGCAGATGCCACAACATGGCCTGAGCCTCCTGATCCGCATGCTCCCGATAATCTGCATGCAGAAGCTGTAAGTAGTTCTGGTATAAACGTTACCTGGAGTGAGGTGCCTGATGTTGAAGGTTATCTTGTTTATCGCAGTTTATCTCCAGATGGCCCTTTTGAACTTATTGCCACCACAACTGACACAGAATATCTGGATGAAGGACTTTCGCCAAACACAACTTACTATTATAAAGTTGCTTCTTTTGTCGATATATTTGCAAGTCCTGAAGCCGGGCCTGTTGATGCAACTACTTTTCCTGAAACCCCAACAATTCCCAAAGCTCCTTGCAAACTAAAAGCAAAAACTTTATCAGATAAAGAGATTCTGGTATGTTGGCGACCTGTAATCAATGCAGATGGCTACAACATATATCACAGTACTTCTTGTGACAGAATGTTTGCTTATGTGGGTACAACAACAGATACAAAGTTTATTGATACAAACCTGATCCCACACAAAAAATACTACTACAAGGTAGAAGCTTATATAAATAATTATATAGGTCCGCAAGCAGGGCCTGTGTGTGCCAAAACCAAATATCCTTTGCCGTTGATTATTATGTGTAGAAATAAAGACAAATAAAATTAAGCAAAAATAAAAAGCCTGAGTTATTCAGGCTTTTTTGCTGTTTAGCGGACTTCGATGAATCCTTGACCACGACATGTTCTGCATATAATTCTGCCAGAACCGTGGCATTCTTCGCAAACATTTTCTTTTATGCCTGCACCACTGCAAGTAGCGCATTTTTCGGTAAATTCAACACAACTTGGAACTTGGGCAGTACCGTTACAAGTCTTGCATTTTTCTCCTGTAGCCGGGTCAATGCCTTCTTTGCAATCACTGCAAGCAACCAGATTTTTACTGTCACAAACAGTAAATGTTTTCTCGCCCTTACCATTACAATCAGTACATTCTGATTTAAAATGTCCACTACCATGGCATATATCACATGTATAATAACCTTGTCCTTGACAGTTTGCACAAGGAAGTCTATTAAAAGGATATGCATCTGCATTCATTGGCAATATGATAGGGGCTATAAATAGAAAACAAAGTAAAATTACTAAAAGTTTTCTCATAAAATTGCCTCCTTAAAAACTATTAAATTAATTATAACATATTATCCTAAAGTTTTAAAATCAGAACTTTCTAAAACTGTTTTTTCGGCACCGTTTTTTGCTACGTTTACCATTGCTTTGCCAAGTTGTTCTGTTGTTGTCATATAGTTTGGAATTAGTTTATGCAGCAATGGCATGAATGGTCTGGCAAATTTATAAAACTTTCTGTAGGAACCTGTTCTTGATTCAATACCATGTAAAGGCTGAATAAACATAGGTCTAAAGACATATACGCCTTTAAAAGGCTTTTCTGAAAGCATCTTTTCTGTTCTGCCTTTGACTTTAGCCCAAAAAACAGGGTTCTTTTCAGTAGGGTCAGCACCTGCCGCCGAGCCGAAAACAAAGTTTAAGTTAGGATTGAGCCTGATTAAAGTGTCAGCTACGTTTTCTGTCAAAGAATAGGTAGTTTCAATATATCTTTTTTCTGACTGACCGGCAGAAGAACTGCCAATACAATAAATACAAGCATCAAAGTCATGTATTTCAGATTCGGCTTCAGTAAGATCATCAAGTTCTCTAAGCAAAATCTCTTTTAACTTAGGATCGGTTTTGCCTGTTAATTTACGGCCTATAGAAAGCACTTCTTCAACTTCCGGGTCAAGCAGACATTCTCTTAAAACACCTTGACCTACCATACCGGTAGCACCAAAAAGTAATATTCTCATAAAATTCCTTCCAGAAAATTAATATAGTTTTTTACTCTAATCTGAAATATTCTTCGGTTATTTCATCTGCCAGAATATTATAATATAAAATTGTATTAATAGAATATTGATTAGCTAACGGGTCGTAAAACTGTTGCAGCAACTTGTCTTGTGGATAATTTAATCTATAGTTGGTTAAAGTTCTTTCCAGAAATTCACCTTCTGTTAAATTAGCAAAAGAAAAGAAGCGGACTGTATTACTAAACAATATTACTGTTGCTTCAATCAAAGCAATTATACCAAGCAGATTATAACCATTATAAAACAGGGCAACTGCTAATACCAAATCAATAAGACTGCTTATTGAAAGTGTATGTGCACACAATGTAAAGCTTGTAGGACAAGTATATCTTCCTACATACATACCGGCATTTGAAATATAGTAGTGAGAAAAGGTTTCATTAATAGGGCAGGATTCTGGTGCCGGGATTTTGCCAAGAATTTTTTGTGCAGTTTTTTTGTAAATGATTTTCATGAATAACATATACAGATATAAAAGCCCAACCATTGCTGTGAAGACAGTAGCAAAAAAGTGTAACATGAATATCACATCCTATGCAAAAATTTAGCTGATTAATGAGTGCGTAGTAAGTTGAGTGTGTAAAAAATTATAAATAGAGCATGCAGGATATTTATTCTGTTGTTATTCAGTTTTATTTTTATTCAGGTACAGGGAATTTTTCTTTACTATAGTTTAATGACTTAAGAAGCCAAGCCATGTTTTTACCATTTTTTCTTAAAGTTTCAATTCCTTCTTTATCTTCAAGAATGGCACCTCTTTTTAAACCGAGGGCTATTGGCCAATATTTTGAAGGAGCTACAATACAGTCTGTTAGTTTGAAATAGTTGTTTAGTTCGTGTACCACATCTACGCCACCGGCACGGCGGGTAGTGCAGATTGCAGCAGCAACTTTATATTTTGTTCTGCCATAACTGACAAAAAACAATCTGTCTAAGAAACATTTGAGGGTACCAGCCATACCGCCAAAATAGTTAGGAGAACCTAAAAGAATTCCGTCAGCTTCCTGAAATTTCTTGACAGTATCGTTTACCTCGTCATCTGTTTGCACACAAAGGTTGTTAGGGTCTTTTTTGCAGTGATAGCAAGCAAGACAACCATGGATAGCTTTTGCGCCAACTTCGAGGACTTCAACTTCAATACCTTCTTTGTTAAGTTCTTCGATCATAATATTAAAAGCTTCAGTAACATTACCATTTTTTCTAGGACTACCATTGATTGCAAGGACTTTCATTATATTCCTCCTCTATATTCACTGTTTTTGTAAAAGCCGTTTTGTTTTTTATAAATATTCGAGAAATTACTTATTTTTCCTGCTAAAGAGGGGGAAAGGTGAAAACTAAAGGGTTGGTTTTATTATAAAGATTTCAATACCTTTTTCCTTGGCACGATTGACTGTATACATTGTACCGCCTCGTTTACCGTCGTAAACACAGATAAGCCTGTTGGCTTGGCTTATAATGTAATCATTTCGCTCTAAATAACAATTTGGATGATATTCATAGTTTATATAGGTTTTTATGTCGCATCTAATTAATAAATCAAAGTAACACCCTCTATCACTTTCAGACCATCTACTAGATTGTGTTTCACAAGCTATAGCTGCTTCTAAAATGATATGAGGGTGTTTTTTCTTTGCCTTTAGCACTTCTTCAGCAAAATACAAATCACTTCCTAAAGCAAAACCACTTATGAAGTGTTTATAGCCTGCTGAGATTGCTAAATCAATTTGTTTGGCTATATTTCTTTTTACTTCTTCTAATTTATCTGGTTCTTTGGGAAGTTTGCTAGGTCTATAGCCAGTAAATCCACACGTCAAAATACTCATATAAAAGTCTCCCTTTATTAAAGTTAACCTTATATGGTTATGTTACTAAAATAAAAAACCAAAGTCAACCATATGCGGTTAACCTTGGAAGGTTAACTCCTTTAGACTTTTAGATAGGACAAGCAGAAAGGGGAGAACAGACATGACATATTCCCAAGCGTTATCTAAAAGGATTCAAGAGTTGTGTAAGAAAAGAAATATTACAGTAAACAAATTAGCTACTTTATCAGGAATTACTCAATCAACTTTAGACAACATAGTCAAAGGCAACAGTAAAGACCCTAGAATTAGAACTTTACATAGAATTGCAGTAGGACTGGGAATGACAGTGTCAGAGTTGCTAGATTTTCCTGAGATGAATAATAGTGTGTTTGAGGATGAGTAGATAATAAAAAAAGAATGGATTATCCATTCTTTTTGGTGTTTTTATTTGAATCAGAATTGTTTGTATTTTCTTTTTTAGGAGGGACAGGTATACCTTGTTTTTTAGTAATAAATCCTTCTGCAATTAAAGTTTTTTTAGGTTTAGGTTCGTTTATAATAGCCATTTTTAATATCAACCTTTCTTTAAAATATTTATATATAAAAGGAGTTGTCTTTATGGAAAAGTATTTAATTTTTATATTAATTGCTATGCCTGGTTTTGTTTCATGTATGGTAGCTAGATGTTTAGGAGAGTTTTGTACTAAACGTAGTGTATTTAATACAATTATGGTGTATGTTGCACATAGCTTTTTTGCTATAGTTACTCCTTTATTAGTTATTACACTTGCATGTTTTTTATTAAGTTTTTGTTTTGACTTTTATTTTCCTAGAACTTGGACTGGTATAAGTAATATATTGACTCCTTTAGTTACTTTGTTTTTATTAACATTCATGGGGCTTTGGAGTGCAGTTATGGGCTATATGTGGCAATTTCATATTAAAGGAAAAATCGTAGATTTTCTAAATAACAAAACAGCAAAAAAACATAGTTTCATCGTTTTTCCTACTGGTTCATTATTATTTAGTTTATTTAAAGAAAGTGAAAAACCTTGTTTTCTTGTAGTAAAAAAACAAAAAGAAATTGTTTCACAAGGATTTATTGAAGCAATGAGTGAGCCTGAATCAGATAATATTGAATTGTTATTGAAGTGTAACAAAGAGCATTTTGAGTGGTTTGAATCAGTAAAGAATGATATTGAAAGAGGTGATAGAATTATTAATACATACATAGATATTACTAATGATTTTTTAATAGAAAATATAAAATATCCAGAAGATTGGCAAGTAGAAAATAGTTAAGTGTTATTTATTTTGTGTTTTATTAGAATTATCATTTTCTGATTTGGATATTGGTGGAGGAACAGGTATACCACCTTTACGAATAATTCCTCCTCTAGTTTCGATGTTTTTATTTTTTCTCATATGTACTCCTTGATGTGATGTTTCAAATTGTTTGTAAGTGGTAAATTCTTTAACTTAATTATACTTTAATATCGAAATAAAATAAACCCTTAAACTACGTGAATTGAATTCAAAAAAACAGAAGCATATCAATGCAAGGCGCACCGCAGGGAAGCGGGTGAAGGCGTACTGGAGGTACGTCAAACCTGCTTCCCGAGGAGCAACGCAGCAGTGGTGTGCTTATCTTTTTTTCAATTCAATTCCTTACTATATAGCCACAAAAAAATAAATTAGTACCTGGTACTAATTTTTAGCAGGTATTAGAAAAAATTTACCGAATCAATGCAGTATATCCAATTTTTTCAAATACCGAGGTGTATAACATGGAAGCTAAAATACTTAGAGCCGGAGACCAAGGTCTGGTAGTGGACTTTGGCGAAACAATTGACACTGAAACATGCAGAAAAGTACATCAGCTTGCTAAAAAAATTAAAGAACTACGTGACGATAGAATCAAAGAAATTGTACCTACATATAGATCATTGCAAATATATTTTAATTTACTAAAAATTTCACGCCAAGAACTAACTGACATAGTTTGCGACGCATTGGACAAAATAAAAGATGTCGAACTGCAACTGCCAAAAAAAAGAACAATATATATCCCCACTTGTTATGGCGAAGAATTCGGGCCAGACCTGGATTTTGTGGCCAAAATTACAAACCTTAAACCAGAACAAGTCATAGAACTGCATGCAGAAACAGTCTACCAAGTCTATGTCTTGGGCTTTGTAGCAGGGTTTCCGTATCTTGGCAGTGTTAACGAAAAAATCATTATCCCAAGACTGGAAAAACCAAGAAACAGAATACCGGCAGGCTCTGTTGGCATAGGTGGCAGACAAACAGGACTTTACACAGTAGAAAGCCCTGGCGGCTGGCGTCTTATTGGGCGTACTCCACTTAAAACATTCTTTCCGGAAAAAGAGAACCCGGCTTTCTTTAGACCGGGAGACAACATAAAATTTGAGCCGATAACAAAACAAGAATACAACAACATTGCAGAACAAGTAGCCAAAGGCCAATATACCCCTGAAATCAAAATAACTAAAATGGCAGGTGATCTTGCTTGATAAAAGTAATTAATCCAGGCTTCTTTACAACAATCCAAGACGAAGGCAGATATGGCTACCAGGCTTTTGGTCTACCGGTATCAGGAGCTATGGACGGCTATGCTTATAGAGTTGCGAACATTCTGGTTGGCAATACTGCTGGAGCTGCGGTAATAGAAATGATCAGCTCAGGCGGCACATTTGAATTTGTTAAAGATGCCTATATTTCAATATGCGGTGCAGATATGGGAGCAACCTTAAACGGAGAAAAAGTAGCGCCTTGGACATCTTTTTACGTAGATGCAGGCAGCATTCTTGAATTTGGCTATTCTCAAAGAGGTACCTATACTTATCTGGCAGCATATGGCGGCATAGATGTACCACTGATTTTAGGAAGCCGTTCCACATATACCAGAGGCGGCATAGGTGGTCATCATGGCAGAGCATTGCAAATAGATGATACCTTAGAAATAGGCGAACATACTAACTTGCCTATGAGTACAATAATTCTTTCCAAAAAGTTTATAAAACAATATCAAAACAAAATAACTTTAAGAGTTTTATTAGGGCCTCAAGATGACTATTTCAGCAAAGAAGGAAAAGAAATCTTCTTTAGCAGTGAATATACAATAGGTGACGATATCAGCAGAATGTCCAGTAATTTGGAAGGAAAGCTTGTCAAACATTCTGCTAAACCTGATATAGTTTCAGATGCTTCCTGTATGGGAGCTATTCAGATTCCAGGCAGTGGCGAGCCTATAATAATGATGGCAGACAGACAAACAACAGGCGGTTATGCCAAAATTGGCGCTGTAATTACAGCAGACCTTTGGAAACTTGCCCAAGCTAAGCCAGGAGATCCGGTTTTGTTTAAAATGTGTACAGAAGAATTGGCAGAAGAAGAACTTAGGACACTGTATGCTTCTTATGCAGAAGTTGAAGAATTTGCGGCAGCTTCCAGGCAGGCTTTGTATAGAAAATATTCAATTAAAGTTGGTGGGCAACAATACAATTTAGACCTAATGGAAGTACAGTAACGTATTGCATTATTAGCGGGGAATAGCATCTAAATAAATGATAAGCGCACATCTACTGCAGAAAAAATAAACCGAAGCATAGTCGACGTACAGCTAGTACGACTCCTAAGCTTCAGTTTATTTTTTCTTTGTATCTGCACACTTCTAATTTATTTATATACTATTCGCATAGTTAGGGGATTTTTTATTTCCTTCTATTATGACTTAAAACTTAATAAGTTGTAATAGAGGGCGGTGGTATGAGTGTTTGTGGGTAATCACGATAAAAGTTTGGAACCTGCTTGTTTTTATTTGAGAAAATCAAGAGAAGATCGCGAAGCTGAGCTGCAAGGAAGCGGTGAGACTTTATCCAAACATAAAAAAGTTTTGCTTAAACTTGCTGGCGAACATGGCGTAAAAATAGATAAGATATTTCAAGAAATAGTTTCAGGCGAAAGTATTGCTCAGCGTCCGGAAATGAAAAAACTGTTGGCTGAGGTTACAGCTAAAAAATGGGCTTCTGTCTGGTGTGTTGATATAGACAGGCTGGGTAGAGGTAAAATGCAGGATCAAGGGCTCATAATAGACACATTTAAAGAAACAGGTACCAAAATAGTAACTTTGAGAAAAATTTATGATCTAAACGACGAACTTGACGAAGAATACACAGAATTCGAAACCTTTATGGCCAGAAAAGAACTGAAACTAATCACCCGCAGACTGCAAAGAGGCAGACTTAGGTCTGTTCTGGAGGGAAACTATCTGGGGGCAAAACCGCCTTATGGTTATTTAATTAGAAAAAACAAAAATAATAGAATTTTAATGCCGCATCCCCAGCAAGCAAAAAACGTCAAACTTATCTTTAAACTTTATACAGAACTGAAAATGGGAACAGGCAAAATAGCAGAACATCTCAACATATTAGGAGAGAAAACATATACAGGTAAAGCCTGGTCAGCACCGCTGGTTTTACAAATACTCAAAAACGAAGTTTATCTTGGCAAAATACAGTGGCGTAAAAAAGAAACAAAAAAAGATGTTTTAAAAAAAGAAACACGTCAGCGTCCTAAAGAAGAATGGCTTGAAGTTAAAGGCAAACATGAACCCCTTGTTTCAGAAGATACATTCAAAAAAACGCAAGACATTTTAAAAAGATACCATAGCCCTGTAAGAAAAAATAAAGAACTTAAAAATTCTTTAGCAGGTCTAATTTTCTGTGAGATTTGCCAAAAACCGCTTACTTATAGACCTTATCCCAAACAAAAACCTCATCTGATTTGTACAACGCCAAATTGCCCTAATAAAAGCAGCAGATTTGAATATATTGAAAACACTGTAGTAGAGGCGCTGAGAAAATGGCTGGGAAATTATAAAATAAGACTTAAAGGCAACACATGTTCGGATAAAAAGAAAGAATTAGCTGAAATCAAAGCAAAAGAACTAACTAAATTAAGAAACTTAATTAAACAAACCAAAGAGCAAAAAGAACATCTTTGTGAGCTTTTAGAAAAGAAAATATACGATGAAAAGCTATATAATACAAGACTTACTATCCTTGCAAAAAAAGAAGAAAAACTAGAACAGGAGTTTGTTCAAACAGAGTCTGAGTTAAAAGAATTAAAAAGACAGCTTCAAGAGCAAAAATCATTCATATTAGAAGAACAGCCAATCCTTAGCTATTATGAACAGTGTCCTGATATTTCACTTAAAAACAAAATATTAAAGACACTTTTACATTCTGTCACATATAAAAAAGAAAAAGATCAAAAACTAGATGAATTCAAGCTTGTTATTTATCCTAAACTGCCAAAAGAGCCTCAAACAGCTACCTAGCAGGATATTGGCAATTTTTATAGAAATATTTACTAGGTATACAAAAGTCCGATTTTAGCTATAGGAGTGATTTTTTTGCATGTGGTTCTGGTAGAACCTGAAATTCCGGGTAACACAGGAAACATAGCTAGATTATGTGCCGCAACCGGCTCCAAACTTCATCTGGTTAAACCGCTTGGATTTTCAGTAGAAGATAAATACTTAAAAAGAGCAGGTCTTGATTATTGGCATTTGCTTGATATAGAGTATCACGAAAATTTTAATGAGCTTTTAGCTAAATACCAAGATCATAAATTTTATTTCAGTACTACAAAAGCTAAAAAGGCTTATTCAGAATTTGAATTTGCTTTTGACGACTTTATAGTTTTTGGCAAAGAAACAGCAGGTTTGCCGAAAGATCTTTTAGATCAAAATAAAGAAACTTGTTTTAGAATCCCCATGACTAAAGATGCCAGGTCGCTAAATCTTTCAAATGCTGTAGCTATAGTAGTTTATGAAGTCATGAGACAACAGAATTTTAAATTTATGGTTTGAGTTAATCACTCAAAACACTTGATAAAGTGGAATTATATTGCTAAAATAAGGTAGAATATAATTAGTTTTAGATAACTAAACAAATATTTTAAAAAAATTTGCAAATAATAAGCTGGAGGTAATCTTTTTTTATGAATGTATATGATAAAGTACATGAACTTTCAAGAATGATTAAGGAAGGACCTGAATATAGTAAACTATTAGCAGCTAAAGAAACTCTTGATAAAGACGAGTCTGTAAAGAACATGGTAAGAGATTTTTTTAAAGCTCAGGTAGAACTTGAAAGAGCTACAATGATGGGTGAAGAGCAAAACCCAGAAACAGTAGAAAAAATGAAAAGTCTTCGTGAATTAATAAATTTAAATACAGCAGCTAGAGATTTCTTAATAGCTCATATGACATTAATGCAGCTTGCAGGAGATGTTTATAAAATTATTGGAGATACTTTCTCTGATCTGGCTGAAATGGATATTTTTAAGGAGTAGTGAGAATTTGAACAGTCTTACGTCTTCTCTTGAAATGAGTAATACTTATTATGAAAATGGCGCAAGAAATGATTTTGTAGATGAACTAAGGTCTATCACAAAACCAGGTTGTCTACTTTTTAACGAACCTATGTCAGCTCATACCACTTTTAAAATAGGTGGTCCGGCGGATTATTTAGTGATGCCAACTTCTTTTCAAGAAGTTTCTAATATAGTTGGTTTATGCCGCAAATATAAAGTTCCTGTAACTATTTTAGGTAACGGTTCCAATGTGCTTGTGCTGGATAAGGGAGTTCGTGGGGTTGTTTTAAAATTTACTGATAAGTTAGCTTATATAAAGTATGAAGATGACGTTCTTTATGCAGGAACAGGTGCAATGTTAAAGGATGTTTCTAAATATAGTCTCAGAGAATCTCTTATTGGTCTTGAATTTGCCATAGGTATTCCTGGCAGTGTAGGTGGGGCGGTTTTTATGAATGCCGGAGCTTACGGCGGGGAAATGAGCCAGGTAGTCAGTGCTGTTACTGCAATTACAGAAGATAACAAGATTAAAAGGTTTACTAAAGAAGAACTTAATTTTGGTTATAGACACAGCATTTTTCAAGAGACTTTTACTATTATTTTAGAGGTGGAATTTTCTCTTAGACCAGGAGACAGAAACGAGATAATGACAAGAATGGACGAATATACTGAAAAAAGAGAGTCCAGACAGCCTGTAGACAGTGCCAGTGCTGGTAGTGTATTTAAACGTCCTGAAGGCAATTATGCAGGTACCTTGATTGAAAATTCCGGTCTAAAAGGTGTCAGAATAGGTGGCGCTGAGGTATCTTTAAAGCATGCAGGTTTTATTGTAAATGCAGGAGATGCTACAGCTAAAGATGTTTTAGATTTGATTGAGAAGATTAGAGCTACGGTTTATGATAAATTTCAGGTTGAACTAAAGTCAGAAGTTCGCGTCATCGGCGAAAAGTAAAAACGCACGATAAGCATGCATCTGCTGCGTTGGTTAAAAAAGTCAGACTGGTTATGTACCATGTGTACACTGCCCAGCCTGACTTTTTTAATCCGCCTTGCATATACATACTTCTCGTGCGTTTTTAAGTCTGGTGGTGGGTTGAGTTGGTGTGTGTGTGCTTGAGCTTCGCCAAGGCACATGTGTTTTTTGAGATGCTTTTTGTGGGGGGTCAGTTGGTGGTGGGTTGAGTTGGTGTGTGTGTGCTTGGGCTTCGCCAAGGCACATGTGTTTTTTGAGATGCTTTTTGTGGGGGGTTAGTTGGTGGTGGGTTGAGTTGGTGTGTGTGCTTGAGCTTCGCCAAGGCACACGTGCTTTTTGCGGGGGGCAGTTGGTGGTGGGTTGGGTTGGTGTGTGTGCTTGAGCTTAGCCAAGGCACATGTGTTTTTTGAGATGCTTTTTGTGGGGGGTTAGTTGGTGGTGGGTTGAGTTGGTGTGTGTGTGCTTGAGCTTCGCCAAGGCACATGTGTTTTTTGAGATGCTTTTTGTGGGGGGTTAGTTGGTGGTGGGTTGAGTTGGTGTGTGTGTGCTTGAGCTTCGCCAAGGCACAGGTGTTTTTTGAGATGCTTTTTGTGGGGGTCAGTTGGTGGTGGGTTGGTTTGAGTGTGTGTGCTTGAGCTTTGCCAAGGCACACAGGTGTGGTGGTAATAGGGTGTTAAAAAAACACGGAAGACGTACTTTGTACGCTTCGCGTGTTTTTTTTTAAGACTAGGTCATTTTTGTTTACATTCTGAATGTGAAACTTAAGTGACAGCCCCATGGTTCTGTTCGTTTGTTGCCGTCTGAGTAATAGACTTTAGCATTTAGGAAGTTGCCGTTTTTTAGTTTCCAGATAGCTCCTATACCATATGAACCCCACGTGCCGCCAAAATCACTTGTAAGTTTAGTGTTGTCTATAACAACATCTGTTTCGCCGTCAAATTCATGAACTAATGATGCGTTTATATAAACATCAAGTTCTGAACCACTCTTAAATGTTCTTTTGCGTCCATAAGTAAGTCCGCCTCTAATTCTAAAGGAATCTCCATCATGGACTTTAATACGGCTGCCGGAGTTGCTGGTATAACTGTCTTCAAAAATTCTCAGATAAGAAATTTGTGCTTCAGGTTCTAAGTACCAGCCATTTTTTCTTTCAAATCTTTTCCCCAAAATGAATGAAGTGCCTAAACCATCTTGATTTAAATGTCCGCCTATTTTTTCATAGCTGTCATTGATTCTTGCTGTAATGTCACTTCTATAACGATTATACTTAATTAAACCACCCATATAAAGACCATTATCTCTTTGGTTGATAGTATAAATACTTGTTTGGAAAGATTTCATGTCAATGTTTCCGATGCCATTTATCGAGTCTCTGTCATCTTCGCCATAACCGGCCATGATACCAGTAAACCAATTGCCATTACTGCGTTCTTTCTTTTTATCCCAACCTAGAGACATTGTATATAAAGTTTGATCAAAACTACCATAAGAACCAGGTCTGGAATGTTTTATCTTCTTGGCACCTGTAGCCATCCAGAATCCGCCTTTATAATCTTTATCATTATAAACTTGCATTCTATTAAAGAGAGTTTCGGTTTCAAGGTACCATATCTCAGGTACTATTATTGAACCAAGTGCCAAAGTTTCTCCAGAAGGAGACAGCCCGTTATTTACAAGATACCATTCCATATCATCGCCTGTGCCGCCGTTGGTTAAGTCTTGTTCAAGAATATATTTATATCCTCCTGCATCAACATAACCTTGAGAATTTGCTAAATTAAACTCAGCATCACTGCCATTTGCTGCCCAATCATTAGCTAAAATAAGAGATCTTCCCATTCTTGTTTTTAAACCTAATGAATCGACAGTGCTTCGTACAAATACCTTAGTACTGCCGGTAGCATTACCATCAATTACAAGCTGGTCACTTTTTTCTGCATCAACATCAGCTTTAAGGTAGAGAGAAGCATTATCGCCAGCCGCAGAATATTCCTTAACTGTGACAGTTTTAAAAGAATCATTTAAGTTGTCAAAATTAATTTTACCGCTATTGCTTAACTTGCCATTAGTAATTGAGTTGCCGGTAACATTCCAGATATCATTTTCTGAACTGAGCGTTACATCTATTTTCTTATCAGGATCTGCACTAACATCACCTACATTAATTGAACCTGTTAAAGAAGACTCTTCAGAAAGCGTTAAAGAGAGCGTTCCTGCCGAAACATCTTCAACTATTTCACCTTCGTGGACTACATTACCGGTTAAATTGCTGTTTGTAGCTGAAACAATTCCGCCTCCTGTAAAGAGAGCAGCTATCAATACACCATTATCTTTGGCAGTACCTTCAACATTTTCCAGATTAATTATACCGCCGTCTCCTACCGCAAAGCCTGTTGCGGTATCTCCTTCTTCTGGATTTACTGTCATTATTTTATCTTTCATATTAACAATACTGGTACGAGCTGAATATATACCTACAGATTCATTTCCAGATACATTAACATTGCCTAAAACATCTGCTATAACTTCGGTGCCATCTGGTCCGGAATATTTTGTTGCATAAACGCCTACTGCATCATCACCGGTTACATTAATAGTACCTCTGATTGTTCCAGTAGCAATTGTATCTGGACGGGTATTCCAGGTAATAAGTAATACACCTATAGAATTTTCTCCAGATACAGTAACATCGTTTACATCTACAGTAGCTATTTTTTCAGTTGAGGTTACACCGGCAATTGCGTATATTCCCTGTGAGTCTTTTCCTGATACTGTAATAGTTCCAGTTGAAGTGAATTTGCCGCCTTCTATAAAAACGCCTGCACTTTTTTCGCCTGAATTTGTGATATTACCATTAACTTCTAATTCAGCACCTCTAGAACCGCTTAAAGAGAATGCATCAGAATTATCAGCGCTTATAAAAGCGTCACCGGTAAAATTTGTTTTTCCTGCATAAACACCAATACCTGTAGCATTATTGCCACTTGTTACTTTCAAAATTGTTTTTTCTTCGGTATTTCCCCCAATAGTAGTGTTTGTGTGTGTATTAATACCTGTTGTTAAATAGCCAGCAACAGTTATGCTATCTGACTTTATAGTAACATGTGGTTGTTTTTCGGGGTCAGCATTAATGCTTAGTGAAAGGTACATTCCAGTCGTGCTTTTATTTTGGGCAGAACTAAGATTTGATGTAACTTCTATATTTCCGGAAAAGTTAAAATCATCCTGGATTGATAAATTTAACCCTGTGCCACTGTCTATAGCTTTTAAATTGCCGTTAATATTTGTAGTTCCGCTTGCTTTATTATCTCTGTATATTCCAATATTGTGATGTCCACTACTTTTTGTAGAGCCGGCTACAGTAATGTTGCCGTTTATAGTTACATCTCCTTCAAGTATATAAACACCTCTGATTCGTCCTGTAGTATTTGTGTTTATATTTATATTGCTGTTTATTACATTATTTGTTCCGCCAATTACTTCTACACCGTTGGCATTTGAAGTAGTTGCATCGCCAGTGCTGACATTATCGCCAATACTTATACCATCAGTTCCTATTGTGATAGTGCCGCCAGCCATTTTTATACCTGTGGCATTACCTGTAATCTCCATACTGGCTGCTGTGACTTTGCCGTTTTCTAAAATGTTAATGCCAAAGGTTTCATGACCAGAGTTTTTATCGTTTCCGTAAACAGTTATTTTTCCTCCAACATTGACAGTGCTTGTACCGTTAAGAATAACTCCTTTAACATTGGTGCCGCTTACTTTTAAAAAATCATTAATAGTTAAAGTATCACCATCTGCTAAAGTTTTCCCAATACTACTTTGCGACACGACAGTTATAGATTCAACTGTTGTGTCTGTTGCCAGTGAGATGTGAGGAAACAAGAAACAAAAAGACAAAAGATGAATTGCCGAAAATTTACCAAATTTTCGAATGTTATTTGATATCATATTATAACCCTCCTACTAAAATTAGAGTACGAAAAAAGTGAAAATTCAGAAAAAAGATGGGGTTAGAATTTTTTTCGAAGAAAGATAATAAAATTCAAGCTCTATAGGGGATGTTTTTTTGGCAGTTATTGCTAATTTAATTGTAATAACATTGTTTTAACATGTCAATAGTTTGACATAAAATATGGAAA
>JAJDHX010000079.1 GCA_030266395.1 Selenomonadales bacterium OttesenSCG-928-I06 | reverse complement strand
AATCTGTTTGGTTATATGGTGGTAGTAATAAATGCAGCTTTTTGCCTTATACTGAGTTTTATTTTTAAATATGGCATGCCACTTACTTTAAACATTGCCAAACCAATAGATCAAATGAAAACAGAATACATTCTGGGCAGTATTTTTATAATAACAGCAGCAACGGCAGGTTTAAGTTCGTTATATATTTTTGGTTACAGTATTCAAAATGTAATAGGTTCACTTCTCATCATGAGTTTTGCTTTGATTGGAGGTCCTGGAATTGGTTCAGCTACTGGAGTTTTATTAGGTTTAGTACTATCCTTAAACACTCAAAATTTTCAGTTTAGTATCGCCATGTACTCAATGTCTGGTCTTTTAGGGGGGATTTTTAGGGAATTAGGCAAACCAGCTGTAATATTAGGTTTTTTGTTTGGTAATATGATAGCCCTTTTATACTTTATGAATGCGTCAACCATAGAGCCCTACCTAATTGAGACTTCAGTAGCTGCCATTCTTTTTTTAATAATTCCGACAGAGAAATACCAGCTCTTAAAACAGCAACTCTTGCCTGATATTAATTTAAATTCATTTAAAGATGAATCTATCTTAAAAGCTACTGCAAAACTAAGTTTTGTTTCTGGCTTGCTAAATAGTTTGTCCCAAGACATCAATACATCTAACAATGAAAAAATCTTAGCTGATAACAATAAAATCAAAGATACTCAATTAAATGAAGTGCTTGCTATAGTAGGCAATAATGTATGTGATCCCTGTGCCAACCGTAAAAACTGCTGGGATACAGAGTTTTATCATATCTATCAGTCAATTTTAGAAATGCTGACTTTAGCAGAAAACAACAATCTGTCAGAGAAAACAATTCCGCCTATTTTAAAAAGTCGCTGCGATCAAAAAGAAGAGCTTGTTAAACTTATAAATCAAATAGTAGAAAATAACCAAGTTCATTGGTACTGGCAAAGAAAACTTTCTGACTGTCATCAAGTTACAGTTGAACAGCTTAAGGCCACAAGTGCCATAATAGATAACTTAGCTCTTGAAATAAACAAAGAACCCAGAGATGATAAAGAAACTGCTTTAAGAATAAAGAAACAGGCTACTGCCCTCTCTTGTCCTGTTGCTGATGCTAAAGTTGTTGGCAATGCTGCAACAGTGGGAGTTAAAATTAAAAAAGAAGCTTGTGCTGGCACCAAAGAATGTGCTAATACGCTGCTGCCTCTGACAAGCAATATTTTAAAAGAAAAAATGATTTTAAAATCAAGTTGCGGCGACAGGTGCAAAAACCAATTATGCGAACTTTCAATGACAATGGCTCAAAAGTATCAAACAGAAACTGCCATAGCAAGTGCACCTAAAGAGGTTGATCCTTATAATACAGAAACAACAGAAAATATCCCTTGCGGCGACAGCCATGCATATTTGAGTTTAGAACAAGGAAAAGAAATAATGCTTCTAAGCGACGGCATGGGAAGCGGTAAAAGTGCTCAGGAACAAAGCAGTACGGCAATAGAATTCTTTAAAAAGCTTCTCCTGGCAGGTTTTAATGTAGAAACTACAATAAAAACAGTTAACTCTATGCTGCTTCTAAAAAAACCGACAGAAACTTTTGCTACAGTAGATGCAGCTATAGTAGACACTTACACCGCAGAAGCAGAGTTTCTAAAAATTGGAGCTGCCCCTACTTTTATTAAAAGAGTCGGCGAAGTTGATATAATAACTTCTAATGCCCTGCCTGCAGGAATTGTAGAGCAATTAGAATTTGAATCAATTAAAAGAACCCTCTGTCCTGAAGATATTATTATCATGGTCAGTGACGGTATTTTAGAAAATAAACGTTCTAAAAATGGTGAAGTTTGGCTCACCAACTTCTTAAGAAGATTAAATACTGCCAAACCGCAAGAAATTGCTGATAATATCCTCAAACAAGCTAAAGAGCTAAGCGATGGTCATGTAAACGATGATATGACAGTAATTGTTACAAAAGTCAAAAACAAAGAATAACCAGACCTTCTCCTTCTCTCCCTTTCTCTTTAAAATAACTCAGGTATAGTTTGAAACACATCTATGCTTGAGTTATTTTTTAATAGCCTCTTTTTAACAGCAGTTTTTTAAAAATATTTTCAAAAAAGTATTTACACTGTCAGTTAAATATGTTATCCTTTTAACAAGGTGTTTTTTCTCTTTTATATTATGAAAAATATTTGCTCTTCTTTTTCTTTTTCTAACTATCAGTTAATTTACCTTTTTGCCAATTTATAATGTACAAACTAAGATAATCACCAGGGGAAATTTACTTTTTGCTATTATTTCTTTTGCTTATAAACCCTTGTAAAACAAAGCTTTATAGCAACACTTATACAATTGGTTGCAATTTTGTACATTGTATAATGCCTTATTTGAAATTATAATTATAGTTACAAAATGAGGTGATATTATTGGTGAAGTTTAAAGTTGATACTAATAAAAATAAAGAAACAACTATAAATCGCACTATTCGCATTCGGAATGAACATTTTGATAAAATCATGGAACTTAGCGAAAAGTCTAATGTTTCTTTTAATAAAATTATCAACCAGTGTATTGAATTTGCTTTAGAAAATCTGGAAGAAGAAGAAAACATACATAATTAAAAGAGGAAGCCATCTCAGCTGCCTCTTTTTTATGCTTAATTAATTTATTATTCTGTTGCATAGTGAAAATACTATGTAAATATAACATACAGTGAATGTCTGGTGTAGATTATATTTTTATATGTTAAAAAACTCTAAACCAAATATATAATTATCATTACAAACTATGAGGTGATAAGAAATATGGCGAAGTTTAAAATTAACACAAACACTTACAAAGAGTCTGCTATCAACAGAACAATCAGGATCAAAGGCGAATGCTTTGACAAAATTATGGACCTTAGTGCAAAAAACCATGTTTCCTTCAACAAAATCATTAACCAATGTATAGAATATGCACTAAAGAATTTAGAGGAAGACAACAGTTCCGAATCTAAAAATGACTGACACGAATTGAATCAGGCGAATTTCTTGTCTGTTTAGGTTCACTTAATTTTTTATTCCCTTTTTATCGTTCTTTCGCTAAATACAAGCGTGTTATCTGCTGAAAATAAATTAGGTACAGAACATTATATTCTATACCTAATCTTTCATTTTATTATTATGATTGTCTTCATCTTAATCATTATCAACCGCTCTTTAATTTTAAGACTCTGAGCTGTTTTATTTATATTTTATAGTTATAATTCATCTTCAAACTGC
>JAJDHX010000078.1 GCA_030266395.1 Selenomonadales bacterium OttesenSCG-928-I06 | reverse complement strand
CAATGGCGAAAAAGTTCCTTTTATTCCAGAAAAAATAGCAGCAGCAGTTTACAAATCTCTATTTGCAGTAAAAGAATTTTCTGTCCCTAAAAATCATGATGACGAATCATGGGCTAAAAATTTAGCTGTTAGTATTACTAAAATCGTAGTAGATAGGTTGTTGATGAATAAAGCAAAAAACAATTTAACTACTGCTTATAATATAGAAGATATTCAAAATTATGTAGAAGATGCTATCTTTGACAGCGGTTTTAAGAAAACTGCCAAAGCCTATATCCAATATAGAGCTAACAGAACAGCAATAAGAGAATCCAGAAGTGCTTTAGATGAAGCAGTAACAGAAATACTTAAAGAAACACATAAAGAAAATGCAAATGTCAGCAACTCTCCTTCTGCTAAAATGCTCCAAATTGGTAGTGCAGCCAGTAAGTCTTATTATCTAAATAAAGTAATTAATGAGAAATTTGCTAATGCACATAAATCTGGAGATATACATATTCACGATCTTGATTTTTATGGCAAAACATTAACTTGCCTGCAAATACCTTTAAAGAAATTACTGGAGAACGGGTTTAACTCAGGACATGGTTTTATCAGACCACCAAAAAGAGCTTCCTCGGCAGCAGCGCTTTCTTGTATAATCCTGCAAAGCAATCAAAATGATATGCATGGTGGACAATCTTATGCTTTTTATGATAGAGATTTAGCTCCTTACTTTGAAGATGCTTCTGAAGAGGAAACATATCAAGCAATGGAAGCTGTTATTTATAATCTTAATAGTATGCATTCCAGAGCAGGCGCTCAAGTTCCATTTTCAAGTGTAAATATAGGAACTGATACATCAGAAGGTGGCAGAAAAGTCACAAGAGCACTTCTGCAAGCATACTACAAAGGGTTAGGACATGGCGAAACACCTATTTTCCCTAATATAATTTTTAAAGTAAAAAAAGGAATAAATAAAGATCCTAATGATCCTAATTATGATTTATTTAGACTGGCACTCGAAGTTGCAAGTGTGAGATTATTCCCTACTTTCAGCTTTATGGATGCAAGTTTTAATAGAATATATAATGAAGATATCGGTTATATGGGCTGCCGGACAAGAGTAATGGCAAATAGATGTGGACCAGAAGTAACAGATGGCAGAGGAAATTTAAGTTTCTCTACAGTCAATCTGCCAAGGGTAGCTTTAGAAGCTAAGGGTAATATGGATAAATTCTGGAAAGGTCTGGAACGCATAACTGTTCTTACTATAGAACAGCTTTATGAAAGATATGTAATACAGTCTAATTTAAAAGTTTTTGATATGCCTTTCTTAATGGGACAAGGTCTCTATCTTGGTTCAGAAAAGTTATCTGCAACAGATAGAATTGAAAGTGCTATTATCCACGGAACACTATCTTTAGGGTTCATCGGACTTGCAGAAACACTTATTCTGCTTACAGGAAAAGATCATTCAGAAAGTGCAGAAAGTTTAAAACTTGGCGAAGAAATTATAGCCAGAATGAGACAATTAGTAGATCAGGCTGGTATATCATATAATCTTAATTATACTTTCTTGGCAACACCGGCAGAAGGAATTGCTGGACGCTTTACTACAATAGACCGTGCAAAATACGGCGAAATTCTAAATGTAACTGATAAAGAATTTTATACTAATTCTTATCATGTGCCTGTATACACCGAAATTGATGCTTTTAACAAAATTCAAATAGAAGGCAGATTCCATAAATACTGTAATGCTGGTCATATAAGTTATGTAGAACTTGCCGCACCACCTAATGAAAATGTTACAGTAGCTGAAAAACTCATTGACGCTATGATAGAAGCAGATTTTGGTTATGGCGGTATAAACTTCCCTCTTGATCATTGCAAAAGTTGCGGATTTACAGCAATAATTCCAAATGATGACTGTCCTGTTTGCAAAGATAAAAATTGTATTAGAAGAGTAAGAAGAATTACAGGTTATTTAAGTACTGTAGATCGTTTTAATTCAGCTAAATTAGCAGAACTAAACGCCAGAAAAAGACACCTCTAAGAAAATACGCATGAGAAGCACGCACCTGCTGCGTTGGTTTTAAAAATCCGCCTTGCATCTGCATACTTCTCATGCGTTTTTCGGTCTTGTGGCTTATTTCTTACTGTTTCTGGGGCTTTGCCAAGAAATTCGTTGAAAAATATTGGTACCAAGACATAAAAAAAGCTTAGATTTTATAATCTAAGCTTTTTAATGTTTAGTTTTAGCGAGCTTTTCTGCCCAGGAAGTTTAGTACTTTGGCACCTGTGCTTTTTACTCTTCTGAGTGGAGTCGTACTAACTTTTGCTCTAGGTTTCATGTCTTTTTGTAGTCTAAAATCGCCTCTTGTAATTTGAGTTGTCTTGATTTTATCAGGTTTTAATAATTTCTTTAAAACTAGTACTGCCCTGTTAGGATCACTTGTTTGACTTAAAGTAAAAACGTCAATTGCAGCATATCCCAAAGAAGGATTAGTATGAATACTTAAATGGCTCTCTGATAAAAGTGCCATAGCAGTAAGCCCTTGGGCACCTCCAAATTCATGATGAGACAACTCAAGCAAAGTCATATTAGCTTCTTTAACAGCTGTAAAAATAGCTTCTTTTATAAAATCTAAATCATTTAAAGCATCAAAACTACAACCATACATATCAGCAGTTAAATGCTTACCTTTATATTGCATAACACACACCTCTTATTTATTCATAAAACAAGATCAAAAATTTATAATATTCTAATTATGATTATATTTTCACGAATACATTTTATTCTAAAAAACAACCTATGTTCTCTAGAATATAATTATAATCCTCTTAGGTCATTTTGTAAAGTAAATTCAGTCGAAACTTTCCCCCGTGTATATAATATATATACTAAAAATTTTATGATTTTATAATATTAATATTTATTAACTATATAATAATTCATATCAGGGTATACTTTTATAAGTAATTAAGTTTTTATTTCTATAGATTTATTCAAATACTAACTATTAATATATGTTAATATGCTTATACTTAGCTTAAAGTTCCTTTTTAAAAAATTATTTGCAAATTTTTCTAATATAAGGTAAAATAAGAACAAAAGGTCAATTAAGGTCAAAGTCTATATTTAGATACTTTAATTTCTAAAGCCTTTTAAAAACCTTATTTGAAGGGAACGGTAACCATGGATAACTTAGCTGATATAATCGAAAAATGGATTTTAGATAAAATCTCGTCTAATCAAACTGATATTATAATATTAAAAAGAAACGAAGTCGCA
>JAJDHX010000077.1 GCA_030266395.1 Selenomonadales bacterium OttesenSCG-928-I06 | reverse complement strand
TAGAAAAAGAGGAGAAAGATTCGGTTTGTCTTAAACTTGATTTGTTTTTAAAAAATCTTGAAAACTGGAGACTTTTTCTTAGAAATTCCAGCTTAAAGAAACTTATTTTTCAAATATATAGAGATACAAATTTTTATGATTATTTAGCCGGAACTTTAAATGGTTCTGTAAGACAAGCTAATTTAAGAGCTCTTTATGAAAGAGCAGGGCAGTATGAAAGCAATAATTTTAGCGGCCTTTTTGGGTTTATAAGATTTTTGGATAACATTAAAGAAAATAAAAAGGATTTAAATATTGCTAAATCTTTTTCAGAAACAGAAGATGTAGTAAAGATTTTAAGTATTCATAAAAGCAAGGGTCTGGAGTTTGAAGTAGTTATATTAGCAGATTTAAATAAAAAATTTAATTTGCAAGATACGAGGTCTCTTTTTGTTTGTCATAAAGAACTTGGTATAGCTCCATATGTATTTTTTGCAGAAGAAAGATTGAGATATCCTAGTTTTATTAGACATGCAATCACTTATAAAATCGAAAGAGAAGCTAAAGAAGAAGAACTTAGAATTTTATATGTGGCAATGACAAGAGCTAAGCAAAAGTTGATTTTAACAGGTTGTGCTAAAGGCCTAAAAAACAGACTGGAAAGAAGTGTTTCGTTAGGTTCAGAGCAAGCAGCAAATGATATTTCTTTTGTTTTGAATGCTACAAATTATCTTGATTTGATTCTTTACGCAATTTTCAGGTCAAAAAACAATCACCTTTTTAAAATAAATGTACAAAACAACTTTGATATTTTTAAAGAAGATAAAGAAAAAAGCGCAGATGAGATTTTAAATAAAATAAAAGACCTAGATTTTATTGAAAGTTCATCTACAATAGCTGAAAAAAGTGAAATAGATAAAATTTTAGACTATAAGTATGAATATAATGAAGCAGTTAACATACCTGCTAAGCTTACTGTTACAGAAATAAAGAGATATAATGACATTTTGGAAAGAAAAGATTCTATTGAGCTGGAAAAAGAGAGCTTTAATATTGAACAAGATTTAGTCCCGCGATTTCTGCAAAAAAAGGCTGTTTTTAGTGGCGCAGACTATGGCAAGACAATTCATGATTTTTTACAGAAGATAGATTTTACAAAGAATTTATCAAAAGAGGGGCTTTTAAAACAAGCCTTAGAATTAAAAGAAAAAGAGATATTATCTAAAGAGCAGGTTGAAATTATAAACTATGAGAAAATAGAAAAGTTTTTTTCTTCTGATCTAGGTTCTAGTCTTTTGAAATGTAAAAATGTTTACAAAGAAATACCTTTTAGTTTAATGGTAGATGCCAAAGATATTTATAAAGACCTAAATATAGAAAATGAAGAGATTTTTGTCCAGGGAATTATTGATGTTTTATTTGAACAAGAAGATGGCTCTTTTGGAATTGTGGACTATAAAACAGATAAAGTTAGTAATCTGGAAGAACTTTTGAAAAGATATTCTACTCAAATGAAAATGTACACGGTTGCTGCTGAAAAAATCTTAAATATTACGCTAAAGGAAGCATATATATATTCATTTTATTTGAATGAGTATATAAAAGCTTAATTGAAAATAAAAAGGATTGCCATAAAGGCAATCCTTTTAAATTTTTTAAGTTAAGCACAAATAATCACAAAATACTATTAAGGGGAAAAGGGTGGACAATGGTATTTAGTTCAAAATAGCTTGTATTTTTTCAATATTTATTATTGAAAATTTTTTTAAAGTGTTTCGATTTTACGGATAGCTTCAAAACGTTTATTTTGATTGATTTCTTGCGAATGTATTAAGCTTTTTGCTTGTTTGCAGAAGAATGCCTGGCTATTTAAGCCGTCTTTCTTTTTAGGAACTCTTTTATAATTGCCTGTTTCATCCATTATATAGGAATTACTAGTATCTTTTAACATTATCTGAAGCATTTCTTTAACTCTTTTTATATGAGGCATATCTTCTAACGGAAATAGTAATTCCACTCTATCATTTAGATTTCTAGGCATTAAATCTGCACTTGAGAGGAATATTTTTTCATCGCCACCATTTGCGAAATAAAAAATTCGGTGATGTTCTAAATATCTGCCAACAATACTTCTTACAGTAATGTTTTCGCTTACATCTTTAACACCTGGTCTAAGAGAGCAAATTCCTCTTACCAAAAGTTCAATCTTTACTCCATTGCATGAGGCTTCATATAATTTTAGAATCATATCTTTATCTAAAAGAGAATTCATTTTTAAAATTATATGACCGCCCTGCCCCTGTTTGGCAAGCTCTATTTCTTCATCAATTAAATCTTTTACTTTTTCTCTAAGTCCTATTGGTGATACTGCTATTTTGTTCCAGATAGGAGGATCAGAATAACCTGAGAGAACATTAAAGAAATTAGAGATATCATTGGTAAGTTGTTCGTTAGCTGTAAAAAGTGCAAGATCTGTATAGCCTTTAGCTGTTTTATCATTGTAGTTGCCAGTACTCATATGAACATATCGTTTTATTCCGTTATGTTCTCTTCTTACAACTAAAGCCATCTTAGCATGAGTTTTTAATCCTATTAAGCCGTAAATTACATGACACCCTGCATCTTCAAGCCTTTTTGCCCATAAAATATTATTTTCTTCATCAAATCTTGCTTTTAACTCTAATAATACAGTAACCTGTTTAGAATTTTCGGCAGCTTTAGCAAGTTCTCTTACTAGTGGTGAGTTACCGCTTATTCTGTAGAGAGTTTGCTTTATTGCCAGAACATCTTTATCAACAGCTGCTTGTTTTATAAAATTAAGAGCAGGTTCAAAAGATTCATATGGGTGATGCATAAGAATATCTTTTTTAGAAATTTCCTCAAACATATCTATTATATCTAAAGTATCCAGGCTGCTTCTTTTTTCAGAGTCAAAGAGGTCTTGAGGAACTTGAGGGGTGAATGGCTCGTATTGAAGATTTTTCATATTGAGAGAATCGATAAATTTAAAGAAACAAGTAAGGTCTAAGGTACTGTTTATTTCGTATACATCTTCAGTTTCTAATTTTAAAGTATCTATTAGAAATTGCCGCACGTTTTTATTTGGAGTTTTGCCTATTTCTAAACGTACAGCATTTCCTCTGTTTCTTTGTCTTAGAGATTTTTCTACTTCTGCCAATAAATCTTTTGCTTCTTCTTCCGCAATTTCTAAATCAGCATCTCTGGTAATTCTAAAAGGGACAATATCTTTTATTGTGTAGCCAGTAAAAAGATGTGAGCAGTAATTTTTTATTATATCATCTATAAAAATGAATTCTTTAATTTCTGT
>JAJDHX010000076.1 GCA_030266395.1 Selenomonadales bacterium OttesenSCG-928-I06 | reverse complement strand
GCGAAGTTTCCCCTACGGGTCAACTAACGCCCTCAAACAAAGCAAGTCACTTTTAGGCAAAACAAAAACCAAGAAAAAAGCAAGAAGCCTTTCTACTTCCTTTAAACAAACTTCCCCCAGTTCTTGGCGAAGCTCAAGAACAACCCGTAAAAAACTACCACCACAAAGCCAAAAACGCACGAGAAGTATGCAGATGCAAGGCGGATTTTTAAAATCAGGCTGGGCAGTGTACATATGGTACATAAGCAGTCTGATTTTAAAAACCAACGCAGCAGATGCGTGCTTATCGTGCGTTTTTGAGGAAGGAGCCTAGTTCGTAGGCTTGTTTACAATCTCTAGGAAACTGCAATCTTCTAACTTCAGCCTTATATTCTTCATTAAACATCGGAGCATCATATTTTGAATAATCCTCAAACTGATATGTATCTGCTGAAATCATATACTCAGAATAGCCGTTTAATATATTACTGAACATTTGGTGTGTCTGAAACAGATGACGATAACCAAAATCATCAATTTGTTCTTTTGGTATGCCCATTGTATAAATATATCTTATATCAATCCTACCCTTAAAGACAGTTCTTGTATCTCCATAAAAAAGGTTCATAAAAAACAGTCTTTCCATGTAAGCTCTGGTCAAAGATGTAACATCTGCAAAATAAATTGGTGAACCAATAATTATAGCATCACTTTTCATTGATTTTTCGAGGATTGGAGTAAGATCGTCTTTTAAAGCACATTTGCCATAAAAAGGACCATCTTTAAGCTTGCAGGCAAAACAGCTGTTACACCCTTTAAAATTGTAGTCTATAAGATGAATCATTTCAGTTTCAGCACCAACAGACTCTGCACCTTTTAAAGCATGTCCAAGAAGAACCGCAGTATTTTTTGTTTTACGGGGACTACCGTTTATCGCAAGAACTTTCATTTTTAAATCCTCCAAATTGAAATAGCCAAAAACACATGCCAAAGCAAATCATCTACCTTCTTGTCTCTGCAAGACACTCGGTATCTTTACCTTTTAATGTGTTTATAACATTCCTCCTGTTATTAAGTTCATTATACCATAATTTTGAGATATATGGTTTCTTTATAAAAAAATACAAGTTTATTAGTAAAAAAGCAGTTGACTTTTGAATTTTTGCATGTTAAAATGTCGTATGATTTTTATAAAATAAAAGATAAAAACCGCTGACAGCGGTTCTTTTTTTTACTCTTTTTTATAGTTTCTTATAAAAAACAGTTGGGGGGAATATAAATTGACTGATAGTACAAAAGGTTATATTGCAGCGTTTACCTACGCTTTTATTATTGGTTTGTCTTTTATGTTTATCAAAATAGCTTTGGAATACTCAAATGCTCTTGACGTATTGGCACACAGGTTTACTCTTTCTTGTTTGTGTACATCTATACCTATTTTGATTGGCAAAATTAAGTTTGATATCTCAATGAAAGATATTGTTAAGTTGATAATACCACTTTCTTTTCTTTTGCCTGTAGCTTTTTTTCTTTTACAAACACTTAGTTTGCAGCTTATTCCATCTTCGGAAGCTGGGATCATTGCGGCTATGATTCCGATATTTGCGATAGTTTTTGCTTATTTTATTCTTGGCGAAAAAATTAATTACAAACAAGGGTTTTTTGTGCTGCTTTCTGTTAGTGGCGTTATTTTTATTTCTGTAATGAAAGGCATAAATATAGTTCATTTTAGTGTTTTGGGAACTTTGCTGTTTTTGGCATCTACAATGTCTTCTGCTTTGTATAATGTTCTTACCAGGAAATATGTGCATGGTTATACTGTTTATAACTTCACTTTTGTGATGACTGTTGTAGGCTGTGTTGTTTTTAATGTTGCTGCAATTGTGCAACATCTGTATTTAGGTACTTGGAGTATAGCTGGTTATTTTGCTCCTTTTGCTGAATGGAACTTCGCTTTGTCTATTATATATTTAGGTGTACCAGCCTCATTTATGACAGGGTTTTTAATTAATTATGCACTAAGTAAAATCGAAGCAGGTAAGATGAGTATTTTTAACAATTTGTGTGTGGTTATAGCTATTGTGGCTGGGGCAGTATTTTTGAATGAAGCAATTTATTGGTATCATATCGTTGGTGCTATTGTTGTTACAACAGGTGTGTTTGGTGTTAATATGTTTGGTAAGAAAGATGTTGAGACTGAAGTTGAGTTTGAAGTTGAGGCTGAAGAGGAATATCAGTTAGCTTCTTGTAGGATGTACTTATAAAAAGTGTGCCCTATAACAATTACTCCTGTTATAATACCTATCATACTGCTTCCTGCAAACAGACATTTCATACACCTATAAAACCATATGACATAAGGAGTTTACTGGTATTGATGGGTTTGACTTTTAAAAATTTAAATGGTAAAATTATAATATATCTTTATGAGATTATAGCCGCTCTTGAGCGGCCTTTTTTTTAAAAAGGAGGAGTGTATATGGGTGATAATGCCAAAGGATACACTGCTGCACTTTTGTATTCTGTTATAATAGGCTTATCTTTTATGTATGTTAAGATTGCCTTACAATATTCGAGTTCACTTGATTTATTGGCACACAGGTTTACTCTTGCTTTTATCTGTATAGCAACTCCTGTTCTTATTGGCAAGATTAAATTGAATGTTTCAGCAAAAAACGTATTAAAGTTGCTGCCACTTGCTTTTTTCTTTCCAATATCTTTTTTCCTTTTTCAGACGTTTGGTCTAAAATTGATACCTTCTTCAGAAGCAGGAATTATTCAAGCTACAACTCCTGTTTTCACCATAATTTTCGCAATTTTAATTTTGCAGGAAAAAATTAATTATAAACAAGGTTTCTCTGTTTTTCTATCTGTAGGCGGAGTTATTTTCATATCGCTGATAAATGGCACTAGCATAGCTGATTTTAGCGTTTGGGGAACAATATTTATTTTAGGTTCCACAATGGCTTCAGCTATTTATAGTGTGCTTACCAGAAAACACGTGAGCAATTATTCTCTTTATGATTTTACTTTTGTAATGACAAGTTTGGGATTTGTAACTTTTAATATAGCTGCAATTATTGAACACCTGGTTTTAGGAACCTGGAGTATAAGCGGTTTTTATGCTCCTTTTGCAGAAAAGAGTTTTGTGATTGCTGTTATTTATTTAGGAATACCATCTTCTTTTCTGACAGGTTTTTTAGTTAATTATTCGCTTAAGAAAATAGAAGCAAGTAAGATGAGTATTTTCAACAATTTAGCTGTAGTTATAGCAATGGTAGCTGGAGCTGTTTTCTTAGGTGAAACAATTTTCTGGTATCATATCGTTGGCGCAGCGATGATAATAGCAGG
>JAJDHX010000075.1 GCA_030266395.1 Selenomonadales bacterium OttesenSCG-928-I06 | reverse complement strand
AAACTGATGGCCTTTTTCCAGGCTTCTTCTTATATCTCCATCAGTTATAAGACCTACTATTTTTCTTGATTCAAGATTATCTACAACCAAAGTTGCACCTAAACCCTTATCTGTAATTATAAAGAGAGCTTCTTTAACAGTAGTTTCTTCTGTCACAAAAGGCAACTCTTCGCCTGATCTCATAATATCCTCAACAGTCAGCAGAAGTTTTCTGCCCAAAGCTCCTCCTGGATGAAAAAGAGCAAAGTCTTGAGGAGTAAGTTTTCTCATTGAAAGTAAAGCAACAGCTAACGCATCTCCAAGAGCTAAAGCAGCAGTTGTGCTTGCAGTAGGTGCAAGTCCCAAAGGACATGCTTCTCTTTCTACAGAAGAATCTAAATATATGTCAGCATATTGTCCTAAAGTTGATTTTTCTTGCCCGCAGATAACAATTATTGAAGCACCTATTCTTCTTATTGCCGGCAGAATACTAATTATTTCATTTGTTTCTCCACTATTTGATAAAGCCAAAACTATATCTTCAGAGGTAACCATGCCTAAATCTCCATGAATCCCCTCAGCAGGATGCAGAAATAAAGAAGGTGTACCAGTACTGGCAAGTGTTGCAGCTATTTTTTTCCCTATAAGACCTGATTTTCCCATACCTGTTACAACAACTCTGCCAGAACAATTTATTATTATGTCAAGCGCAGCTGTAAAATCTTTTCCTAAGCGCGGAATAAGATTATTTATAGCTTCTGCTTCTATTTTTAAACAATCTATTGCGTATTCTATCGGAGTTTGAGACATCTTCGCATCTCCTATAATTATTTATATTTCTTAGCTACATTGTTAATTTCTAAGACATCTTTTAATAATTGTTTTAAATCATCTAAATATAGCATATTTGCACCGTCAGATTTAGCAGTCGGAGGATCAGTATGAACCTCTAAAAACAAGCCATCAATACCTACTGCTGCTGCTGCTCTGGATAAATACGGAACAAACTCTCTCTGCCCGCTGGAACAAGTACCTGCTCCCCCCGGAAGTTGTACACTATGAGTTCCGTCAAATATTATCGGATACCCAAAAGAACGCATTATGGCAAAAGAACGATAATCCACTACTAAATTATTATAGCCAAAACTTGCTCCTCTTTCAGTAAGCAAGATGTTTTCGTTTTCTGCTTCTCTAATTTTATCAACTACATTTTTCATGTCAAGAGGCGCCATAAATTGACCTTTCTTAACATTAATCACTTTACCTGTTTTAGCAGCTGAAAAAACTATATCTGTTTGTCTGCATAAAAATGCCGGTATTTGAATAATATCAAGAACTTTTGCAGCTTCTTCTATTTGGTCTGTACCATGAACATCACTAACAACAGGCACTTTTAGTTCTTCTTTGATTTCAGCTAAAATTCTTAATCCTTCTTTTAAACCAGGCCCTCTGAAAGAATTATATGAAGAACGATTTGCTTTATCATAAGAAGCTTTAAATACATAAGGGATACCCAAAGAATCCGCTATGTCTTTTGTTAATCTGCCTATTTCCAGTGCTTGTTCTTTACTCTCTATAACACATGGTCCAGCAATAAGAACTATATCATCTTTATTGCCAAAAGCTATCTTATTTAATTCTACAATATTCATGTTTTACCTCCTGTTGCCATTTTAAAAGCAAATCATTTTATTTACTACTAATTTGTTCATATAAGCGATTTGCAAGTTCTAAATCTTCTGGTGTATCTATACCTATAGAATCTGTTTTTGTTTCTAAAACTCTAATTTTATAACCATGCTCTAAAGCTCTGAGTTGTTCAAGTGATTCTGTTTGCTCAAGCGGAGTTTTTCTTAAATTGGTAAAAATATTTAAAAACTCTTTTCTATATGCATAAATACCTAAATGTTTATAAATTGGAATAGGGCTTTCTTTAAATTGATTAGGAATTACACTTCTTGAAAAGTAAATAGCATCACCTTTTAAGTCAGTAATAACCTTAACTGTACTTGTCACATTAATCTCATCTTCTCTAATTTTTGTCATAAGAGTCGCCATTTGAATTTCAGGATCAGCCTCAAAAGCTTTTATAAGTTCTTCAACTGCTTCTGGCTGTATAAAAGGTTCATCACCTTGCACATTAATAACAATATCAAGATCTTCGTAACAATTGGCAACTTCACAAACCCGATCAGAACCAGTCGCATGATCTGGCGAAGTAAGCATCGCTTCTCCTCCGATTTTTTCAACTGTGTTTTTTACAATCTCATCATCTGTAGCCACAATTACTTTAAAAACACCTTTTGCTTTAGCAACTTGTGTATAAGTGTGTTCTATCATAGGTTTGCCACCAATTAAAGCAAGTGGTTTACCAGGAAGTCTTGTTGAAGAATATCTTGCTGGAATTACACAAACAACTTTGTTTTTTGTCACTTTTAAAAGCCTCGCAATCAAAATATTATTTATATTTATTTATACCATATTCAATTATTTTAAGCAGATCATCATATTTATTTTGATCTTTAAATGTAATTTTTATTGAAAGTACGTATATAGGAATTTCACATTTTTCAATAAATTCTTCAGGAATTTTAACAGCATCTTTTTCGGTAGTTACCAAAGCCTTAGCTTTTATAAAAACTGCTTCTTTACCTAATTTCTCAAGTTCGTCACTAGTGTAAAAATGATGATCCGGGAAAGGAATATACCCTAAAATTTTAAATTCTTTTTCTTGCAAGGTATTTTTAAATGACTCTGGATTTCCAATTGCAGAAAAAGCTAAAATTTCCTGACCTTGCACATTAACTTTATTATCTTCTTCATTTAATCCCTTAAGCCAATCTTTTATATTCAATAGATTAGATGAAATATGAAAACTTTCTAATATCTGAGCTTTATTATTATATTTTTTAAGTTCACTTCTTATTTCATTCTGTCTTTTTTCAGTAGTTTGATTTGACTTAGTAAGTACAAACAAATCTGCCCTATTCAAACATCCTAGTGGTTCTCTTAAAATCCCTCTAGGTAAAACAAACTTATTGCCAAATGGATTTAAGGTATCTATTAAAACAACATTTAAATCTCTTTTTATCTTTAAATGTTGATAGCCATCATCCACAATAATAACATCTGTATTCAGCTTATTTTTAGCATACCAGCCAGTTTTTCCCCTGTCTCGACCTATGACAACATTTACACCATTTAAAGTCTTTGCTAAAAGGTAAGCCTCGTCACCACATTCTGAAGATTCCATATATATTTCTTGTCCATCTGAAACAAGTCCGACTTCCCCTTTGAAATTAGCTTTATATCCTCTATTTAAAATAGTTGCATTATATCCCTTACCTTTTAAATCTAAAGCCAATCTTTG
>JAJDHX010000074.1 GCA_030266395.1 Selenomonadales bacterium OttesenSCG-928-I06 | reverse complement strand
GATTTTTATCCAAGAATTCTTTTGGTGGATAAGATATTTGTCTGGACAGGGTTTCTTTGTTTTTAAGATAAGATAAAATTAAAAACTGACAAAGTTTTGTATTTGCTTCTGTTACTTGTTCTGTTTTAGAGGAAGCATCCCATATTTTAAATATATCTATTGCAATGTCCACAGAGGTGAGCAAGAAATTTTTTCGTGATTCATATTCAAGTATAGTTAATATGCAATTTACAGATGATACAAAAGCTTCTTTATAGAAATCTGCATCAACATTAGTTTCAAAATCTTTATTTAATATTAATAACATAGTTTTTCGGGTTTTTCTCAATAATTGCTTTAATAATAAAAACACTTTTTCCAGAGGGTATCTGAGTAAAGACATTTTTCCTGCAGATACAATAATAGAAATAACAATTTTTAAAATGTTGATATTTTTTCTTTCAAAAGAAACGTTTATGAGAGCGCTTAAAACTCTTTGGGTAAAAGATCTTTCAGGGTTTATACTGAATACTGAAGAAAAATAAGAACATTCATTGTATATGAATTCAAGCTCTTCTGAGTTTAAAGCATTTTCTTTGACTAATGCTTTAAAATGAGCTAAAACAATTGTTAATATTTCATCATTTTCTTTGACAGATAAAAACTGTAAGCAGGAAAGAAGTAATGCTGGATAGGTATTTTTAAATAGAGAATCGTTATTTAATTTTACTAAGAAGTCACTTGTTAAAATGCAAAATTCTCTAAAAAGAGGCATGTCTCCTGATATGAGAATTCTTCTGGCTATTAACTTAAGACACTTTTTAACAGGTAAAACAAAATTAAATTTAGCATCATTTGTGACATCTAAGGAATCAATATCTTCTACAAGATGAGTTTCCATTATTTCTAGAGAAAAGAAAATAATTTCTATAGATCTTGATGCTAAGGAATTTTGTTTTTTCTTTAAGGTCAAAGCAGTAATTGTGCTTAAATTTTCAATTATAAAAACAAGTTCCTCTTTAGAGGCGTTTTGCGCAAGTGGAGGAAAAGCATTAAGCACATTATTGGCAGCTTCTATTTTATTTGAATTAAAGCAAACGAAAATAAGCTTAATTAAATTAATAGACTCATTTTTGCCTTTGACATTTTGAGAAAAAGCAAATTTAAGAGTTTCTATTGCTTGGTGAAGTCCTTTAGGGTCTTCTTTTTTTAGTTCTTTGTAAATGATATCATAAATTTTTTTGAGAATTACATCTGATATGGCAATATTATTAGAGCCAGGTTTTAATTGGCCGCTATTTTTTAAATTTTCGATTTTACTAGTAATTTTCTTAAGTTTAGTTTCTGTCTTATTGTAATAAATCTTTAAGGCAATAAGAGAAACTATCAGTATAATACTGAAAAAGATAAGATAATATATTGGCAACATAATGTTTAACCTTTGCTTAAGATTTTTCTAATTATCTAGCGTTTATTTCTCCTTGATAAACAATTCCTCTGGCAGGATCTACAGTTACTGTTAGACCATCATTTAATCTTTCTGTAGCTCCGTCAACACCAATTAAAGCAGGTATGGAGAAGCTAACAGCTACTATTGCTGCATGTGAAGTAAAGCCGCCTTCTTCTACAATTAAAGCACCGGCTCTGGCTGCATATGGTGCAGTTTCTTCATCTATTCCGGATATAATTAAAATATCTCCATCTTTAAACTTGGTTTTTACATCATTGATTGAATGAGCTATACAGATTTCACCAGTTACAGAGTTTTGTCCTATGCCTGTGCCACGTATTAATATATTACCTACAACATGAACCCTGATCATATTGGTAGTTCCAGACATTCCGATAGGAACACCTGCTGTAATTACCACAAGGTCGCCGTTCTTTATTACACCTTCATCAAGAGCTGCTTCTACAGCACTTTGTACCATTTCGTCAGAGTTTCTGGAGCTTGCGCCTAAGACTGGATAAACGCCCCAATACAAAAGCATTCTTCTGACAATTCTTTCATTTGGAGTAATAGCAACTATTATAGAAGTAGGTCTGTATTTAGAAACCATTCTGGCAGTATATCCTGCTTGTGTTGAAGTTACTATAGCAGCTGCTGATAAATCTTTAGAAACTTCCACTGTTGCATGGCTTATTGCGTCTGTAGTAGTTTTAGGAGGAGCTAATTTCTTTGTTAATACAACATCTTTATAAAGAGTTGAATTACCTGTTCTTTTAGCAATAGTTGTCATCATTTTAACTGCTTCTACCGGGTAATGTCCGGCAGCTGTTTCGCCGCTTAGCATAATTGCATCTGTGCCGTCTAAGATAGCATTTGCTACGTCGCTTGCTTCTGCTCTTGTTGGGCGTGGATTAACAATCATAGATTCTAACATCTGAGTAGCAGTTATAACAGGTTTAGCCATTTTATTGCATTTGGAGATAAGCATTTTTTGAACAAGAGGAACATCTTCTGTTGGAATTTCTACTCCTAAATCTCCTCTGGCCACCATAAGACCGTCAGCTACTTTTAAGATTTCATCAATATTTTCTACTCCGGCGCCATTTTCTATTTTGGCTATAATGTCCATTTGGAAGTTAGCTTCTTCCAGTATTTTTCTTATTTCAATAATATCTGAAGCTCTTTGCACAAAAGAGGCAGCAATAAAATCAAAATTTTCTTGTATGCCAAATTTAATGTCTTTTATATCTTGTTCTGATAATGGCGGCAAGCTAAGACTTGAACCTGGTGCTGCAACTCTTTTTCTATCACTAACTTGACCACTGTTTTGTACTTTGGTAATTATATTGTCGCCATCTATATCTTCAACTATGAGTTTTATAATGCCATCGTTAAGTAAAATTTGTTGTCCTTTAGAAACTTCTTTAGGTAAGTTCTTATGGTTCATTGAAGCCATTTCACTATTACCTAAAACTTCTTTTGAAGTTATAATAAATTTTTGACCTTCTTCTAAATTAGCTTTACCATTTTCAAAAGAACCTAATCTTATTTCAGGTCCTTTTGTGTCTAATAAAAGTGCTACAGGTTTTTTTGCTATATCTGAAGCCTCACGAACTAAATCGATACGTTTTTTGTGTTCTTCATGAGAGCCATGAGAAAAATTAAATCTGGCAACATTCATGCCTTCTTTTATCATCTCAACAAGAGTTTCTATATTATCTGTGCTAGGGCCTAGCGTGCAAACTATCTTTGTCTTTTTAAACAAAATTAACAACTCCTTATTATAAATTAAAGAGATTTTCTTTGCTTCTAATAACTTTTTCTGAACAGCTTCTTTTTATTCAGATAAGATTAGATTATAGTGTAATTGGTTTTAAGATAAAGTGCAAATTTTAACAATTTACTATACTTGAAATTTCTATGATAAAATTGACATTCCTGCTTTTTTAATAAAACTTATCA
>JAJDHX010000072.1 GCA_030266395.1 Selenomonadales bacterium OttesenSCG-928-I06 | reverse complement strand
AGAAGTAAATGCTGTTACAGTAGATGAGAGTCAAATTTAATTATTAAAAATAACTCGCCTAAATTAGGGGGTATATCTTAGTGGCTAGATTTTTTATAGAACGACCAATTTTTGCAATGGTTATTTCTATTGTTATAACATTGCTTGGTCTTATTTCAGCGTTTAATTTGCCGATAGCTCAGTATCCGCAAATAACGCCTCCGCAAGTAACTGTTTATACAATGTATACAGGTTCCAACGCTCAAGTTATTGATGAAACTGTAGCTCAGCTAATTGAGTTGCAGGTAAACGGCGTAGAAGACATGGTTTCTATGGATTCTACCAGTTCAGACAGTGGCATGTACAGAATGAGCGTTAAGTTTGAAATGGAAAAAGACGGAGATATCGCAACAGTTCAAACACAAAATAGGGTATCACAAGTAGAATCATCTTTGCCTGATGATGTTAAAAATTATGGAGTATCTACATATAAAGCATCTCAAGATATGTCATTAGTTTTTAGTTTAACATCAGAAGACAATACATATACTAGAACATTCTTAAAGAATTATGGCAGTATCTATATAGTTGAGGACTTAAAAAGAGTTCCTGGTGTTGGCGAAGTTAGAGAATTTGGTGCAGATTATGCAATGCGAGTTTGGCTTAAACCAGATAGAATGGCACAACTTAAAATTACAACAATTGATGTTGATAATGCTATTAAAAGTCAAAATATCCAAGCTCCTGCAGGAACTGCCGGACTGCTCCCATCACCTTCAGATCAAGCTTTTCAATACAGTTTAAGAGCCAAAGGTCGTCTGAATGATCCTGTTGAATTTGCCAAAATTATTGTTAAAACAGAATCAGATGGCACATATGTTAGATTAGGAGACATAGCACGAGTAGAACTGACTGATCAAACTTATATATTTGGATCTGAAGCTGACGGAAATGAAGGATCAGGCTTTGGAATAATGCTTAATCCAGATGCTAACGCACTTCAAAGTATAAGCGAATGTAAAGCAATTATTGAGAAAGCTTCAGAAGAATTTCCGCCAAGTGTAAAATATACAATAGTTGTTGATACTACAGAGTTTGTTGTAGCCTCAATGAACGAGGTTGGCAGAACATTTGTTGAAGCACTTGTGCTTGTTACTTTAGTTATATTTATCTTCCTACAAAATGGCAGAGCAACATTAATACCAATGCTTGCTGTTCCGGTATCATTAATTGGAACATTTGCTTCATTTGTTGTCTTAGGTTTTTCAATAAACACCTTGACCCTTTTTGCAATGGTTCTGGCGATAGGGCTTGTTGTTGACGATGCCATTGTTGTTATAGAAGCAATTGAATATAATATGAGGGCAAATAAACTCAGTGCTAAAGCTGCGACAATAAAAGCTATGTCAGAGGTTTCTAACCCTATTATAGCTATAGCCTTTGTTTTAACTGCTGTTTTCGTGCCAGTAGCATTCTCTGGTGGCACCATGGGTATTTTGTATAAACAATTTGCTCTGACTATAGTTGTTTCCATTATTTTATCTACTATAGTTGCCCTTTCACTTACACCTGCACTTTGTGCTAAAATGTTAAGTTCGCATGGTATAACAGCAAAGAAAAGTTTCATAGGCAGAGCTTTTAGAATATTTAATATAAAATTCGAAGAAATGCTTCGTGGTTATACAAAAATACTTCATAAATTATTGCCTAAAGCTAAGTTTAGTTTTATTGCAGTTATCCTTCTTATAGTTGTATTTTTTGGTTTCTACAAAATCACTCCAACAACATTTGTACCTAATGAAGACCAAGGTTATGTTATAGTATCTATAAATTTACCAGAAGCATCAAGTTTGGCTAGAACCCAGTCTTTAGCAAGTAACATCGCTGCGCAAATCAGAGAATTCCCGGGAGTTGCGCATACTATGGCATTGTCAGGATTTGATATATTAAGTGGCGGTACAAAACCAAATTCTGCAACAATGTTTCTTAAACTTGATCGTTGGGAAGATAGAACAACTGAAGATAAGAAGATTGGTACGATAATTAAAAAGATATATGGTTTGGGACTATATACTCCAGAAGCTACAATTCAGGCTTTTCCGCCTCCAAGTTTGCCAGGTATAGGTGCAGTAGGTGGCTTTACCATGATGCTTCAAGATAGGGTAGGCAGTTCGCCTGAAGAAATGGCGAAAGTCTCAAGAGCGTTTATGGACGCTGCTCAAGCCAGACCTGAGATTGGTATGATTAGCACTAGTTATCGTGCTGATACTCCAGGTTATGAATTTGAGGTAGACAGAGAAAAAGCAGAAAGACTTGGCGTTCCTATAGGCAGTGTTTTCGTGACTTTACAAACATTTTTTGGTGGCTCACAAATTAATGATTTCAATAAATTCGGTCGTTCATATAAAGTTATGATGCAAGCTGAACAAGAATTTAGAAATGAAATTGAAGGAACGAGATTTTTCTATGTAAGAAGCAACACTGGGGCGATGGTTCCGCTAGATAGTTTAATTAAACCTAAAGAAATTTCAGCACAGCAAATGATTAAACGATACAATACATTCCCTGCAATCATGATTACAGGAAGTCCTGGTGAAGGTTACAGTTCAGGTCAAGCACTGACAGCTTTAGAAGAAGTTGCTGATCAGGTTTTACCGCATGGATTTAGTTTTGAATGGGCAAATTTAAGTCGTGAAGAAAAACTTTCAGGTGATAAAGCACCGATTCTGTTTTCAATTTCTCTAATATTTGCCTTCTTATGTTTGGCTGCATTGTATGAAAGCTGGACTATTCCTATAGCGATTATCCTAAGTGTACCTACAGCTTTAGTTGGAGCTTTCATATTCCAATACTTAGCCGGACTTGAAAATAGTATTTATATGCAAATTGGTCTCATAGTGCTCATAGCACTTGCCGCCAAAAATGCGATTCTGATAATTGAATATGCTCAGATCCGTATTGAACGCGGCATGGATATGATTACAGCTACTATCGAAGCAGCAAGATTAAGATTAAGACCTATTATTATGACTTCAATGACATTTGCTCTTGCTTGTATTCCTCTTGCCATAGCATCTGGTGCAGGTGCAGCAGCAAGAAATTCAATGGGAACAGCTGTTGTTGGCGGTATGATTACAACTACATTATTAGGTGTCTTCTTAATTCCAATGCTATTCATAGCAGTTGAACAAACAGTTGCTAAAATACAAGGATATTTTAGCTCAGGTGAAAAAAGCGGCGAAGAACAATCTTAATTAATAAAAAAAGAGAACTTGGAATATTTACTACTTCCAAGTTCTTTTCTTTTTTGTTATAATATTTAGGCAAACTATTTAATGTATTAAAACCTAAAATTTGAAAATAATATTTAGGTAACAATATTTTTAAATGGTCTTTCTTTGGGATTTTTCTCAGGGTATTTTAAAAGCGTTATAACCTATATGGTAAAAGGTTGTATGCTTATAAAAAATACTT
>JAJDHX010000073.1 GCA_030266395.1 Selenomonadales bacterium OttesenSCG-928-I06 | reverse complement strand
TATCAAACATTAAATGTGGACCAAAAGTAGAATAGCCTACTATTTTTTTACCTTTACTGAATGCAGCACAAAAAGAAGCTCTTTCATTAGCATGCAAATTTATAACTAAATCAAAGTTCTTTTTTCTTATCTCTTTAACAAATTTAATATAATTTGAAAGCTTATTATGATAACCTTTTTTCTTAATCAAAATAAGCTCATCAATATTTCTATTATTTACAACTAAATCTTTCAATTTGTCATCTGCTAAAAGAGCAATATGAGATTTAGGAAAACTATTTCTCAATGCATGCAAAAAAGGAGTGGTTACAAGCAAATCTCCTATGTGCATCATATTTATTACTAGTATCTTCTGGTATATAAAAATCATCTCCTAAGAGAACCTTAATTATCACAATAAAATGTTATTTTCTTGTTCTGCTTTCTTTTTCATTATACTTTTGAAAGCTTCTAAAACTTGCTCTACACTTATCTCAGATAAACAATCAAGGCCTTTCGGGCAACCTCTTTTTTTGCAAGACACACAAGGCCTGTCCACAATAATAACTTGATTGTTATCTCCGTAAGGACAATTTCTATGAAATATAGTTGGTCCCAGAAGTGCTATTATAGGCGTGTTTACTGCCACAGCTATGTGCGTTGCACCTGTGTCTCCGCCAATAAACGCACTTGCATTTTTAATTATATAAGCAAGTTGCTTTAACGGAGTTTTATTTACCAAGTTAACAGTAAGCACTCCTTTATTAGCATCTGCCACTTTTTTATAAAGAGGCTCTTCTGCCGCTCCGCCAATTGCTACTGGAATATAACCCATATCATAAATCAAATTAGACAATTCGGCAAAATACTCTTGTGGCCATACTTTATTAGGCCAACCAGCACCAAGAGCCATCACGACGTAGCGCTTATCAATTAAATCATGGTCTTTTAATATTTGTTTTGCCGCTTTTGCTTCTTCTAAAGTAAGAAATACAGAAAAATTGGGTTTATCAATTTTGCCGCCAAGATGTCTCACAACATCCAAGTATCTTTCAACTACATGACCTGTAGCATTAGGTCCAACCACTCTTTTGCTAAAAATATTGCTGCCTTCTCTGGCAGTATCAAATACCAATCTTTCTTTAGCGCCAGTTAAGCTTGTTATTACCGTACTTTTAAAAAGCCCTTGAATATCAAGAACTAAATCATATTTTTTAGATCTAATAAATTTAATAAAACTCCACAGATTTTCTCTTAATCCTTTTAATGAAGTAAACTTCTTTTTTTCAAAGATTATAAGCTCATCAAGATTAGGATTATCTTTTAAAAGAGCTCCACCTGTTTTTTCAGCAATCCAGGTTATCCTTGCATTTGGATATAACTCTCTAAGAGCTGCTGCCACAGGAATCGCATTTACTATATCGCCAATTGCACTTAATTTTACTATTAAAATATTTTTATAATTCATATATTTAAGTAACCTCTTGGGAAACTATTCATATTTTATACAACTTAGGTAAAATATAGCATATTTAACATATGCCAGTCAAGAAACGACATTTATCTACCTTTTCTAAATTTTACTACTCCACAATATATTATAGCCTTATCTAAGCTCATTTATTTTTTGTATTATATTGCTTGAAGATTTACCTTTTACTTCAGGAACGATTATCGTTTTTCCACCATTTTCAGCTACAATTACTGCCTCAGGTAGATCTTCTATAACATAATCGCCTCCCTTTATATAAACATCTGGCAAAACTTCAGAAACCATCTTTTCAGCTGTTAACTCATCAAAAACAACTACATAATCAACAGATTCCAACTCTGCTAAAACCTCCACCCTATCTGACACCATATTAACTGGTCTGGTCTCTCCCTTTAAAACTCGTACTGACTCGTCACTATTAACACCTACAATTAACAGATCTCCATACGACTTAGCTTCTTTTAAATACCTGGTATGCCCTACATGCAAAATATCAAAACAACCATTAGTAAACACTATCTTCTTTTTAGAATTTCTAATCTTATTAATAAGATCAGCTAAGTTTTCTCTTAAGATAATTTTCATTTCACTCATAAATTTATTATCTCCTATTTAAACTTTAATATTAAATATTAATAAACCTAAAATTCAAAATATGCAAACACAAAGCAACTTTAAAAGATCCTTTTGCTACAAAGCCGAAAAACGCATGAGAAGTATGCAGGTGCAAGGCGGATTTTTAAATTTGGAATGAGAGCGTACTTGAGTACGTGACTAGTCCGAATTCAAAAACCAACGCAGCAGATGCGTGCTTATCATGCGTTTTTCCTACCAGCGTTTAACTGTTAAATGCCACTCAAAAGATTTTTCTTTTGCTTTGTACATAAATAACGTTTCCCAACAGTGCAAATCTCTATAATAGTAATAATTCAAGTCTTTATGGGTATCATTATCCAAATCATATTTAAAAGCAATACCAATAGTATTCTTAGAATCCAGTTTATAAGAAAACCCATACGTTAATTGCTGTTCGGCATCTGGAGTATCAAATTCAAACAATGCTTTATTGCCATAATCTCTATAATTATAAGAAACAAAAGTATTAAATCTATCTGAAAAACTCTTGGTAATTGTAGCATCAAACCTTGGTGCACTTTGATGACTATGATCATAAGTTTCAGTTATCCATTCGATACCTGTTCCTAAATACAATCTTGTGCTATTACTTATTTTTATTGGATCATGATTTATATAAAGCAAATACTGCCCATGCCAACTTGAAAAATAATCATCTTTCCATTTACCATATGAAGCTGAAAAACTATAATTTAAAGGAGAGCGACCTATTTTTCTTTGATGAAAATCCAATTTAAACTCAGGTGATTTCTTTATCCAACGATCATCCCAGTCCGTATAATATCCAGTGCCAACCGATATATTATACCATCTCTCGCTGTGTTCTATTTTTAAACCAGGCTTAAACCCATGCTTGGAATAATAATTAATATCAGCTCTAGCGGTAGTATCTGAAGTAATAGGGTATTCAAGTTTTTGTTTTATATAAAAACCCAAATTATTAGAACGTCCCACTTTAGGCAAACTAAAATCATCAGATTTTTCACGAATTGTGCTTTGATGTTTACGCATACTATATAAAATATGATTTTTTATCCAAAAATCAACATCATATGCTACCATTTTGTCATCAGGATAAATTTCTATTCTATCAGCAGTAAGCTTATAATCTGGCTCTTTAGCAGGACAACGAGTTGCCATTCCTTCATAAATAACATACTTATCCGGAAATATTTCTATTCTTTTACCTTGAATAAAATATTTATCTACTCTGCCTTTTGTTTCTGCAAGAACACCAGTTCCTTCATTATAATTATAAAAAATATTACTTGTTGTAATGTTAGCATTTGGCGCAGTAAAGATAACTTGTTCA
>JAJDHX010000070.1 GCA_030266395.1 Selenomonadales bacterium OttesenSCG-928-I06 | reverse complement strand
GCATGCATCTGCTGCGTTGGTTAAAAAAGCCAGAATAGTTACGTACTTTAGTACGCGCCTATCCTGGCTTTTTCAATCCGCCTTGCATCTGCATACTTCTAATGCGTTTTAGGCTGGGTGGTAGTAGTTTTCATGATAATTATTTATTTAAACATAAAATATATTTATGTAAATTAATATACTTCTTATTTTTTTACTTGTTTTTTTCATATCTGTTCATTTTTAATGTATTTATATGGCTTTAACAAAGGAAATAAATTGTATATTTCTGGTATATTTTGGTTTGTTTGTAGCTGTTTTAAAGATTGCATAAATTCTAAAAAAACACATAATTATGTAAAGTAAATATGTGTTTACGGGAAGTGTTTTGGTTAATTTTATTTTTTGTTTTTGGCGTTAAATAATTATTTTATAAATATTTGTGTCGATATATTTACAAAATTGTCAAAAAATAATAAAATAATTCATAGGTAAACTTAAAATTATGTATTTAAGTTAATAAATTGGAAAAAAAAGGGAGTTTGCGAGTTTTATGAAAAAAAATAAAAAACATTGGTGGGTACCTTTTTCAAGTTCTTTTGTAAAGACTACAATTTTGGGAACAATGTTATCAATGGCAATTCCTTTGGTGGGTGTAGACATTTCTTGGGCGGCATATCCTCCAGATGAGGATACTACAGCTGGTCCTATTATAATTAATACTGGAAGCCATAATTTTGGTGCTAGTGAAATTGTTGTGGTAGATACTACTTCATCTACTCCAAGTGCAATATTGAATGTTTATGGTGGCGCAACAGTAACGTCAACTGCTGGCACCACTTTAACTTTTATAGCTAAGGGTAAACCCTATGCTCCTGCTGAGGTAATTGTTAATGGTATTTCAGCTAATAATGGTACCGTAAATTTAAGTGAATCAGCAGTTTTTGTAACTACTTATCAAAATGCATTGAGTGTTTTAAATGGTGGTAAGATAAGTGTTGGCGATGGCAGCAAATTGTATTCTTTAAATTCTCCTAATAGGAAAAATGGTTACTATCCTGGTGGTTCCACTATTTTTGCTATGGGCACTGGTGCGGCAATTACTATTGGAAAAGATGCTTATATACTTGGTACTAGCAGTTATCTTTACAATGGAGTTATTGACTCGAGAAATGGTGCAATAGTAACTATAGGAACTGGAGCACAGATTATTAATGATGCTACAGGTACACTAACAGATTTATATGGAAATAATGCTGTCGCAGATACTGGCAAAATGCATATGGCTGTGAGTGTTCAGGCAGGCGGAACAGTAAATATAGGTGCGAATAGTAAGATTACAGTTAATGCTCCTAATAATGAAAATGGTAATGGTAAATATGGTGAGAATGCAACAAATATGGTGCTTATTGTTGGTTTAAATGTAAATAATGCTTATAGTGGTGATGCTGTACTTAATATTGGAGAGAATTCTGAGATAATTGCTATTGGCAATGAAGTATTTGGGATGTATTGTACTGGTGTTGGCAAAATTGATATAGATAATAGCTCTGCTGTAACTACAGATGGGCTTGGCAGTGTTGCTGTTTATGCTGATGGTGGCGGTGAGGTAACTTTTGGAGATGGTGTTACAGTAACTACTAATAAGGGCTATAGTAGTGCTCTTATAAGTGTCGGAAATGGGACATCTGTTACTGGTGGCGAACGCATGACAATTAAAACTGTAGGAGTTGAAAGTTTAGGAGTTGCTGCAGAATCTGCCGGAACAATTAATATTGGTGCAGGGGCGAAGATAACAACAGAGGGTGCTGATTCTCACGCAATTTTTGCTTCTATTGGTGGTAAAATAAATCTTTACGGAGCAGAGATAGCTGCAAGTGGCTCTGATTCTTATACTATGTATGCTGGCGATCATGAAGGTGCCGGTGGCAGTACTGTAGATACAATAGGTCAAATAATAGGTGATGGTAAATTCAATATTACAGGGGCGTTATTTAGTGATGATTATGGCAAGATAGATTTAACTATGAAAGACGGTTCTGTTTTTACAGGTTATACAGAAGTTGGTGATACAGAATCTGAAATGAATTTGACTATGTATAATGCTGTTTGGAATATAAGTGATGATTCTGTAGTTTCAAATTTATCTTTAGACGGAGCAACAGGTGCAAAAGTGGATTTTAGCAAAAGTGATTTTGGCACAACTCTTACTATAAATAAATTAAACCATTTAACAGATGGTGGAGTTTTTGTGATGAGAGTAGACGTAGCAGAAAAAACTTCAGATAAGATGATAATAAAAGAGGTTGATAGTAGCAGTATTTCAAATCATAAAATTTTTATTTCTGATTATGAAACTCCAGGATCAACAGGAGAGATAACAGGATATGAAGAAATTAATCTTCTTGAAGTAAATGGAAAAAATGAAGATAATATAGATTTTAAACTCTCAAATCTTGCTGGGGAAACAATCGACAAAGCAGATTTACGAGGTTTTCAATACGGGTTATATGAGGTGGAAGATGAAGGTGCAAAAGGAGATGCAAGTAACTGGATTTTAGTAGGCACAGGCAAAGCTTCCACAGACAGCGGTGCAGCAATAAACACATTTGCAGGCGGCTATCTTCTTAATTACGCAGAAACACAAACCCTTATTCAAAGACTGGGAGACTTGCGTGAGAGCGAAGACAATAAAGGTGTATGGGCAAAAATGTATGGCGGAAAATACGAATCAAGTGGCAGCAGTTTTCTAAGTGGTTTTGACATGAACTACAGAGGCATTCAAATGGGTTATGACAAGAAAGTAACAAGTAGTGCCAAAGGAGACTTTTACATAGGCACAATGATAGGATATTCAAGTGGTAGCCTGGACTATGACAGAGGCAAAGGTGATGTAGATGCCAAGACCTTGGGTATGTACGGAACATACATCAAAAAAGACGGCTTCTATACAGACTTTGTATTGAAATATATGTGGATGGAAAATGATTTTAATGTAATAAACATCCAAGGAGAAAGAGTCAAAGGAGACAAAGTAGATACAGGCGGATTTGGAGCAAGCATAGAAATAGGTAAAAGATATCATCAAAACAAAGACTCAAAAAGTGGTTGGTATTTAGAGCCACAAATGCAATTAAGCAGTGGACGTCAAGATGGCGGAACATTTACAGCAAGTAACGGAAATAAAGTAGAAGTAGACAGCTATGACAGTCTAATGGGTCGAGTAGGCATGATGATAGGTTATGAAGATGAAAAGAAAGAAAAGAATATATATGCCAAAGTATCCTGGGTAAAAGAATTTGAGGGAGATATTGGAGTAAATATTAATGGAACTCAAATAGATGAAAGCTTTGGAGACAACTGGTGGGTATATGGGATAGGGTTTACGAGTAAGATAAATGACAATCAGAGTGTATATTTAGATGTAGAGAGAGCAACAGGTGGACAATTCAGAGAGCCATGGGCTATAAAAGGTGGCTGGCGACTCTCGTTCTAAAACGCATGATAAGCACTTATCTACTGCGTTGGTTTCAAATAGCCCACAGTCGACGTACAAGGAGTACGACGACTCCGGTCTATTTGAAATCCGCCTTGT
>JAJDHX010000069.1 GCA_030266395.1 Selenomonadales bacterium OttesenSCG-928-I06 | reverse complement strand
ACACAGACTGACATAAATATACAAAACATTCTTGTTTTGTAGAATAAATATGCGTTTATTTTAAATAATTATTTGTTGATTTTATAAAATTTTTTCGGTAACCCCGAGAGGAGGGTCAAACATGAAAGTAGCTTTAATAGGTCTAGGACGTACTGGTAAAACAATTGCAGAATATCTTCTAAACGAAAAAGTTTTAAATATGGTTTTGTGTAGAAAAGGCAGCGAATATGCTGGTCTTGACCTTGCACAAATCCTCAATTGTGCCGAAACAGGTATAAAAGTTGAAACAATTGATCATCTAGGCTTAAAACTCTTAAACAAACACCCAGACGTAATTATAGACTTTTCTGGACCGGAATTTTTAAGAGAAAACATCCACATTTTAGAGAAACATGGAATTCATGCCGTTACTGCTGTTACAGAATATACTCCTGCTGATATTGAAAAGTTCAAAAAAATCGGCAAAAACAAAAGAATCGGAATTATTTTAGTACCAAATATAACATACGGTGTTAATGTAATGATGTTAATGGCTCAAATGGCAGCACAACTAATGAAAGATTATGATTTTGAAATCATAGAAGCTCACCACAATAGAAAAAAAGATGTTCCATCAGGAACAGCAAAAAAACTTGCCTATAAAATAGATGAAATTCTCCAAAATTTCTCTGAAGAAAGAGAACAACTAACACCTGTTCACTCTATTCGTTCAGGCGGCATCGTAGGCAAACATAGAGTTGTAGTTGTCGGTAAATATGACAAAATAGAAATAATACACGAAAGCTTCTCTCGTCTGGCATTTGCAGAAGGAGCTCTCAAAGCAGCTAAATTCATTGTAAACAGAGTTGGCTACTATGAAATGGAAGATGTATTTACTGAAGAGAAAAATGTTATTCTGGCAGATGAAAATGTAACTCCTGATGATATTGCCTCTGCAAATATTGGTTAAGAAATTAATTTAATAAAAAATAAATCAATAAAAAAAAGTCATTATAACTAAAACCATAATGACTTTTTTTTATATTAAAATTTAGAACTTTTATCTCTATTACACTCATATCAACTAATCCAAAAGAACAAAAAAGGTTGAGGAAAATCCTCAACCTTTTTAATTTAAAGCTTTAATTCTTAGCTTCTTTTTTAGGCTTCTCTTCAGCCTTTACCTCTTCTGCAGCAACTACCGCTGCTGGCATTGCTAAATCTTGTTTCTCTCCAGACCATACTGTTTTCATTATTGCCGGATAGAACTCGATTAAATGTTGCAATGCTACATCAATTATCATCCGAACCATATTGCCTTCAAATGTATCATTTGTGCACGGCATACAGCAATCTAGAACTAAACTTCCATCTTCTGTTACATAATATTTAAATATTTTGTACTTCTGATTTAATTCGTTTATTAACTCCCATACTGCTGCTTTATTGCTGTCTTTTACTAATTTTTCTGCTATCTGAATCCTAAGAAGCGCGTAAATGCTATCATCCAAAATTACAATAGTTGGTAACATTTGATTTTCTACTTCCATTCGGGATCTGAATACTACACTATTAAAATCATCTGTTATTTCCTCTACCTCGAACACTGTTATTTGTTGTTCTTTTAAAAATTCTTGAAACTTTTCTGCTTTTACATTCATTAACTTATCTCCTCCTATTGTAATTAGATAATTTTTCTTTAAATTGTTACTGTTACTGCGCCTTCTTTTTCTTCTGCATTAATATAATTTGCATCAATGTAGATTACATCATCTACCCAGCGATTATCTTGATAATCTGCGCCTGCTTCTACTTTATACATCCAGAATGCTGGATCTGAGTTTGTGTAACGGCTAAGCATGCCTGCTAGGTTTACTGCACTGAATCTTTGATTATATACTTTGTAGTAATCTTTGTTGATGAGAAGCGGACCATTTGTATCTGTTACTTTGCCGCCTAAGAAGTAGAAGTCTATCCATGGTGCATCTGGTCTTGCATCATTTACTACTATTACGTCTCTGCTGTTATCTCTCCATGGATCTGCACCATATACTTTGCCTTTTACGTTCTTATTACTGAAATATCCTTGTTCTACTATTTTCAGTTTTGGCATATAGAATTTCTCTGCTTCTACGTGGATATATGCACGTTTTGCCCATAATTCATCTGCAATTACTCCATTTGGTACATCAATATAATCAAATCTTACATCATCTATTGGCGTTAATCCTCCTACGCTACGTAGGGATAAGGTTAGCATGTTGTCATAGCCTGGGCGTTGCGATACATGGTCTACTGTCATATCGTTTGCTGTGATCGCTATTAGTTCGCCTGCTATAATTTCTGCTATGTGAACTTTATTGCTTTCATCGCCTACTTCTACGATTACTTTGCCGCCTTCAAGTTTACCACCTTCAATGTCTCCATTGTTTGCGTGTAAGCAAACTTGTTTGCCACCAAACAATGTATCATTGTTTATGATTTCGCCTTCGACTGATGTGATGCAAACTGTTCCTAACACTGCCATCATTTCTTGGTTATTAACTACATCACCTAATTCTGTTCTGACTGTTATATCGCCTTTTGCAGATGTTACTTGACCATTATTTGTGATGTCGCCTTCACCTGTTGTTAAGAAGATTGCTCTTTGGGCAGTTACTTCGCCATTGTTTGTGATATCGCCTTTTACTGTTTGAACTATTATTTTTCCTAGTTCAGCTGCTATGCTTGCATCATTTATGATGAAACCTTCTTGGGTTTCGATATTAACATTACCTGTCTTAGCTAGGATATCTCCGCCTGCTTTATTGGTAATATTGCCTAAACCACTCTCTACTGTTACGTTTTGCTCTGCTGTTATTGCTCCTGAGTTTTCTATTGTACCTTCTTCTGTTTTTACAATAACATTGTTTGCACTTGAGGTGAGTGAACCACTATTTATAATATTACCTTCACTTGTATAAAGCTTAACATCCTCTGCTGCATTTACTTCGTCTGTGTTGTTAATATCTCCATCATTTGTTATTAATGTAGCATTTTTAGTTGTTGAGGTTATGTTGCCACTGTTTTCTATATTACCTTTGCCACTTGAAGCTAATACATCTAATTTGCCTGTTATTGTATCTTCATTTGTGATGTTTCCTTCATTTGTAGCTATTGTAATTTTTCCTTCTGTAGCAGTTATGTCTTTTGTATTTGTAATATTTCCGATTGTAGTATTTACATCTACATTTCCTTCTGCTGCTACAATTGAACCACTATTGGCTACATCGCCTTTTCCACTTGAGATTACTACATTGTCTTTTGCATTTAGAGGACCTGCATTTGTAATGCTGCCTTCTTCTATTGTTTTGATAACTATATCATTGTTTGTTGCTGTTATTGCTCCATTGTTTGTGATTGTTCCTCTAACGCTTGAAATATTTGCATTTTTGTCTGCTACTATTACTGATGTTGATGTATTTAGAATATTTCCTGTTTCTGTTTTGATTGTGATGCTTTCTGTAGCAGATGTTGCATTTCCGCTGTTTGTGATATCTCCTGCTTTGCTTTCTACTAGAATATCACTATTTGCGTTGAGATTTCCTTGATTTGTTATTGAGCCATTTTCTGTTGTTCTTACTGTTATT
>JAJDHX010000007.1 GCA_030266395.1 Selenomonadales bacterium OttesenSCG-928-I06 | reverse complement strand
GATGAAAATTCGCGTATATGCATACTTCCCATGTGTTTTTGTTAAATTGACACATATTTTTATAAATGTTAAAATTAATTGTCAGTTATTATCTAAAATTGAATAGTAAAAAGCAGGTGTCTTTTAAGACTTAATAGGGAAGTTCGGTTTGAAGCCGACGCGGTCCCGCCACTGTAATAGCGAGCAAATCTACATTTATGTCACTGGGAGATAAACTCTTGGGAAGGCGTAGAGGAGCGATGACCTAGAGCCAGGAGAACTGCCTGTTTGATAATCACCGTTAGACCTACGAACGATGGGGAGGGGATTTGCATGAAAATGATGTTTTCAGCCTGTCTTCGCATTTGCGCATTGTCAGGCTTTTATTTTTGACGTCATTTGTAAATAGGTAATCTATTTACACAATCTAATTTTTCGCTAATAAATTAAGAGGGAGCAGATTGAAAAAATGACAAAAAAACAAATATTGTTATATTTAGCTATCTCTTCTTTGCTTACAACAACTGTTGTTTATGCAGAAGAACCTGCAGATGACCAAAGCAATGAGACTGTTAAATTAGAGGTATCAGCCAGTAATGTTTCTGAGTCTACCTTAGATAGAGTAGTTGTTACTGCAACAAAGACAGAAGTAAACAGACATGAAACCAAGGCAGATATCACTATAGTTACTAAAGAAGAAATAGAACAGAGAAACTATGAAAATTTAGAGCAAGTTTTAAGAGACGTGCCTGGTGTCAATATCAGCAAATATGCTTCTGGAAATATAACTAATAGACTTTATATTCAAGGGACTAATCAAGTGGTTTTTTTGATAGATGGGGTTCGTGTTACAGTTGATAATGGTGGTAATGGTTTTCCTTTTGAGCAATATGTAGACCTTGATGGAATCGAAAAAATAGAAATATTAAAAGGTGCTGCTTCTACTCTTTACGGTTCTGATGCTAAAGGCGGCGTAATAAACTTAATTACTAAAAAGAGCCCAGACAAAAAGACTTCTTTTTCCATAGCAGGCGGTAATAATAATTATGAAAATTATAAAATTTATACTCAAGGAACAGAAAACAAATTCAGTTGGTTTTTGAGTGGACAAAAATCGCTGTCAGGAGATTATAAAGATGGTCATGGCAAAAGGGTTATTTCTCGCAACAATACAGAATCAATAAATCTGAAACTAACTCAAGAATTTAGCGAAGGTACAGATTTAAGTTTGTTTTATCAAAGATATGAAGGAGACTATGACCGGACAGATAGCAGTCGCGGCTGGAATAGCGGCAAAAGAATTAAAGGCAGTTTGGATTATGATAGAGTCAGTTTAATTTATAATCAAAAGATAAACGATAAATTTTTAGCAAAGCTATCTTTATATAGAAATAAAAATGAATACAATGATGATAAAACAAATATAGCTTTTAGCCGCTGGCTAATGGATTTAGAGTCTCGTGGTGTACAAGTTCAATTAGATTATAGACCTAATGATAAACACATTATTATTGGTGGCTTTGATTTTAATGAAGATAAAATCAAAAATTATGATGACAGTTGGGATAGATTTGGTGATAAAAATAATACAAATAGAGCCTTTTATATTCAAGATGATTGGAAAATAGGCAAAAAATTCACCCTGACTTATGGGGTAAGAACAGATAATCATTCCCTTTATGGCACAGAATCTTCGCCAAGTATTAATCTTGGTTACAAGGCAAATGATAAAACAAATTACTATGTTGCTTATAAAGAGTTTTTTGTTGCCCCTAATGCGTATCAACTTTATAGCAGTTATGGCAATCAAAGACTTAAAGCAGAAGATGGTCATAATGTAGAAATTGGTTTAAATCATAAATTTAATGATTCATTTACTGCTAATTTAAATTTCTTTAAAAGAGATTCTGAAAATGTGGTTGGCTATAATTTTGTTACAAATAAATATGATAATATCACTGAAGAAGATGCCAAAGGATTTAGTGTAAGCCTAAACAAAAGATTTTCTGATAAAATTTCAGGATTTGTGGGATATACATACACAAAAATTGATAGCTATAAAACAACTGCAGAAAATATAAATGGCCTTATTCCTAAGGGAATGTGGAATATTGCTTTTACATTTGAAAAAGAAAAATATGATGTATCCTTAATTGGCAGAGGGATCATAGATAAACCAGGTGCGAAAAACGGCACTGATAAAATATATCCGACAGATACATATTGGGTATGTGATGTAGCTGCAAACTTTAAAGTAGATAAACACGCAACATTGTTTGTAAGAGTTAATAATATTTTTGATAAATATTATGCTGAATTTTCTAATGTTGGTCCTTATGGTGGTGGGCCCGGAGATTGGTGGAGTGCTCCTGGCAGAAATTATCAGATAGGTGTAAAATGCAGTTTCTAAAATATTAAAAACACAGGGTTTTGAATTCTGTGTTTTCTGCCACTTTTTAAAATTAGGAAAAAAATAAGCTATAAGGAAAGTTAGCATGACTAAAAAAGTTGTTTTTATAATTTTAATATTATTACTTATGGTGAGCTTTGTTGTTTCTTTATGTCTAGGACAGATGGACATACCTGTTAAAACAACTTTTTTAGCATTTACTAATTTTTTTGGTCTAACTTCAGAAATTAACGTGCTGACTGAAGAACAGGCGGCAGTGCTTTATAATATCAGAATACCCAGAGCTTTAATTGCAATTTTAGCTGGGGCAGCACTTGCTATAACCGGGGCAGTAATGCAAGGTTTATTTAGCAATCCTTTGGCAGATCCAAGTTTAATAGGTCTTTCCAGCGGAGCTTCTTTAGGTGCTGTAATTGCTATAGTTACCGGTCTTACTGCATATGGCATGTTTTATATGCCTATGCTGGCTTTTCTTTTTGCTTTGCTTAGTGTTTCTTTAACTATATTTCTGGCAATGAAAGATAAGAAAATTCCTCCAATGATGCTTCTTTTGGCAGGGGTAAGTGTCAGTATTTTTATAGCTGCAATTACTTCAGGCATTTTGACATTTACCAATGAACATAATATTAGAGAATTTTTATTTTGGACAGTCGGTGGCTTGGATTATAGACGCTGGGAACATGTATATCTGGCATTTCCGCCAATTATAATTGGAATTACAATGCTTTGTTTATTAGCAAGACATATTAATGTTTTATCAATGGGAGAAACTGAGGCAGCGGCAATAGGTGTGCCTGTTTTTAAGTTAAGATTGTTATTGCTGTTTATAGCTTCTTTTACTACTGCTGCGGCTGTTTCGGTAAGTGGCAGCATAGGGTTTGTGGGACTTGTGGTACCTCACATAATGAGGCTTATTTTAGGACCTGAACATAGACTTTTGTTACCTTCAAGTGCTTTGTTTGGAGCAGTATTCTTACTGTTGTGTGATATTTTAAGCAGAGTAGTTATTGCGCCTATGGAGCTTAGAGTAGGTATTACTACTGCTTTAATAGGTGCCCCATATTTTCTCTATCTTTTAAAACGAGCACAAAAGGAGGGCTTGTTTTAGATGAATAAAGAGATTTTAAATGTTAAAGACTTAGCTGTGAAAAAACAAAACAGAGAAATCTTGGAAAATATAAACATTAGTGTAAAAGAAGGAGAATTTATAGGTATCATAGGTGCAAATGGTGCTGGCAAAAGTACACTTCTTAGGAGTTTAGCCAATCAAGAAAAAGATTTTTCAGGAACAGTAAAATTATTTAATAAAGATATAAGTTTATATAAAGAAAAAGAATTTGCTAAACATGTTGCTTATATGCAGCAAGATCTTCAAATTTCTTTTGGATATTCTGTTTTGGATATAGTTCTTATGGGCAGATATCCTTATCTTGCTTGGTGGCAACATGAGCAAAAAGAAGATAAAGAAATAGCAGCTAAATATCTTGAATTTGCAGATGTAGAAGAATTGAAAGATAGAAAAATCAATCAAGTTTCTGGTGGCGAGCGAAAAAGAGTTTTATTAGCAAAAATACTTACTCAGGAAACTAAAATAATTTATCTGGATGAACCAATATCTGATCTTGATTTATCTTATCAAGAAGAGGTGTTTAATTATTTGCATTCTATTTGTAAACTAGGTAAAACAATTTTAGTAGTTGTACATGATTTAGAAATTGCCGCTAAATTTTGCTCTAGATTAATTCTTTTAAATAAAGGCAGTATCATTGCAGATGGAACTCCTGCAGAAGTTATAACAAAAGAATATTTAAGAAAAGCATTTAATCTGGATTCAATAGTTTATCCTAATAAAATTACAGGTGATTTAGCTATACATACATATTTGAAAAAGAATTTTCAAATCAACAAGAAAGTGCATCTTATTGGCAGTGGCGATACTTTAAGTGGTCTGGTAAATGTTTTATATGAATTAGGGTGTTCTTTAAGTGCAGGAGTTATTTTTGAAGATACTATAGATTATCTTGTTTTAAAGGCATTTCAAATAGATTGTCTCAAAGAAATTAGTGCTGAAATTAGTGCTGAAATGAGCAGGCAAAATATAGAAAAAATACAAGCAGCAGATCTAACAGTTTTAGGGAATTTGAAATTTACTATGCAAAATATTAGTAATTTAAAAGATGCTTTTCAGGCAAAAAAATTGATTATTATTGAAGATGACGACATCGAAAACCGTGATTTTACTAATGGTGAAGCTGTGAAATTATATAGAGACTTAGTTGCCAGAGATAATGTTGAAGTATGGAATTTAAAGAAATTTTTAATAAAAATAGAACATTTTTTGCAAAACACGTAAAAAATATTTGTTTGTTAAAAGTCGAAATATAAAAATTGCGATTATGTTGCTTATCTTAAAGCGAAACCGTAATTACCAGAACTTATTTGCGATTAAAATTGCGATAATTAAATTAGAAAATGCAGCAAAAAGATGTTTTTTCATTTTACAAAAAACATAAAGGACTTCAATAAAGATATTACCTAGGTTTGTAAAGCCTTAACCAAAAATATTTTCCGGAAATATTTTTAAAAATTAAATAACAGAGGAATGAACAGCAATGGATTTTATTAAAGAATATTTTTTCATATTTAAAGCAGGCGGTCCGGTTATGTATCTTATTTTGCTATGTTCTATAATAGTTATAGCAATAGCAGTAGAAAGGTATAATTATTACAAAAATGTTAAGGTAAATGATTTGGTTTTTGTTGAAGAGGTAAAATATTTAATAAAAACAAATCAATTAGATTTAGCTGAGAAAATGTGTGAAGGAAACAAAAATATTGTAGCAAGTGTTATTTACACTACAATATCTACAATGAAAAACAATTATAATATGTATAAAGAAGTTTTTGAAAGTCAGGCTGCCATAAGTATTGCAAAGCTAAGAGAAAATTTGACTCATCTGGAAACAATAGTTACAATTGCACCGTTATTAGGGCTTTTAGGTACAGTAATTGGTATGATACAAGCTTTCAATATCATGAATGTTAAAAGTGGTGAACCTCTTAAAATTGCTGATGGAGTAGCAGAAGCATTAATTGCAACAGCTTTTGGGCTTTGTGTGGCAGTACTGGCTATGTTTTTCTACAGCTATTTCAACCATAAAGTAGACAAGGTTATCACTTTGTTGGAAGAGGTCGGCATAGTATTTATAAATAAACCAGTAAAAGAGGATGATTATGAAACTAAGTAATCTCAGAAACGAAAGAAAACCGAAACTGATGATTATTCCGATGATCGACATAATATTCTTTCTTTTGGTCTTTTTTATGCTAAGCACATTATATATGGTCGAACAGCGGTCTATATCTCTAAATTTACCACAAACAGCGACATATGAAATAGAAATGGGGACTAATGTCAATATTTCTGTTCTTGCTAATGGCAATATTGTGTTTGGGAATGAGGAAATACCTCTTAACCTTTTAAAAAATAAAGCTTTAATAGAATCGCAAAATAACAAAGAAACAGTATTTGTTTTAAACGCAGATGAAAATATTCCATATAAAACTGTTGTAGCTGTTTTAGATGAGCTTAGAAGTGCTAAAGTTAATAAAATTGCACTTGCTACTAGGAAAAAAGGAGATTGAAATAATGGAGAGATGGCATAAAGCGATCCTTATTTCAGTGATTTTTCATTTATTCATTTTTGTTTTTTTAGGAACAGTCATTAGAAATGAAGCATTTTATCAGGAAAATTTAAATCAGATTCAAGTTTATTTGCTTGATGATCAAAAACCTTCTTTAGCGGCAGGAGCTACGAATGCTGCTAATTTAAGACTTGATAATGATATCAGGAAAGTCTCTGCTGATGAAAACAATAAACCTGTTTCAGTTAATAATATAAAAAGCAATGGTTTTATTTCAAATGCAGCTGGTAATATAGTAGGCAATTTGGCAAACAGTACAAGTATTGAAGGTTCATCATCTAATAATGATAGAGTCTCCGGAGCCGGAATTAACAACGGCGATGGTGGTTCAGATATAGTAACAAAACCTGAAGTTTTAAAGAAAATTAAACCAAAGTATCCTCAATTTGCTCGTGATAAAGGGCTTGAGGCAAGTGTTATCTTGAAAGTTAGAATTTCTAAAAAAGGGATTCCGGATGAAGTTACAATAACAGAATCAAGCGGATATTCTCAGTTTGATGAAGAAGCTGTAAAAGCTATATATAAGTGGCGATTTTCTCCTGCCAGAAATGCATCAGGAGAAGCCGTGGTGTATTATTATAATATTCCAGTAGATTTTATTTTAAAGGGTTGATATGTATTGTTAGAGTTAGTTAATTTTTCTAATTATAAAGAAGATAATATAAGATTTTTTGATAATAATGCTGAAAACTTGTGTGATTTTTTGGAGTTAAATAATCTTGATGGAATTGAGATGTTTTTTTGCGATAAATGGGAAAAAGATGTTCATAAAAAAGAATTTATAAAAGGGGTTCATTTGCCTTTTTATAGTAACTGGCTTGACTTTTGGTATGGTAATGAGGATAAGGTTTTAAAAGATTATGAAACTAAAAATACGATAGCCAAAACTTATAATGGATTTACTAAAAAAGGAATGTTGCAGCCTTTTGCTGATAATATTGCTTTAGCAGTGGATGCTGGAGCTGAATATGTAGTTTTTCATGTAAGTAATGCCAGAAGAGATGAAGTTGTCAATTTTAATTTTAGATATGGTGACAAGGAAGTAATGACAGCATTTATTGAATTTTTCAATAAACTTTTAAAATATATTCCCGAAGATATGACTGTTTTATTTGAAAATTTGTGGTGGCCAGGCTTGACTTTGCTTGATAAAAATTTAACAGGCATTTTTCTTGATAATATAAAGCACGAAAACAAAGGAATAATGCTGGATACTGGTCATTTATTAAGTACTAATCTGGATTTAAAAAATCAAGATGAAGCAGTTACTTATATATTAAATACAGTTGAGAATTTAGGAGAATATAAAAAATATATTAAAGGCATACATCTTCATTATTCGCTTTCTGGAGATTATATTAGACAAGTTCAAAAAGAGAATCCTTTTTTTAAAAAAGAGTTTGAAATAATTTCACATATTTTGAAAATAGACAGACATCTGCCGTTTGAAACAAAAAGAGTAAAAGAGATTGTAGAAATGATACAGCCAGAGTTTTTAGTACATGAAATTGTTCAAATTACTAAAGAAGACTGGCAAGAGAAACTTAGTATTCAAAAAGAAGCACTGAGGTGAGAGATGTATTTGAAAAACAGGTTAGTATTAATACTAGCTGCAATAATTTGTTTTAGCTTGCTCTTAAGTGGTTGCAGTAAAAATGCAATTACTCCTCAGGAGGGGCAGTATAAAGTAACAGATAGCAGAGGTAAAGTAATAAAACTAAATAATCCTCCTGTTAGAATTGTTTCATTAACTTTATGTAGTGATGAAATATTACTTGAACTTGTTTCCAAAGATAGGATAGTCGCTTTTACTAATCTCTCAAAAGATGCAGGAATATCTAATATAGTAGAAGAAAGCAAAGCTGTTTTTAAACTTCCTAATCAAAATGCAGAAACAATTATTTCCTTAAAACCCGATATCATAATTGCTGCAGATTGGCATAGCCAAGATTTAATCAAAATCTTAGAAGAAATTGGACTTAATGTTTATGTTTATAAAACTCCTGATACTATAGAAGAAGTTAAGGGATTGATAATAGATTTAAGCCAAGCAGTAGATTCTTTGGCTAAAGGCAAAGAACTTGTTAGAGATATGGAGCTTAGATTAAGCAATTGTCAAAACAAGGTTAAAGATATTCCGGTAAAAGAAAGAAAAACTATAATTGCTTTATCACCTATGGGCTGTTATGGCGGCACAGGCAGTATGCTGGATGATATATATAAGAATTCATTTGTTATAAATGGTGCATCTTTATTAGGTATCAGCAAAGATGGGTATTTAAGTAAAGAACAGCTTGTAAGTGTTAATCCAGATGTTATAATGATTTCTACTTGGGCTTACGAGGATGACAGTTATAATAATTTAGAAGAAGAAATTTCAAATGATTCTGCCCTGAAAACTGTAAATGCAGTAAAGAACAGAAGTTTCATAAAAATAGACAGTAAATATACTTATGCTACATCTCAATATGTTGTTTTTGCTGTGGAAAATATAATAAGAGAAGTTTATCCTGCTAAATAAAGATTTTATTTATTGTTAAATAATAGTTTACTTTTTGTTAAAAAGTAAGGCAGGATAAACTTCTTTTATTGTGGAATTACAAGGTGTATCAAATATGATTTATATATTTTCAAATATAAACTTAAGGAGAAATTTTGATGACAGATATGATCTTGAGACATAAGTATAAATTGATAATTGTTTTGGTATTAGCTGTTATTGCTTATTTTGCAGTACCGATGTATATAGAATATAAAACTCCTAAGGAGACTTTAAAGACATCTGTTGTGAAGAGAGGTAACATAGAGGCTTTAGTATCGGCAACAGGTACAATTTCTCCTGTTAATAGTGTAGATGTAAGTTCTAAAATAACAGGACTTATCACTAAAGTACATGTTGAAGAAAATGATTATGTTGAAGAAGGTACAGTGTTAATAGAACTTGATGACACTTCAATGAAGGCACAATTAGCTCAAGTTAAGGCAAAGCTTGTAAATGCTGAAATAAATTATTACAGAAATAAAAAATTAGCTGACACTGGTGCTATTTCATACCAGTCATTAGATGGTGCTTTAATGGATTATGAAGTAGCTAAAGCCGCATATGAAGACTATGTTTCGCAGGTAGAAGATACCATAATAAAAGCACCTATGTCAGGTATTGTAATTGGTGAACCTATCTCTGCCGGGCAAACTGTTGCACCTGGTATTTCAACTCCAATGATTTTGCTTACAATTTCAGATATGTCTAAAATGCAAGTAGAAACAAAGATAGATGAGTCTGATATAGGACAAATAAAAGTAGGTCAAAAAGCAATTTTTACTGTAGATACGTATCCTGACAGAATATTTTCCGGAGTTGTCTCCAGAATATCTCAGCTTGCAGATACAACAGATAATGTTATTTATTATCCGGTAACAATAGATATAGATGCACCTGAGGGACTTCTGTTTCCTACTATGACAGCAAGAGTTTCTGTAACTACAGGGGTAAGTAAAGATACACTTCTTATTCCGCTTCTTGCAGTAAAAGAAAGTGCCGGGAAAAAAGTGGTACAAGTTTTAGGGAAAAATAATGAAGTGCAAACAATCGCTGTTGTTACAGGTCTTTCTACTGATGAATCAATAGAAATATTACAAGGATTAAATGAAGGTGACGTTGTTGTTTTGCCACAGTCAAAACAAACTAATAATAATTTTGGCGGAGGTATGCCGAGATTTTAATTGATGGTTAAAACAGATAGGAGTTTTTAACTTGATCAAACTTGAAAATATTAAAAAAATTTATAGTGTTGGTGATAGTGAAGTTATTGCCTTAGGAGGCATAAATCTTTCTATAAAAGCCGAAGAATTTGTAGCTGTAATGGGACCTTCAGGCTCTGGCAAATCTACTTTGATGAATATTTTAGGTTGTCTTGATAGACCAACTTCAGGAAAATATTATTTAGATGGTTTAGAAATTGCCGGAATGGAAGATAAGCCACTGGCGGCTGTGAGAAATAAAAAAATAGGCTTTGTTTTCCAAAGCTTTAACCTTATTCCGAGAATGACATCTCTTAATAATGTTGCTTTACCTCTTGTTTATGCTCAAGTATCCAAAAAAGAAAGATTGGAGCGAGCTAAAGAGGCTTTGGATATGGTTGGCTTGACTGACAGAATGGATCATATGCCAAATGAGCTTTCAGGCGGTCAAAAACAAAGAGTTGCAATAGCCAGAGCACTTGTTAATGATCCGAGCATCTTAATGGCAGATGAACCTACAGGAAACTTGGATTCTAAATCAAGTAATGAAATAATGGAGATATTTTGTAGCTTAAACGATAAAGGTAGAACTATTATTTTAGTAACTCATGAACCAGATATAGCTGAGTTTGCTAAAAGGACTTTAACATTTAAAGATGGTTTAATTATTAGTGATGCCCAAAAGAACAGGGGAAATTAATATGTTTTGGGAAAGTGTAATAATAGCATTTGAAGGATTAAAAGCGAATAAACTGCGATCTATACTAACAATGTTAGGTATTATAATTGGTGTAGCTGCTGTTGTAGCAATTGTTTCTTTAGGCAATGGTGTAAAAAACCAAATTGAAGATTCTATTGCCGGACTAGGCAGCAATCTTTTAATAGTTACTCCAGGGTCAGTTTCTCCTACTGGTGTTAGGGTGGTTGCTGGCTCTATAACCAGTCTCACCTATAAGGATTCCCAAGCTGTTGCCAGAGAGATAGAAGGCATATCATATGTTGCTCCAAGTGCTTCAGGTTCATTTCAAATTGTATATGGAAATCAAAATTGGACTACAACAGTTGAAGGTGTAACTCCTGAATATATGTTTGTAAGAAACTATAGTTTATCTGAAGGCGTTTTTATTAGTAACCAAGATAATATTACAAGAGCTAAAGTTGCTGTTATAGGCCAAACAATAGCTGAAAATTTATTTGGTGATGTTGATCCTGTTGGCAAAACTATAAGGATAAAAAATTCTCCTTTTAGAGTAGTTGGAGTTTTATCTGAAAAAGGTCAATCAGGCGGCGGTCAAGATCAGGATGATATAATTTTTGTGCCGCTTTTTACTGCACAGGAAAGAATGCTTGGTATAACTCATATCAGAAGAATTAATATCCAAGTAACAGATGCTAATAAAATGACTCAAGTACAAAATGATATCGGGACTCTGCTTCGTTCCAGACATAAAATTAAGTCAGATATGCCAGATGATTTTACAGTAAGAAATTTATCTGCTGTTATGGAAACCGCAGCTAATACTACTTCTGCTTTGACATTATTGCTGGGGGTAATAGCATCTATTTCGCTTTTAGTTGGTGGGATAGGGATTATGAATATCATGCTTGTTTCTGTAACTGAACGAACGAGAGAAATAGGAACAAGAAAAGCCCTTGGGGCGACATATAATAATATCTTGCTTCAATTTTTAATAGAATCTATAGTTATTGGCATAACAGGCGGTGTAATGGGGGTTATTGTTGGTATATTTGGATCATATGGTATTTCTTACTTTGCTGGTTGGAATACTGTTGTTTCAATACCTTCTGTAGTTATTGCAATGTCATTTTCAGTAGCTATTGGCCTTATATTCGGAATTTATCCTGCCAGAAAAGCAGCTTTGCTTCAACCTACAGAAGCTTTGCGTTATGAGTAAAATATAATTAAAATATTTAAGGTATGAACATTATGGAAAAAAAGATAGGTATTTTAGGGGGAACATTTGATCCAATTCATATTGGACATTTGATTATAGCAGAAACAGCCAGGCTTGATTATGGTCTTGATGAGATAATTTTTATGCCTACAAATAATCCTCCTCATAAAAACGAAATTGGAATAACAGATTCAGTGCATAGATATAACATGGCTGTTTTAGCTACTGAAGATAGCCCTAATTTTTGTGTATCTTCTCTGGAATTAGATCGAGGTGGTATCTCATATACAATTGATACAATTAAAGATCTAAAAAAAATGTATGCAGAAGAAACTGAATTTTACTTTATTATAGGCAGAGATATGGTTGGGACTTTAAACACTTGGAAAGCTATAGATGAGCTATTTGATTTATGCTATTTTCTGGTAGCGATGCGCCAAGTTGACGATGCAGATAATATAAAAGAACAATTAGCCGGTTTTTCACCTAAAGAAAAATCAAAGATAAAAAAACTTAATACCTTAGAGATAAATGTATCTTCAACAGAAATAAGAGATAAATTAAAAAGAGGAGAAGCTATTAGATATATAGTTACTGAAAATGTAGCTGAGTATATTAAAGAGCATGGTTTATATCAAGATTAAAAAAAGAAAAAATCGGCAAGATAACCTTGCCGATTTTAGCTTCTTTTTGTCAAAAATTTTTATACTTTAGCTAAAATAATTTTTACAACTATTAGTACAATACTTTGTATCCTTTTACAAAACAAAAAAGGTAATTGTTTTTTGTTTTGGAAATATTAGCTTTCAAGAAAATTAAAATAACGCCAAATTCCAAAGAATTTCAATTAACTTAGATTTTCCGCAGCCAGAAGGTAGTTAAGACGATTTATTGAAAAAATTTCTTTAACAATACTTCCTACAGATTTTATTTCGAAATGGCATCCTCTTTCAAGTGCTGTATTTCTTACACAAAGCAGTGCGCCCATACCTGCGGAATCAATATAACGGACGTTGCTCATATCAAGAGATAGAGACTTGGTGTTGTCATCTAAATGACTTAAAAGTTTTTGCTTAAAATAGAGGGCTCTTTCATTATAAATAGAACCTGATAAAATTAATTGAACCTCGTTTTCGTTTGGCATAAGTTTAATAAGTTTAGCTGTCATATTTCCTCTCCCTTTTAAAGAATTACCGTAATAGTGTAGCATAGTAAGGATGTAGTTTTTTGACTGAATTAGTTAGTGCAAATATAAAAATAATGACAAAAAGAGAGGCAAATCAACTTTTTCATTATAGATTATACCAACCTCCTTTGTCTAGTATTTTTTTAGAAAAATTTTCCTTGTATAATAAAGGATATTAAGAAAAAATTTTTCTATGAAAAAAAACAAAAAAATAGATTGAATTTTTATTTTTAAGATGCGAAACAAGTAAGAAAAAAACCTTTTTTGCAGGAGATTTTATTTTGATATTGAATATAAAAACTCAGTATTGTTAAGTATCTATAAATAAAAACAGCTTAATTTAGGATAATGAAAATAAGCTTGTTTGGTTGCGAAAATAATTTTCTTAAGTTTGCCCTAGGCTAAAAACTAATTTAAAAAGAAGGAGCAGTACTATGCTCTCAATATTATCTGGTATAGGAAATTTAATATTTCAAAAATTAGAGTTGTTTGGGCAACTCGTATTGTTAACTATAGATACCATAAAAAGATTGCGTTTTTTAGATATTAAAAGACTTGTAAAGCAAATGGCACATTTAGGTGTTGATTCACTGCCTATTGTTCTTTTAACTATATTTTTTACAGGTGTAGTTATTACAATCCAAACTGCACAAGAGTTTATTAAATATGGTGCCCAATCGACAGTAGGAGGAATTGTTACAATTGCTATGGGCAGAGAACTTGCTCCTGTTTTAACCGGAGTTGTTATGGCAGGCAGGGTTGGCGCTGCAATTACAGCAGAGCTTGGCTCAATGAAAGTAACCGAACAAATTGATGCTTTAAGAGTTATGGCAGTTAATCCTGTTGCTTATTTAGTTGTACCAAGACTTATTGCTTGTATCATTATGTGTCCTATATTAGTAGTTTTTGCTAATGTTATAGGAATTATAGGCAGTTATATTATAACTACCTTTTATGATTCTATTACAACGCAAATGTTTATAAATTCAATAAAAGTTTTCGTTGTTCCACATGACATAACTGGCGGGATGATAAAGGCTTGTTTTTTTGGAGCTATTATTGCCATTGTTGGTTGCCATAAAGGACTAAATACTGCTGAAGGTGCTGAAGGTGTAGGTACTGCTACTACTGAATCTGTAGTGCTTTCAATCATCTTAATATTCTTCTTTAATTGTATATTATCAGCTTTATTATATTGAGTTGGTGTTGTTAATAGAAAGAGAGGAATCTCATGAATAAAGAATTTATCTCAAAATCTGAGAATAGTGAAGATAAAAAGGCTGTATTCAAAGAGTTTGATGCTATTAATCAAGAAATGGTTGCAAAAGCCAAAGAAGATATGGTAAAGCTTGTAGATGTAAGTGTTGAACTTGATGGCAGATATATATTAAAAGATATTAATTTAACAGTAAAAAGAGGAGAAATATTAGTAATTATAGGAAGCAGTGGTTCTGGTAAAAGTACTCTTTTAAAACTTATTATAGGCTTATTAAAACCAACTTCTGGTCAAATCTGGATAGATGGTAAAAATATAACAATGATTCATGAAGATGATTTAAATGAAATTCGTCTCAAAATGGGGATGGTTTTCCAATATTCAGCTCTCTTTGATTCAATGAGTATTGGCGATAATGTTGCTTTTGGTCTGAAAGAACATACTGATTTAGATGAATCGGTTATAAAAGAAATAGTAACGGAAAAATTAGGTCTTGTTGATTTAAAAGGGATTGAAGATAATATGCCGAATACTCTTTCTGGAGGAATGAAAAAGAGGGTAGGGCTTGCCAGGGCTATAGCAATTGATCCTCAAATTGTGCTTTATGATGAACCAACATCAGGGCTTGATCCGATAAATTCAAAAGTGATAGATGAACTTATTGTAAGCACAAAAAAAGCAATACAAGCCACAGCGGTAGTTGTAACTCATGATATAAAAAGTGCTTTCACAATTTCTGATAGAATTGCAATGCTTCATGAAGGAAGTTTTGTCATAATGGGAACTCCTGAAGAAGTGAAAAAATCTGAAAACCCTGTTGTTAAAAACTTTATTAATGGGTTTGTAACATGATAAACGCTTAAATCTGGATTAAGGAGGTTAAAGTCGATGAGTAGTGAAGCTAAAGTGGGCGCTACAGCTCTTATAGGCATTATATTGACGACATTAATCGTCTTATATTTAAGCGGAGTAACTTTTGCTGAAAAAGGGTATCCAGTTAAGGCTGTTTTTAAACAAATTAACGGACTGATACCTGGTAATGCAGTAAATTATGCCGGTGTTAAAATAGGAAAAGTTAAGGCGATTAAGATAGTACCAGAAGGTGTAGAGGTAGAATTATCAATAGATAAAAAAGTTCAAATCCCTAAAGGTGCTTCTTTTACTATAAATTCTGCTGGTTTGATGGGAGAACAGTATGTAAGTATTAAACCACCTGCCAGTCCTGGTGATACAGGCTCGATACAGCCTAATGAATATGTTAATGGTATTGATCCTCAAAATTTAGATGAACTGTTTTCTGAGGCGACATCAGCTCTAAAACAAATGAGAGGACTTATTAAGTCTTTAGAAGATGTTTTTGGAGATGAAAAAGTAAAAGGAGCTTTAAGAGACAGTGCTTTAAATTCAAAAGAACTTACAGAAAATCTAAAGAATTTAACTGCAACTCTAGATGGTTTAGCTCAAAATAACGAATCTAGAATAAATGAACTGGTTGTTAATCTTAGCTTAATGGCAGAATCTCTCAGATCAGTTTCTCAAGGAATTGATAATAATGGAAAAACAGCTGCTGACTTAGTAGAAACAGTAGAAAATATAAAAATAATTAGTCAAAGAGTAGAAAAAATTGCTGCTTCTTTAGAAGATGTAACTACAGATCCTGAAACTGTAGATAGCTTAAAAGCAACAATTAAAAATGCTAAAGATGTTTCTGAAAAAGCAAATAAAACACTTACTCAAATAAATGCTATTAAAACATCTACGGAATTAGAATTTCTATATGATGCAACAGCAAGAGATTATGTAGGTAATATTTATCTTAAAGTCATGAAAGATAATTCACCATCTTTTGCGATTATAGGAGTTTCTGATATTGGAGAAGATAATAATTTTAATCTGCAATATGGTAGAGGTTATCCAAATTGGGCACAAAGAATAGGCGTAATAGAAAGTAAGTTTGGAGTGGGTCTTGACTATAAAGTTATAGATAAATTACAGCTTTCTTTTGATTTATATGATCCTAATGATGTTAAATATAAAGCTCGTGCCAAGTTTGAGCTTGATGATGACTTGTTCTTAATAGGTCAGACAACAAGAGATAAAGAAAGAGCAAGAAGAACCCATAATTATTTTGGTCTGCAAAAAGTGCTTTAAAATTAAGAAATTAATGTTGATATGATGGTATGAGATGTATCTTATACCTACTGGATAGGAGGCAGTTAATCTTGAAAAAGGGAAAATTACTAAAAGAACATTTAAAATCTTTTTTTAAGAAAAAAGGATTAGTAATGGCTCTTACAGGTGGACTTTTCTTGAACTTTATAGTTCCAGGAATTGTTTTAGCCGAAACAAAAGAGCTTGTCTTAGATGAAGCTGTTAGGCTTGCTTTGGAAAATAATCCTGCTATTAGAATTTCAATGAGCAAGCAAGAAACAGCGAAATATAACTTGGGCAGTGCCAGAGGCAATATGGGTCCTACGATTTCTTATGGTGCTGGATTTAATAGAGCTGGATATGAAGATAATAATGTAACTCCTCACAATCGTTATAATAACAGTGTGGATTTTAATCTGCCGCTGTATACAGGAGGACGTGTAGAAGGCCAAATTAATATGGCTAAACTTGATGTTTCTATTTCAGATCTTGACTTTGAAAAAGAAAAACAAAGAATAAAATATGAAGCTACAAGTGCTTATTATGGACTTTTAAAAGCTAAAAATGATGTAAATATTTGCACTGAATCTGTTGAAAATTTAGCAGCTCACTTAGCTAATGTAACTGCTCAGTATGAAGCAGGAACTGTGGCAAGAATGGATGTACTCAGAAGTGAAGTTGAAAAAGCAGATGCTGATCAAGCTTTAATTATTGCAGAAAACAACTATGATTTAGCAATGGCAAGACTTAATAATGTTATAGGGCTTCCATTGGACACAATTCTTATTATTACTGAAGAATTAGGATATGGAGAATATCCACAAACATTAGAAGACTGTATTATAGAAGCTTTAAACACTCGCCCGGAAATAAAACAAGCTGAAGCTAATGTTGATAAAGCAAATGAAGGCGTAAGAGTTGCTAAAAGCGGTCAAAGATTTTCAATTAACTTAACTGCTGGCAAAACGTGGGTTAATGGTGATGGTGTTAGCAGTGAAGAAGGTGATGATTGGAGTGTTGGAGCAAAAGCCAGCATTAATATTTTTGACTCTGGCGTTACCAGAAATGAAGTTAAAGCTGCTAAGACAGAATTAGAACAAGCAAGAGAAACTGTTAGACAAACAAGCGATAATGTGCAGCTTGAAGTCAGAGAATATTATTTAAGCATGAAAGAAGCTGAAAAGAGAATATCTACAAGTTATGTAGCACTTTCTAAAGCACAAGAAGATTATGTGATTGCTCAAGTAAGATATGAAGCAGGAGTAGGTACAAATCTTGACGTAATGGATGCTCAAGTAGCACTTACTACAGCTCAAAACAACTATTCTCAAGCTTTATATGACTATAACAATAATAGAGCCGGACTTGAAAGAGCAATGGGTAGAAAAGTTGTAATAGAATAATAAAATTAAATTGGTAATTGAATATATAAAAAAATGAGGCTTATAAAGAAAGTAAATTGCTTTCTTTAATAAGCCTCAATTAGAATATAAAAGTTTCCTGGAATTTTTATTTAGTTATAATACGTTGTATATAAATCTGGCAGAGGAGGATGCTTATGAGTAAGGCTACAAAAAGAATAATAGCTACAATTACTTTAGTAATAGTCATACTCTTAGCAGGAGCCAGTATTTGGTGGAATGTTCACAGTAAGGAAATTTATGCAGAATTTGAGACATTGATAACAAAAGAATTAACAGAAACATTGGGGACAAATGTTAAAGTTGGTTCTTTAAAGATAAATTCACCGATTACAGCATCTTTAAGAGACGTTGTAATCTATGATAATGATGATAAAGTAATAGCTTCAGTTGAAGAAATTGTAGTTTATTATCAGCCGTTGTATTTGCTTTTTGGCAATGAACCAATTGATATTATATCAAAAATCAATTTAAAAAGTCCGCAAGTATATTTAGTACAGGATATAGATGAAACCTGGAATATAGAAGATATAAAAATGAAGGAATCTGATCAGAAGACTTCCTTTAAAATAAATGTTTTTTTTGAAAATGGAGATTTTTATTTGTCAATGCCTCAAGGACAAAAAGAAATTCATAAAATTACTGGCAGAATTGATTTTTCCAAGTGGCCAGTTGCTGATGCGTTTTTGAGGTTTAACCTTGAACCAGAACAGGATACAGCATTTGATTGGCGGAAGATATTTACTTCTACTAAAAGATCAATGCTTAAAGCTGTTGTAAATATGGAAGATTATTCTGCTTTGGGTTCAGTAAAATTGCCCAGAATTTATCCTGGAGATTGGCAGCAATTTTTACCAAGCGATTTTCCGGTAGAATTTAAAGAAGGATTGTTGACTGATACAGAAATCAGCTTTAGTTATAAAGATAAAAAAATCCTATATAAAGGCAATTTAAAACTTGATGATCTAGCAGTTGAAATTAAATACCAGGAAATAATAAATAGCACACAAACAATATTAAATGACAACCCTTTTATTTTTACTAAAACAAATGCAAAAGTAATTTTCAATAATGACAGTGTGCATATATTAGATGGTGAAACAGCATTATTAGATGAAAAATTTAGTGTTAATGGGCAAATAGACCTAAAAGAAGCTGAGCCTAATTTAGATATAATATTAAGTGCTAAAAACTTAGAAACAAATTCTTTCTTTGCAGATAAAGGTCTCAAAGGGAAGATAAATTTAGATGCTTATTTTAAAGGCAGGACAAGCAATCTAGATGCTAAAGCAGTTGTTTCTTGGAATGAAATTTTTTATAAAGAGCAGCCTATTAAACTTGGTGAGATAAATTTAAGTTTTTCCAATAATACTTTATTTATAGAAAAAGGCAATGTTGATTTTTTAAATAGTAAAGTTCTGTTTCTGGGTAATATGAACTTGGAGAATTTCAGATATGCTTTGGATTTATCTGGGGCAGATCTGGATTTGTCAGAACTAAAAGGGATGGATGTTAAAGGGATTGCGAATATTGACCTAAAATCTGAAGGCGAATTAAAAAAACCTTGATTTAACAGAGTTTAGTAAATCTGATTTTAATCTTCAGGCTTCAGTTACCTCAGGAGAATATTCTGGGATACCTTTTAAAAGTTTATATGTATTAGCTAATCAACAAGATGGTTTAACTCATGTTGAGAAAGTGGCCATTTCTTTGCTTAATGATGGTTTTATTAATGCAGATGGTGTAATTCAAAATAACATCTTGAATTTAGATTTAATTGGTAGTCAAATTGATTTAAGTGCTACCTCTATTAAAGCTGTTCAAGAAAAAAACGTAAAAGGAATAGCAAACTTTACAGGGAAAGTATTGGGACACATAACAGATCCATATGTTCTCTTAGATATAAAAGCTAGCAATTTAGTAGTAAATGAAGGTGTTTTAGGCGAACTTAAAGGATCTGTTAAAGTAACCAGTGAGATGGCTAGTTTAAATGATCTTATCCTGGAAGATCTAACTGGTGAATATAAAATAAATGGCAACATAACATTAAGCAATAATCCGTACTTTGATATTGTACTGTCAAGTAAGAATGTTAGAGCGGAAAGTATGCTAAAAGTAGCTTCTTTGAATTATCCGTTAACAGGATTCATGGAACAAGAAGCAAAAATTAGAGGAACTTCAGATAATATCTATGCTAAAGGCTGGGTAAAGCTTTCTAAAGGCAGCTATGATGGCTATTTGATGGACGAAGCATTTGGAGATTATGAATATAGAGACGGTATAATTTATGTAGATGGTTTTACTATAAAATGGCTTGATAGTAATATCTTTTTAAATGGTGCAATTTATCCTGATAATACTTTAAAACTTGAAGTAAATGCTACTGAAATAAATCTAGTTAAAATGCCTATAAAATATCCATATCCTATAACTGGCTGGATTAATATTGTAGGTACTGTAACTGGTGATTTTGATAACCCTGTAGTAGATGGCAGAATGACTGCCTCCAGAATTGTGGCAAATGGTCAAATTCTTACAGGACTTACAGGGAAATTTGACTACAAAAACAGAAAAATTAATATAGAAAAGCTGTCAATGGCACAAGGGCATGGTTTTTATGAATTCCAAGGTTATTTTAATGTTGATTCTAAAATCTTAAAAGGTGATTTAAATCTTAAAGTAGCTCCAGTACAAGGCATTATGAAATTATTAAAAATATCTAATGATCATTTTTCAGGAGATATTGATGGCGAAATACTTGTAGAAGGAACCTTTGATAAACCTGCAATTTCAGTAGTAGGTCAGATTAATAACAGTGCTGTGGACAGATATGAATTTGGGACAGTTGATATTAATCTTTATTATAAAAATAAAGCATTTATAATTAATAGATTAAATGCTGAATCAGAAAATGGTAGTCTTGTAGCAGAAGGAATGGCTAATTTAGACGGAGATATTGATATTCAAATAAGCGGAAATAATTTAGATTCAGGTTTATTCTCTTCCTTGCTTAATACAACATTTGATCCAAAAGGGAAGGTTGATTTTTCGGCGATTGCCCAAGGGAAAACTAGAAATCCGGAACTTACTGCAGTTATAAATATAGAAAGCTATGATAAAGAAGAATCTGGGTTTGATAATTTATCTACAGTATTTAGCATGAAAAATGCTGTTTTAAACATAGATAAATTTCAGGTAGACAAAGGCGAATATAGATTAAGTGCTCAAGGCATTGTTCCGCTTAAAGCTTTAAGTAAATCTTCTCTTGGTGAACTAAGTGCTCACGAACAAATGAATGTTAAGATAAATTTAGATAATGCAGATCTTCAAATATTACCACTGATTTTTCCGGAAGTAGATAAGGCTACAGGTAAGACATATGGGACAATAGATATTACAGGTACTCTTGAAAAACCTCAAGTTAATGGAAGTATAAGTATACCGCAAGGCAGTTTGAAATTAGCAGATATTTCTGATCCTATTACAGATATAGAAGTGGCAATATTATTTGAAGGAGAAAAAATAAATATAGAAACAATTACTGGCAAAATGAATAAGGGGTCTTTTGTTATTGCTGGTAATGCATTTATAAAAGGAATTGATGTGCCAAATTATGATTTAGTATTGATTGCTAGTAATTTAAAAATAGATCATAAATATTTTGACGGTCAAGTTGATTCAACTCTGAAGGTAACTAATGAGGGCTTAAACGGCAGACCTCTCTTAAAAGGAAATCTTGATATTTCAAATGCTGTTGTAGATATTCCTGATTTTCCGGAAAGTGGCTCCAGTGTTGTTGATTTTGACATTGATGTTGATATAAATATAGGCAAAAAGGTTCGTTTGTATAATTCTTCTTTATATGATTTACCTGTAGAGGGTGCTCTGAAATTAAGAGGAACTTTACAAAATCCTTATTTATTAGGTAGATTAGAAAGCAAAAAAGGCTCTGTTACGTATCTGGCTACAAGATTTAATGTAACAGAAGCAAGTGCCGATTTTTCATCTGTTCAAAAATTAATTCCTAATGTAAATTTATCAGCTAAAACAAGAGTAGGCAGTGTATTGATCAATCTTAATGTTAGAGGTCCGGCAGATGATTTAAGAATGCATCTTTCTTCAGAGCCTCAACTTAGCAATGAAGCTATAATGAAAGCACTTACTTTCGGGGTTGATCCTACATCAATAGGTTCTGGTGCTTACCAAGATTCTCAAAATGATCAGCTTATGACTCTTTTAGCAATGGGAATGCAAATACAAGCAGTATCAAAATTAGAAGGATTTTTTAGAGAAAGAGCAGATATAGACGTTTTCAGAATAGAACCTTTATCAATGTTTGATTATCGTTCAAGAAAAAGTAGAACAGAGAAACATGACAGCTATTACAACTACAATTTGAAGATAGGAAAATATCTTACAGATGATATATTAATTATGTATAATACAGGATTGGTTGAAAGTAATAGTAGCATTACAGTCCAGTATGATTTAACACCAAGAATTACTTTAAGTGGAACTTTTGGCGGTTTAAATAATGGTTTGTATACTATTGAGACAAGATTTAGATTTTAAAAAACAGAACACAAAGTTATCTTTCCATAATTTTACATGGTAAAAAGAAATTTGCTATTATTTGTGTTTTGCTGTATTATATTTTTAGGCAGAAAGGAGGCAAAGATGCAGGTGCTTAAGCAGTATTTAGATGAATTAAAAAAAGTACGCCTTTTAACAAGACAAGAAGAAACAGAACTTTGGTATAGATATAAAACCTTGGGTGATCTTGAGTGCAGACAAAAATTGATTGAAAATTATCAACCTCTTGTTTTTAAGATTGCCATGAAATGGCGTTTAAGTGAGTTTGTTGTTCTTGATGTTATTCAAGAAGGTACTATCGGGCTTATTGAAGCAGTTGAAAAATATGATCCTGATAAAAAAGTAGCATTCAGCATCTTTGCTTCACATCGTATTTATGGTCAAATGGTTGACTATTTAAAACAAGAAAAAGTTGTTGAGTGTATACCTTTGGATGCGCCCATAGAGGCAGAAGACAGTGAAAAAACGTTTATTGATTTTATAGAAGATAAAACTGCCGAAATAACAACAAAAATAGAACAAAATTATCTTGCAGAGCAATTAAGGAAAGCGTTTGGACGATTGCCAGAAAATGAAAGACTTGTTTTAAGTGGAGTATATATTGACGATAATGAACCAAAGGAAATTGCTGCTACAATGGATAAAAGCATTTCTTATATTTATCGTCTCCAAAAACAAGGCATAAGACGTTTAAGAGGGATGCTTTCTAGAATAATGGGAAATTGGCATTAAAAGCTTGAAAACAAGTGAAAATGAAATGAAAACACGCGATATTTTGATATAATTATCTAAAATTGCGTATTTTTGCGGTTAAATTCTGAGCCATAATCTAACCACTTTTGGTGATTATATAATTGCGTTTATATATAGAGGTGGTGAATATGGCTAATTATAAAAGTTCAATTAATAAGCATCTTTCCTCGGCTAGAAATTGGCTAAACAGAGCACAGAGTTCTTTTGAAAAAGAAAAAGATGTTCGTGGCGAGCTTGATTTGTTTTTGGTTCAAGCTGAATTAAAGCATGCGCAAAAATTGAATAGAGATCATCAACCTAAATATAAATATTCTGTTTTGAAACATGGGGCAGCATTAATAACTGCCTTATTCATACTTGTATTTGGAATATCAACTAGTTATTTTTATCTTAACAATACTTTAGATAATAAATCGTTAGGTAGTAATGACATAATTTATCATTCCAATCAAGATTTTTTGGCAACAGAATATAGTCAACTTAGTCAAGATAACTTGAATAACATTCAGTTGAGTTCTGATGCCGTATTTTTGAATAATAAAAACTCATATGGTGTTTCTGTGCTTTCAGATGGTTTGCTACCTTCTAATAAGCAAAAAAACGAAAAAATTAACGCTTTACAGCAAGGTGTTGATGATGTTATAGTTATGGGGAATGTTCAGAAGTCTCAAAGTTCATTACCTGAAAAAACTATAACAAATAGTTCTGAGACAAAGAATTCTAATTTAGTTTCAAAGGAAGAATTTAAAAGTTTAATTCGTTCAGCAGGAGAGTCCTTAAGAGGACAAAACTAACTATCTGTTAGCAACTAGATGAGGAGGTTATAAATGAAGCTGCGTGCAGGTTTCAATATTGTCTTTATAAGTTTTTTGATTGTAACGTTTATGTCTTTTACTGCACTTTCTTCGTTTGCGGAGCAGGTTGATGGTAATCAGCCTGAAGGTCAACCAGCTTATGTTGGCAAACCAATTACAAGTATAGAAGTGACAGGTAATGTTAATATTTCTAAAGATATTGTCTTAGGTGTTATACAATCAAAACCAGGAGAATTATTAGAACTTGATAATATAAATGAAGATATCAAGGCTATATATGATTTGGGTTACTTCTTTGAAGTTCCCGTGAATTTTGTAATGACTCCAGAAGGTGTACAAGTTATATATACTGTTATGGAAAATCCTGTTTTAACAGAAGTTGTTATTAAAGGTGTAACTTGTTTTCCGGAAGAGACAATAAGAAATTATATTACAAATAAACCTGGTGAAGTTATAAACACTAGAACGCTTAATAATAACATTCTTGATATTTCAAATCATTATCAAAAAGAAGGTTATATTTTAGCAAAAGTAAGCGATGTTTCGATGCTTTCAGGTGGGATTTTATCTATTACTATTAATGAAGGCATTCTAGAAGATATTATAGTAACAGGGAATGTTAAGACTAAAGATAAAGTAATCTTAAGAGAAATGAGAGTAGAAAAAGGGAAACCTTTTAATGCTGATAAAGCTCGCTTAAGTTTACAAAAAGTATATAACTTGGGTTTATTTGAGGATACAAATATGAAATTGAATCCGGGAATTGAACCTAATGCCGTTGTTATGCAAATAGATGTAGTTGAACAAAAAACTGGTCTATTTAGTATAGGTGCAGGTTATAGTGATTCTGATGGTCTTGTTGGTATTATTGAATTAGGTGACCAAAACTTTAGAGGTCAGGGTGATAAAATTGTTCTTCACTGGGAAATAGGTGGAGCAGATAACAAAAACCATGAAATTAGTTACTTTAAACCGTGGCTTGATAGTAAGCAGACTTCTTTAGGTATCAGTATTTATGATATGACAAATGAATACTATGACTACTATGATAATGGTGATGAAAGATCTGTTTACGATAGAAGAAGAAAAGGTTTTGATATAACTCTTGGTCGTCCTCATGGCGATAAAATATTTAACTATATCACATTCAGACAAAGAAAATATAGCTTTGAAGAATATATAAGTGGTGATGTTAATCCACAAGATGATCCAAAATATATGGAAGATAATTTTGGTACAAGTAACAGTGTTACTTTAAGTCGTGTAATTGATACAAGAGATAACTATATTAATCCTAGCAATGGTACAAGGTTGATGGTATCAGCTGAGTTTGCTGGATTAGGCGGCGATTTTAGTTATAACAAATATACTATTGAAAACAGAAAATATTTTAGAGTAAGAGACAAACATGTACTGGCTTTCCGCGCTACTGTCGGATATGCTACAGGAGATTTACCAGATTTTGCTCGTTTTGCTGTTGGCGGTATGGATACTGTGCGTGGTTACGAAGACAACCAATTCAGAGGAGACCACATGTTTGCTGCAACACTTGAGTATCGTATCCCAGTACAACAAAAAATAGAACTTGTTATATTTGGTGATATAGGTAATGCCTGGAGAGGTAGTTATGATTTTGGTGACTTATATGGTGCAGTTGGTATTGGTATAAGATTTAACAGTCCTTTAGGTCCTATTAGATTAGACTATGCTCAAGGTGAACAAGGTGGTAAAACACACTTTAGCTTTGGTGGTCAATTCTAGAAAAATTATGTACAAGTTTAATTGAACCTAAAAAATAAAAAAGAGTCAGACTTTTCTTAGTCTGGCTCTTATTTATAAAAGGGGGTAGGAAACATATTTTTAGAACTAACATATATCTGCGCAGTTTGATTTTTGTATTAATTATTTTATTTGCCTCTAATAGTTTAGCCATGGCTACATCACTAAAGATAGAAGAAGTAAATTGTACAATAGTTAGCTCTGAAAAAATTCCAACCCATATTTACAATAGAATGAATGAAACTATTGAAACTGTTAGCTGGCAAGTTTTATTAGGTCGTTCTGTGGATGAAGTAGAAAAAAACAGGCAAGAATATGAACGACTTATAAAAGAAGTATTTGACAGAGTTTTAGTAGGTTATTCAATTACAAAGGTGGAAATAACATCAGGCTCAGTTAGTTATATTAAATTTCATTTAGATCCTTGGAATGATGTTGTAAAGGATTGTTCTGTAGAAATAGAATTAGGCGCTATTTCCCCTGATATACAAAGTGTTATCATTAGTGACGTGAGTGGCATACAAAGTAAAGTTGAAGAAGTTTTTTTAGGATTACCTGTTGAGGCTGTAGATTGGGCTGGGGTTCTAGTAAAAACAATGCTAAAAGACTATTTTGATAATACATTGCCTGATTTTAGACCGAATTTTGATATAACAGCTGGCGAAAATACATTAGTTAAAATATCTCTTGTGCCAATAGGTTCTGTAGTTAATGATGTGGATGTTATTGTAGAATCCAGTAATTTCCCTAATTTACTTCTAAAAAACATTCAATCTGATGTAGAAAAAGATTTATGGATCATTAGAGGATTGCCAATATCTTTTATAGATAACAATAAAGATTATTTTTTAACTTTAGTCAATCAAAAGGTGCAAAATCATCATTTGACGAAATTATATGGACTTGAAATTACTTCTAAAATTATTTCTGGTTCTATAACAAAGATTGAATTGAATGTAGTTTCCAAAAGATATAGAATTTTTGTAGAAGGTTATATGGATATTGGCAGAGATAATGATGATGATAGTTTCTCAGCAAAACTTCATTTTGGAAGAATGTTTGGCTCTGGCAATAACAATGAAGTTTTTGTAGAAATGCTTTTTTGGCCAGATAATTTCAAAATTCATTTCGAACCTGGTTTTGGAAGAAAATTTGGTAAGACAAGCTTGATTGATTACAGATATAATATTTCTAAAAATGCCTCTAAAGCAAGAATTTATCAAGATGTAGGTTCAAAATTCACTTTAAGACTTGAGAGAGATTTTAAGATAAAAGAAAATGAATTTGGCATTAGATACAAAATTCATGAGCTTTTAAGTGTGGAGTATATTTTTACAGATGGTGAAAATTGGTTGAGAGTCATAGGAAAACTTTAACAATTTATATTTTAAACCTTAAAAAAGGCTTGAACAACATTGTATTTACTGATATAATGTAAAAATGAAAAAGCATCAGTTTTAATTAAAAAATGAAAGAGGGTTAAACTGTGTTAAAAAACAGAAAAAATGCTAAAATAGTATCTTTAGTTATCGTGGCTGCATTTGTTATAGGGATTTTGGGAGTAGGTCTTACTCAATTAGGTGATATTCAGGCAGCTCCTAGCAGTAATATAGGTAAAGTAGATTATAATCGCTTGTTGTCTGAACATCCTCAAAGCAGTGCAGTAAGTCAAACTTTGCAAAAAGAATTTGAACAAGCACAGAAAGACTTTAATACAAAAACAGCAAGTATGAATGATAAAGAAAAACAAGATTATGCTAAACAAACACAAGAGCGTTTAGCAGTTAGAGAACAACAATTAGTTAAACCGATTTACGATCAAGTTGATGCTGCAATAAAAACTGTTGCAGATGCTAAAGGCATTGCTGTAGTATTTAATTCAAATCAAATTATTTATGGTGGTACAGATATAACTGATGATGTTCTAAAAAAATTAAAATAGAAACTAAATAGGTGTTTTCCTTGTATTATTTTATTGGTTTATGGAAAAGATAAATTAACTTATTTAGGATCATGAATAATTAAAAGAGCCGAGCCGATTAGGCTCGGCTTTATATCCATAAACTAGAGAGGGTGATTGGTTTGCTAGGTGGCATACCAAAAAAGAAGTGGCTAATATTTGGTATAATATTGGTTTTAGTTATTGCTATAGCGGGATATTTTTTTGTTTCTAAAAAAGATTCTGTTAGCATAAGTAACACTATTGGGATTATTGATCTAGATAAAGCTATCTCAGCTCACCCCAAATATAAACAATGGTTAAGAGAAAAACAAGAAGAAGAAGAACTTATATATGAAGCCCAGCAAGAAACTTATGGTATTATGCAACAAGAGCAACAAGGTCAAAGTAAACTTGACGGTAATTTGCAAGATGCTATGAGAAAATCATTTGAAGAAGAATTTAATTCTAAAATGAAAGCTAAACAAGAAGAATTAATGCAATCAATAGATGATAAGGTGCAGGAAGCAAAGAAACCTTTACAAGAAGAATTTGAAAATTACGCAAGGCAAGTAAATGAAGAATATGATACAAAATTATTTGATTTGCATTTGAAATTAAAAGTGCTTTCAGTAGAAGAGCAGCAACATCATGATATAGTTGATAAGATTAATGCTTTAAAACAAGAGCAAAATGAAAAGCTTTTTGCTAAAAGTCAAGAAATTGATTCTAAATTACAAGAAGTTTTAGAACCAGAATTAAGCCGAATTAATATTGAAATGAACAAATACGCTGAACAACTTAATAAAGAAATTGGCAATAAGATGTCAGCTGGTGCACAAGGCATGTTTCCAGGAGTTTCTCTTAGTTCAGAATCCACAAAAGAGATTCAGAAAATAGAGAATAAGGTTATATTAAAGCAACAAGAAAATAAAGCGATGTATGATCAGATAGTACATGATGTTAGACACAAAGCTATTGAAATTGCTATTAAAAAAAGATTAAATGTAGTTCTTACAGATTATACAGTGAACATAAATGCAATTGATATTACTGATTTGGTTATAACTGAGATTAAGAAATAAACTATTGTGTATACTACTAATTAGATATATAAATTATTTGAAGTCGGAGGATGATAGTATGTTTAAGTCTAAAAATAAGGCGCAAATTCGTGTTTTAGCTATATTAGTTATTGTTTTAACTGCTTTTTTTCTAACAGGTTGTATGGGATCAAAAGCTAGTATAGGTGTTGTTGACACAAGTAAAATCATGAAAGAAAGTCCTAAAGTACAACAATTTCAAGAACAGTTACAAGAAAAAGCAAAAGAATTATCAGCAAATCTAGAAAAAGAACAAGCTGGTTTAAATGAAGAGCAGATCCAGGCAAAACAAGAGGCTGCTTATGGTGAACTTTTAAAAATGCAACAAGATTTTGGCATGCAGTTTAATGAAACTGTAAAAAGTGCTATAGAACAAGTAAGCAAAGAGAAAAAGATAGATGTTATTTTGTTTAAAGAAGTTGTTGCTCATGGCGGCGTTGATGTAACAGAGGATGTTTTGAAAAAATTGCAGTAAAATGAATAAATTTTTATTCGCTACTTATAGAGAAAATCATAAGGAGAAAAGTGTAGCGTGAAAAAGAAATTAAAAGAAATTGCTGAAATAATTGGTGGAGAAATAATAAATCAGTCAGAAGAAATAATTAAGATAGAAATAACAGGCGTAAACAACATACAAGATGCCGGACCTTCTGATATAACATTTGCAGTTGAACCTCATTTAGAGAAAGCTGGTTTGTCAAATGCTGCAGCAGTTATCGTTCCAGAAACAGTATATGAATTTTCAAAACCGGCTATCCGAGTGGCTAATCCACGGATAGCCTTTACTTTATTACTTGATTTATATACTGAAAAACCGCAAATAGACCCTGGAATTCATTCCACTGTTGTTATAGGTAAAGATGTTAAAATAGGTGATAATGTAAGTATTATGGCTTATACTGTGATTGCAGATGGAGCTGTTATAGGAGATAATGCTGTTATTTATCCTCATTGTTACATAGGTCATAAAAGTAAAGTAGGAAAAGATATACTTCTTTATCCACAAGTTACTATTAGAGAAAATTGTACAATTGGAGATAGAGTCATTATAAATAGCGGAGCTGTGGTAGGCAGCGAAGGATTTGGCTTTGTAACAAAAGATAAAATTCATCATAAAGTTCCCCAAGTTGGCGGGGTATTAATTGAAGATGATGTTGAAATTGGGGCAAATAGTAATATAGATAGAGCTACTACTGGTTTTACTGTCATCAAAAAGGGAACAAAAATAGATAATCTTGTTCATATAGCTCACAATGTTGTTATGGGCGAGAATTGTCTTATTGTTGCTCAAACAGGAATTTCAGGTAGCGTAATAGTTGGTAATAATGTTACTTTTGCAGGACAAAGTGGTACAGCAGGACACCTGAAAATAGGAGACAATTGTGTTTTTACAGCAAGAGCAGGAATTATTTCAGATGTTGAGAGTAATTCTTTTTATTCTGGATATCCGGCTAGACCTCATCGAGAGTGGCTTAAAATAAAAGCAGCTGGTGTGAGACTCATAGACTTTACAAAAAAGATAAAAGAATTAGAAGAAAAAATAAAAAAAATAGAGCAAACAGAAAAGTAATTATATAGATAAAATCTGGATTTATCTTACTAAAAGGGATGTTTATTCTATTGTCGAATATCAAATATATCCTATAATCTTTTTGTTAAGTCTAGAGGGAAGGCTTAGTTATGAAGAAATTTTTATCGGTTTTTTTATTTGTGTTTTTTATAAGCAGTTGCAGTTATTCTTTAGCTGCGCCTACTTTTAATGCATCTACAGGGCAAATTAATACACCCAGTGCTGATGTAATGAGAGACGGACAATTTTCTGTTGGCTTTTATAATCTTCAGCATAGTAGAAAAGTAGGAATGTTTATTTTGGGTGTAACTCCTAAATTAGAAGTTGGGTTTAGGAGAAATGTTTATAGTGATTCCAGTGATAACACGATTAGTGCTAAATACTCTATTGTTAAAGAAGATATTCTTAAACCTGGTTTTGCAATAGGCTATGAACAAGGAACTGGCTCAGAGGGAGATTCCTTTTATGGGGCAGTTAGTAAAAGATTAATTTGGGGCATTAGATTGCATGTTGGTATTGGCAATAACAAATATGAACATGGGTTTATAGCTCTGGAAAAGTCTATAAAAAAAATAAAATTTGCCAATATTGGTGCAAGTAATGTTATTTTAGAATATGATGGGAAGCATTTTAATTGCGGAATTAGAGCTTCTGTGGCTAAAAATTTAAAAGTTGATTTAGGCATAAAAGATGATAGAGGTTATTTTGGGATTAGTTATACTAAACTTTAATTATAGAGATTAATGAATCTTTTAGAGGATTTTTTATGGTATATAAATTTATTTTGTTTATAAGTAAAATAGTGTGTATTTTGCCATATGGAGTGAGAAAGTTTTTAGGAGATTGTCTGGGTCAATTAGGTTGGTTAGTAGTACCGCCTAAAAGAAGAGAAATTGCAATATCCAATATAATGAGATGTTTATCATTGCCTAGACAAGATGCTAAAAAACTTGCCAAGAAAAGTGCCACTCGATTTGGTCCGATGTTTATGGAAGTTTTATATTTTCCGAAATTAAATAAAAGTAATATATCTGAATATGTAACTTTAGAGGGAAGAGAATATTTAGATGAGGCTTTGGCACTAGGACGAGGAGCTGTAATTTCAACTGCTCATACAGGTAACTGGGAGTTGCTTGGAGCTTCGCTGGCCATGTATGGTTTTCCTTTGGTTTCTGTAGTTCAAAAACAATCAAGTGGTGGTGCTGATAAATTTATAAATGAGTATAGAAGCAAAGCAGGACAGCATGTTACTTATAGACAAGGTGTCAGAGAGATGGTAAAACTTCTTTCAGAGGGAATGATTATAGGTCTTTTGATGGATCAAGATATTGGTAAAGCAGGAGTATTTGTTGAATTTTTTGGTCAGATATCTTCGACTGCTCAAGGGTCAGCTGCTTTGGCTAGAATGAAAGATTCGCCAATTGTGCCTTGTTTTATAACCTATAGTGGAAATGGCAAACATGTTGTTAAAATACATCCGCCTGTGTTTGTAAATAAAACTAAAGATAGAGATCAGGATATTTTTAATACAACTCAAGAGTTGTCTTATATAATGGAAAAACATATTAGAGAACATCCTGGCGAGTGGTTTTGGCTTCATAACAGATGGAAAACCAAACCGCCCCAAGACAAAAACGCATGATAAGCACGCATCTGCTGCGTTGGTTAAAAAAGTCAGACTGGTTATGTACTACGTGTACACTGCCCAGCCTGACTTTTTTAATCCGCCTTGCATATACGCACTTCTCATGCGTTTTTGTGTTTGTTCGCAGATTTGGTTTATGCTATTTCTTGAGCTTCGCCAAGAAATAGGTGTAGTAATTTAGGTATGATTTTTTATGGGTGTGATATGACTTAGTTTTTCTTGAAAATATGAGTAAAAAAAGTGTTTTTAGATAAAATTAAGTATATACAATTATTTGAGTTATTTTAAAAATTAGAAAGGTGAAATCAAAATGGCAGATCATGTTTCTAAGAGGTTTATCGTAAAAAAGATTAATAATTCTTTTCGAAAAGACATTTTGATTTTAATCTTGCTTACTATTGTTTTAGGTGCTATAGCTGCATCTCTTATTTCTATAGTTAGCAACCAATATTTTTCTGGAGCGATATCTAGTTTTGTGGGAGATTATGGAGAACATGATGTAGTTATTCAGGTGAGAGAAGAGTTAAGTGGTGATATTAAGCCTGAACTTGAACAAGTTATTTCAAGTATTTTGCCAGGTGCTGTATTAATAGAAGGATCGACTATTACAGGCAAGACTTCTTTTTTTGTGGCTTTGCCTGAGAATTTTAAAACTAAAGAGATATATGAAAACATTGGAGGAATCTTTGGTGGTGTAAGAGGCGGCGTGAAAGCTGGAATTATAAGCGAGCCGCGTCTTGTAATAAGAGGAGTTCCTGAAGGTGCAAAAGGGATATTAGTAGAGGAGTTAAACAAATTAGAAGGTGCCAAATTTGCATTTAGAGATGGCGGGGCTGTAAGTATTATGGTGCCAAGTTTTAATCAAACAGGAGAGCTTACTGCTAAAACAAAGGCATTTTTAGAAGAATATCAAGTTATAGAAATTACTTTTCCGATAGGCTATGAACCGACTAATCCTTTAAAATTGGGTGAAGATTTAGCATTTGATATTCAAAATTCCTTAAGGATTCCTTATGCTAAAAGTGTCCTAAATACTAATCAAACTGATGATATGGCTTCAATGATAGTTACGATGTCTGAATTGAAGAAGTTTTTAACTGCATATATGGCTACAGTTACAGTTGTTTCTGTGGAAGGCAGAGAATTTAAGAGGGGAGATAAGTTTGTTTTTAAAGGCAGAGCGTTAGAAGATATATATGTAGGTACAGAATCTATAACTGGCAATGTTGTTTTGGAAATTTATGAAGATGATGAAAATATGAGTATAACAGGCAGAGTTATTCAAGGGGATAGTTCTTGGCTCAAAAATACTGATGGTACCTTACAAGAAGGTTATAAAATTGTGGATAATATAATTACAGATGAAACAATAACAGTTACTTATGTTAATCCTAGAGAAAACTTAGCAGTTGCTCTTAATAAGTCTGCTGATTTAACAAGACAAATACCAGGCATGATTCAAGATACCAGAGAAATGAGTGGAATAGCTTTAGATATACTTTCTAATTATGATGACAGTGTAACTACAACTAAAACGATTTTGAGTAATTTAAGATCAGCTCAAGGTATTATAAATGATGCAACAGGAAATTTAAGAAATCTTGATACAGATACTTTGCAAAATCAGTTAGATGCCTCGACCAAAACACTTGCTGCTCTTATTAATACTTTAAAATTAATGACTTTGGTTGATGGAAAAGTAAGTGAGACAGTAGATTCTTTAACTGTTACTTATACTAATTTAGAAAATTTAAATAGAGGATTAGATACCTTAAAAAATATATCTGCTAAATCTGCTGAAGCAGATCGTGTTTTAACAAACATAATAGATTCTGGAGAAGATAGTTTAAATATCTTAGAATCATTTGATGCCAGAGCTACAGAAGCGACTTTGATGAGTATTAATGAACAAATTAATGAAATAGAAAAAATAAATACTCCTCTGATAGCAGAAGAACTGGACTATTTAGCTGCTGCGTCTCCAAGTTTGAGAGATGAGGATATAGTTGCTTCTATAAATATTTTAGATAAAGTAATTGATGGACAAGTTATACCAGGCTCGAGAATTCAAATACTAACAACAAATGATGTGAGTATAGAAGCAATTAAGCCTAGTATTGCAAATAGAGTAGGTCATGAGAATTTTAATGTATATTCAAATGCACTTGGAATTATAGAACCTAATGCCAGGGCAGAAGTTCAGCAATTATTGATAGAAGTAAAAAGTGTATTAGCTGCTATAGTCGCTATTGTTCTTGTCCTTTTTTCCTTAGGTCTTGATCATACTACCATAATGACTGTTCTAAAGAAAAGGAGAACTAATAACAGAATTCAATTTGCAAGCAGAAAAGAGAAAATAAAACAGACGATAATGAGTTTTTTTGGGATAGAAAAAATTTATGGAATAGTTGTTGGGGCAGTTCTTCTGACAGGAATGTTTTTGCTCTCGGGAGCAGGTTTGCCATATTTACCTGTGATAGGTGTTCCTATAATAGGTGGTTTTTTAGGTTTTATAATATCTTTTTATACTGAGAAATTTAATCCTATAAAACAAGAAGAGTTTATGGCAGGTGAAGCATTGGGATTATCTGAAGATGATATCATGAGAGAAATTGTTATTCCAAATTCCAGACCTGGATTATTACAGAAATTAAATAAAAGAAAGATGAAATTCAAATAATAATTAGGAAAAGAAGTGTAACATGCTGCTTATAAAAAATCTTTCTAAAAGTTATGGTCATATAAAAGCTTTAGATAAATTGGATTTATCTGTTTCTAAAGGTGAAACAGTTGTGGTGATGGGACCTTCTGGTTGTGGAAAATCTACTATGGTAAGATCCATAAACAGACTTGTGGAACCTGACGAAGGATCAATAATTTTTGATGGAAAAGAGATTATGACTTTAACAGAAGAAGAACTTTTCAGTATTAGAAAGAAAATCGGATTTGTTTTTCAACAATTTAACTTAATAACAAGGCTTACTGCTAAAGAAAATGTTATGTTAGGTCTTGTTATGTCAGGTATGGATAGAGAAATTGCCGAAAAGAAATCCAGAGATGCTTTAGATAAAGTAGGATTGAGACAATTTGAGAATTCAAAACCAGATGAAATGTCTGGTGGGCAGCAACAAAGAGTAGGTATAGCTAGAGCGTTGGCCTATGAACCGGAATTAATGCTTTGGGATGAACCCACAGCATCATTAGACCCAATTCTGGTAAGGGAAGTTTTAGTTGTGATGGAAGAGTTGTCTAGATATAAAGCTGCAACCATGCTTGTTGTTACACACGAAGTAGCTTTTGCTTTACATGTAGGAGACAGAATAGCTTTAATGGATCAAGGAAAAGTAGTTGAACTGGGGTCACCATTGCAAGTATTCACAAAGCCAACTTCCAGTGTAGGAAAACAGTATAAAGATTTAATTGAATATCAAACTAATAAAAAATTCATGACACTATCTAAAGAATAAAAACAATATTTAAATAACTGCATATGATGAATAAATTAAAAAATAATGTAAATTAGTCTCTGAAAATAAAAAAACTTGCTAAAAAGCGTTATTTCAAGTAAAATAAATTGGATAATGATTCTAAATAGAATAATTATATTTATCTGAAAATAAGAGAAAACTAGCAAAAAAGTGAGAGCAAAGATTTTAGGAGGATTTTATGGGGTACCAAAAGACGTTAATGAAGTCGGTTTTTTATTCCGGGATTGGTCTTCATTCAGGCAAAGATGTTAATATTTCATTTAACCCTGCATTAGATGACCAAGGAATTGTATTCAGCCGTACTGATTTAGAGGGTACGCCAAAAGTTATTGCTAAAGTTTCTAATGTTGTAGATACAAACAGAGCTACTACAATAGGAGAAGGTATAGCCAAGGTTGCTACAGTTGAACATATTTTAGCAGCACTATCAGCTTTAGGAATAGATAATTGCAATATAGAATTATCAAGTGTAGAGCCACCTGTTATGGATGGGAGTTCTCTTCCTTTTATATCATTGCTTAAAGAAGCTGGAATTTGCCAGCTCAAAACATTAAAGAAAGCTCCAATTGTAATTGAAGAAGCTTTGATGGTAAGAGATAATGATAGATTTATTTCTGTCTTTCCTTATGAAGGATTCAGAATTACTTTTACTTCAGTTAATAATAATCCTATTATTGGCATTCAATTTGGTGATTATGAAATAACTGAAGATACTTTTGTTAAGGAACTTGCTTCAGCTAGAACAATAGGGTTTATGCATGAAATTGAAGCATTACAAGCACAGGGACTTGCTTTAGGTGGAAGCCTGGAAAATGCTCTTGTTTATGATAATGAAAAACCTCTTAATAATCCAAGATTTGAAGATGAGTTAGTAAGACATAAAATTCTTGATGTTATTGGTGATTTGTCTTTGGTAGGAAGGAGAATCAAAGGCCATATTGTTGCAGTAAAATCAGGACATGAATTAAATATAATGTTAGCTAGAAAAATACTTGAAAAATTCGCTTGAGATATAAATTAAATGTATATAAATTTTATATTTTAGATAAGTTATGTGAGATGAGGAGGCTATTTAGTTATGATGTTGTCTATAAATGAAATAAAAGAGATTATTCCCCATAGGTATCCTATGCTGTTAGTAGATAAAATTCTTGAGCTTGAACCAATGAAAAGAGCTGTGGGTGTAAAATGTGTAACAGTTAATGAAGAGTTTTTCCAAGGACATTTTCCGCATATGCCAATTATGCCAGGAGTACTTCTTTTGGAAGCAATGGCTCAGGTTGGTGGTATTGCTCTTTTGTATCCTGAAGAGTATAGAAGTCGTCTGGCTGTTTTTGGGGGAATGGATAAAGTTAAATTTAGAAGAAAAGTTGTTCCCGGAGATAAACTTATTATGACTGCGGAAGTAACTAAAATTAAAGGCTTTGTTGGCAAGATACAAGCTCAGGCAATGATAGATGATGTTTTAGCAGCAGAAGCTGAGTTTACTTTTGCTCTTGTGGAACAAAATTAAAGAAATCAAGCTATATATAGTAATTAAACAGAGTTTATGAGCAAAAACGAGAGATTTTAGCGTTTTTTAACGGTTTTTTAAATGTCGGTTTTTGACTATTTAAAAAGAATATATATAATATTAAGTAGTAACTTAGGTATAAACTAAGTAATCATAATGCTCTAGAATAGGAGAGTGCATTATTTATGAGGTCTGAGAAAGTGGTTGTGCCACTGAGACAAATACATGAAACTGCGGTTATTCATTCTGCTGCAAGAATAGGAAAAGACGTAGCTATAGGACCTTATGCCGTTATAGGAGAAAATGTTCTTATTGGAGATGGAACTCAAATAGGAGCTCATGTTGTAATTGATGGTTGGACTAGTATCGGGAGAAATTGTGTTATATATCCTCACGCTACAATAGGGTCAGAACCTCAAGACATGAAATTTAGAGGCGAAAAAAGTTATGTTTTTATTGGTGATAATACCAAAATAAGAGAATGTGCCACAGTTAATAGGGCGACAGGTGAGGGCGAAGAAACAAGAATTGGCTCTAACTGTCTTTTAATGGCGTATACTCATGTAGCTCATAATTGCATTGTAGGAAACAATGTTATTATGTCAAATGCTGCAACACTTGCAGGTCATGTTATTGTTGAAGATAGGGCAGTTTTTGGAGGTCTTTCAGGAGCACATCAATTTGTAAAAGTAGGCAGAAATGCCATGATTGGTGGTGCAACTAAAGTTGTACAAGACGTTCCTCCTTTTGTTATAGTAGATGGTCATCCGGCAGTAGTGTGTGGCTTGAACAATGTTGGTCTTGCTAGAGCTGGTATAAGTGATACTGCTAAGCGTAATCTTAAGAGAGCTTACAAAATCTTATATCGTTCCGGACTAAACGTAACTCAGGCAATTGCTGTTATGGAACAAGAACTTGATTCTTGTGAAGAAATAGAACATCTCTTACGCTTTTTGAGGAATGTTGAAAGAGGAATTTGTCGTAGTCGAAAAGATTAATAAATTCTAAAAATTATCTTGGTTAGAAAACACAAAAATTTTCTAACCAAGATATTAAATGTTAAAAGAAAAATTTGGAGTAGATTATTTTATGAACAAAATTGGATTAGTCGCTGGCGTAGGTCGACTACCTGTTGAATTTGCCCGTGCCGCTTCTGGCATGGGTTTTGTTGTAGTTGCTATCGCTGTAGTAGATGGTGTTGATGCAGAACTTGAGAACACATGTGATACATATTATAGAGTTAACCCTGGTGAATTAGATAAACTGATAACTCTATTAAAAGAAGAAAACATAAAGCAAATAACGATGATTGGTAAAGTTACTAAAGAGCTTTTATTTGCTGGGACAGAAGTTCTGGATGTTAGAATGCAAATGATGCTAAAAAATCTGGAAAACTTTAATGATGATGCCATCATGCTCGGCATATTAAAAGAGCTTGCAATAGAAGGTATCACAGTATTAGACCAGACAGAACTTATTAAAAGACTGTTAGTAAGACCAGGAATACTTACTAAACGTCAGCCAAGTGAAAAAGAGATGGAAGATATTAAATACGGTTTTGATATGGCCAAAGAAATTGGTCGTCTTGATATAGGACAAACTGTAGTTGTGAAAGATAAAGCTATAATGGCAGTAGAAGCTATTGAAGGTACTGATGAATGTATAAAACGCGGTGGTATTTTGGGTCGCGGTGGTATAACAGTTGCTAAAACTGCAAAACCTAAACAAGATATTCGCTTTGATATGCCAAGTGTAGGTCCTGATACTTTAAATGTAATGATAGAAGCTAAAGCTACTGCACTTGTGCTTGAAGCCGGCAGAACTATTATTATAGATGAAAAAAGAGTTATAGAGATGGCTGATGATCATGAAATTACTATAATTGCTATGTGAGGGAAATATGCCCAAAATAATGTTTTCAGTTGGAGAAGCGTCAGGTGATTTGCATGGAGCAAATGTTGCTAAGGCTATAAAAAAAGTATGCCCTGAAGCTAAACTTTTCGGAATGGGCGGTCAAATGATGCGAGAAGCTGGCGTTGAAATTGTTTATGATATTGCTGGCTTAGGTGTTATTGGCTTAGTAGAGGTTATAAAAAACTTACCAAAGTTTTTTAAGCTCAGAAGCTTTTTAGCTGATATTATGGATAAAGAAAAACCTGATGTTCTTGTGATTATAGATTATCCAGGCTTTAATATGAAATTAGCGAAGGTTGCTAAAAATAAAAATATACCTATCGTTTCTTACATAAGTCCGTCAGCATGGGCTTGGGGAAAAGGAAGAGCTAAAGAAATGGCGGGACTTGTAAATATGGTAGCAGCCATTTTTCCTTTTGAAGCAAAAGTATATGAAGAAGCAGGGGCAAATGTAACTTTTGTTGGACATCCTCTTTTAGATGTGGTTAAACCAAGTATGACAAAAGAGGAGAGCTATGAATATTTTGAGGCATCTCCTGATAATCCAATTCTTATGCTTATGCCTGGCAGTAGAGAACAAGAAATTGAAAATTTGCTTACACCTATGGTAAAATCTTGTGAAAATATAGCTAAAGTTTTACCTAATTGTCAGTTTTATTTGCCAGTGGCTTCTACAATTTCTCTGGAAATGATAGAAAGCAAAATATCAGCAAGCAGTGCTAAAATAAGACTTACTAAAGCTGATGATAAAAATTATGATTTAATGAACATTGCAGATGTTGCAATAGCTAGTTCTGGTACAGCTACTTTAGAACTTGCCTTATTACAAGTTCCAAGTGTAATAATTTATAGAGTGGTACCTTTAACTTATTATTTAGGAAAAATATTAGTTAAAATACCTAATATAGGACTTCCTAATATTATTGCTGGCAGAAAAATTATGCCAGAATTGCTTCAAAATCAAATAACTGTAGAAAATATAACCCAAGAAGCATTAAAACTTCTAAATAATCAAGAAGTAAAAGATAAAGTTCTGACTGATTTAGAAGAAGTCAGACAAAAACTGGGTAATCCTGGTGCGTTAGAAAGAGTGGCAGAAGTTATTTTAAGTTTTGCTAAAAAATAAATGTTGTAATAACAAGGATGTAAATATATGAATTTATATTTAAGACTATTAGAATATGTTAAACCGTATTGGCCTCGACTTGTTGTAGCTATAATTTGTATTATATTTGCTTCAAGTGCCCATCTTATTCTTCCTTGGATTATAAAGGATGTTATCGATGAAGTCCTTAACAATAAAGATGTTTTTATGCTAAATGTAATTAGCATTGGCGTTCTTGTGGTTATGTTTTTTCGAGGAATCTTTTTTTATGGACAAACTTATCTTATGTCTTATATTGGACAGAGAATAATAATAGATATTAGAGAAAGTGTGTACAGACAATTGCAAAGATTGTCACTGTCATATTTCGAGAGAAAAAAGACAGGAGTTGTTATGAGCTATGTTACTAATGATGTAGCTGCAGTACAGGGTGCACTTATAGAATCAGTTATTGAGATAACTACTGAAACAACTGTTTTGATAGGATCTATAGTTGCAATGTTTCTTATTCATGCGAAATTATCAGTACTTACGCTTGTTACAGTGCCTATTATAGCTGTAGCTATAAATCTTTTTGGTAATAAATTAAGAAGAGCAAGTACTAATATTCAAGAAAGAGCAGCTGATATTACTGCCATATTACAAGAATCTATTTCTGCTGTTAGAATTATAAAATCATTTGTAAGAGAAACTTACGAAATTGGTAGATTTAATGCAGAAAACTTTAGAAACTTTAGAGCCCAAATGAAAGCAGCTCAGATATCAGCAGTTTTAACACCTGTTATTGAATTTTTAGCTACTATAGGTGTTACAGTAATTATCTGGTATGGTGGCATGGAAGTTATAGATGGAAATCTTACTTCTGGTGCTTTAATTGCCTTTTTGATGTATGCAGTTAATCTCTCTAATCCAATAAAGAGGCTTGGCAAAGCATATACAGGTATCCAAAGAGCACTTGCCGCAGCTGAAAGAGTTTTTGATGTAATAGATACTGAACCAGAAGTTAAAGAAAAAGAAGATGCTAAAACACTGCCTCAAGTAAAAGGTTTAGTAGAATTTAAAAATGTTAAATTTTCTTATAAAGAAGGGGAAAAGATTTTAGAAGAAGTTTCATTTGTTGCTCAACCAGGACAAATGATTGCTTTAGTTGGTTCAAGCGGAGCAGGAAAAACTACTATAGTTAATCTTATTCCTCGTTTTTACAATGTTACATCAGGTGAAATAACTATTGATGGTTATAATATTGCAGATGTTACTTTAGATTCACTGCGAGAGCAAATAAGTATAGTTCCACAAGAAACAGTTCTTTTTAATGGCAGCATATATGATAATATTTTGTATGGTAAACTAGATGCCACAAAAGAAGAAATAGTTAATGCTGCTAAAGCTGCAAATGCTCATGATTTTATTACAGAAATGCCTGAAGGATATGAAACTATGATAGGTGAAAGAGGTTCTCAAATTTCAGGTGGGCAAAGACAGAGAATTGCAATTGCCAGGGCTATTTTAAAAGACCCTCGAATTTTAATATTAGATGAAGCTACTTCTGCGCTTGATAACAAAAGTGAAAAAATAGTTCAAGAAGCTTTAGATAAATTGATGGTTGGCAGAACTTCTTTTGTAATAGCTCATCGCCTTTCTACCATAGTTAATGCAGATATCATTTTAGTTATGGAAAAAGGCAGGATTGTTGAAAGAGGTACTCATCAAGAATTACTGGAAAACAGTACTCATTATAAAAATTTATCCGCGGAAAAAATGAAGGAAGAAGTATCAGGAGAATAATATGCATTTTATTTATAACATTCTTATAATTTTTATAGCTATTTTGGCTATGCCTATGTTTATATCCCGTGCTATTAAAGAAGAAGGTTTTCCAGAAAGATTAAAACAAAGTTTTGGCAGACTTTCTCCTGAAACTTTGGAAAAAGTAGCAAATAAAGATGCTATCTGGCTTCATGCGGCTTCTGTTGGAGAAATAGTTGCTACAAGTCCTATAATTAAGGAAATCAGAAAAAATCTTCCTGATGCTACTATTATGATTTCTGTTGTTACTGCCAACGGTTATATGATGGCAAAAAGAATTATTCCAGAAGTAGATGGGATTATATTTTTCCCACTTGATTTACCATTTCTAAGTCATTCTATAGTAAAGAAAATAAGACCAAAGATTCTTCTCTTGGTTGAGACAGAACTGTGGCCTAATTTTTTAAAATCGGCCAGAACATTAAAAATACCGGTAATGATGGTTAATGGTAGAATTAGCGAAAGAAGTTTTAAAGGCTATACATATATGTTGGGTCTTGTAAAAAGCATGGTTGATACTGTGGTACAATTTTGCATGCAATCAACAATTGATGCACAGCATATAATAAGACTTGGTGCTGACCCTAGAAGAGTTGTTGTTACAGGAAACACCAAGTTTGACCAAAATTATACTAGAATAGATGAACAAGAAAAAGAAGAATTAAAACATGAACTTGCTATTTCCAGTAAATCGCCAATTATAGTTGCAGGTAGTACTCATAGAGGCGAGGAAGGTTATATTTTTAATTCTTTTAAAGAAATAAAAAAAGTACATAAAGATGCAGCACTGATTGTAGCACCAAGAGAAATTTTAAGAACAAATGAGGTGCTCGACTTAGCTATAAAATATGGACTTCCTACAACAGTAAAACGCACTTTGATAAAGGAAAGTGGTTTTACTAATCATGATGTAATTGTTCTTGATACAATTGGAGAACTAGGTAGATTTTATGGTCTGGGTGATGTTATTTATGTAGGGGGAAGTCTTGTAACTCAAGGGGGGCATAATATTCTTGAGCCTGCGGCTCATGGTAAACCGATATTGGTTGGTCCTCATATGTTTAATTTTAAAGATACATATGCTTTATTTTCAGAAAGAGGAGCTTGTGTAACTGTTTATGATAATGTGTCTCTTACTGAAGAAATTCTGGACCTTTTAAATAATAAGGAAAAAAGAGATTTAATGAGCAAAGAATCTTTAGATATTATTCAAGAAAACAAAGGTGCTTCTCAAAAAACTTATGTGTATTTACAAGAACTATTAGCTAGATATGAAGCAAAACAACCACAAAATTAATTATTTATATATATGAAAAGGCAGAAGACGAGATGAATTTTAAAGAAAAATCAGGGAATTTCTTATATGATCTTG
>JAJDHX010000068.1 GCA_030266395.1 Selenomonadales bacterium OttesenSCG-928-I06 | reverse complement strand
AAAGAATTTTGCATATTTTTAAATAAAAATGAGTGTGACTAAATGAAATATTATCCGATCCATTTAAATATTGCCGGCAAAAACTGCGCAGTTATTGGTGGTGGACAAGTAGCTACCAGAAAAATAAAGTTATTGCTTGAATGCGATGCTAAGATTTTTCTTTTTAGTCCCACAGTTACCGAATATATTTCAGAGCTTGCAAAAGAAAATTTAATAATATGGCAAAAACATACATACATGCCAGGTGATCTTTTGAAGCAACCTTTCTATCTGGTAATTTGCGCAACTGACGATTCTAAAGTTAATGAAAAAGCAGCTTTAGAAGCCAAATCTACTGGTGCTTTGGTAGATGTCGTTGACAAGCCAAATTTATCAGATTTTATTGTGCCTGCAAACTTTAGTCGCGGTGATCTTCAGATTACTGTATCTACCTCTGGCAAAAGCCCTGCTTTAGCTAAAAGTCTAAAAAATGATTTAAAAGAGCAGTATGGGGAAGAATACGGTATATATTTAGAATTAATTAGTCAAATTCGCACAGAACTTAAAGATACTTTGTCTACTTCAAATGACAGAGAAGATTTTTGGCGACGTGCTTTTGACTTAGATATATTAAACCTTTTAAAAGAAGGAAAAGTTGAGCAAGCTAAGGAGAGAATAATAAATGCGGTTAGTAGTACTGGGCCTTAATCACAAGACCGCCCCAGTAGATATTAGGGAATGTTTTTCTTTTTCTAAAGAGCAGATTAAACCTGCTTTAAAGAAACTAAAAAGCTATAAAGAAATCAACGAATGCGTCATTTTATCTACCTGCAACAGAATGGAAATTTATGCTGTTGTAGATAATATCAGTTTAATGGAAGTCTTAAAAGTATTAAAAGATTTCCTGGAAGAGATTGCACCAGGCGCAGTTGTAAGAACAGATGACGATGCATTTTTCTATTATAAAGATGAAGAATGTGTTGAGCATCTATTTCGAGTGAGCGCAAGTCTGGATTCCTTAATTATCGGAGAAGGGCAAATCCTTAGCCAAGTAAAAACAGCTTATAACACTGCCAAACTTGTTGGTACTACAAGTACTGTTTTAAATACTCTCTTTAATAAAGCAATTGCCGTAGGCAAAAGAATCCGAACTGCAACTAAGATAGCTTTTAATGCTGTATCTATAAGCTATGCAGCAGTTGAGCTTGCCAAAAAGGTAGTTGGCGATATTTCTAATTCAAATGTGTTTATTATAGGCGCAGGAGAAATGGGGGAACTTACTGTAAAACATCTTATTGCCAGCGGTGCAAAAGAAGTTTTTGTAGCTAACAGACATTTTGACAGAGCAAAAGAACTTGCAGACAAAATGAACGGCAAAGCAGTTGCTTTTGAAAATTCTGCTAAAGTTATAGGCAATTCAGATATTGTCATAACTTCTACAGGTGCTCCTCATTATATTATTAGTGCCAGCAATATAGCTCCTATCATTAAGAAAAGAAAACGCCCTATTATTTTTATTGACATAGCTGTACCCAGAGATGTTGAACCAGAAGTTGGCGATATAGAAGGTGCAACTTTATATAATATAGATAATTTAGAAAAAGTAATAGAATCAAATTTAAAAGCCAGAGAAGAAGAAGCTATGGTGGCAGAAGATATTATTAAACAAGAAATGATAGATCTTTTTGACAAGTTTCAATATCTTGCCCATAGACCAACTCTGCTAATGCTTACAGATAAAGCTGAACAAATTCGCGAGACAGAATTGAGGCGCGCTTTAAGCAAATTGCCTGATTTAAACGATAGAGAAAAACAAGTCTTTGAACATATGTCCAAGATGATTGTACGAAAAATGCTGAGAGATCCTGTACTTAAGCTAAATGAAGAAGTTGCAGGAAAAGAGCAGGAAACATATTATCAAGATGCAATTAGAAAGTTATTTAAGTTAGATAAGCCATTAGAGTTATCTGAAAGAAAAAACAGAGTTAAAATAGGAGAAGGCGAAAAAATTGAGAGACCTAAAAAGAAATCTGGTTATAGGTACGCGCAGCAGTAAACTTGCTTTATGGCAAGCTGAACACATCCGCGACACACTGCAAAAGCATTATCCTGATTTAAAAATAGATTTATTAAAGATTACTACTAAAGGCGATAAAATCTTAGATGTACCTTTAGCTAAAATTGGCGGTAAAGGGCTTTTTACTAAGGAAATTGAGAATGCGCTTTTAAGCAAAGAAGTAGATTTGGCTGTGCATAGCTTAAAAGATATGCCTACTGATTTGCCTGAAGGTCTTGAGATATCAGCTATTAGTAAAAGAGAAGAACCTTATGATGCTTTAATAAGTCCTAAGTTCAAAACTTTAGATAATCTACCTCATGGTGCTAAAGTCGGGACATCAAGTTTAAGAAGAAAAGCACAGATTTTAAAGGCTAGATCTGATTTAGTAACTGTAGATTTAAGAGGTAATTTAGATAGCAGATTAAGAAAACTTGAGACAGAAAATCTTGACGCTATTATTCTAGCTTCTTCTGGCTTAAAAAGATTAGGCTGGCAAGAACATATAACTGAAATTTTAAGCCCTGAAGTTTGTTTGCCGGCAGTTGGACAAGGCGCACTGGCAATTGAAAGCAGAAAAAATGATACAGAAGTTTTAGAGATAATTAAAGTCTTAAATGATGAATCTTCTTTTATTGAAACTACTGCTGAAAGAAGCTTTCTGGCTGAAGTTGAAGGCAGCTGCCAGGTTCCTGTAGGAGTTTACGCTAAACTCACTCCAGATAAAAAGGAATTGGTTTTAAAAGCAATTATTTTATCTCCTGACGGCAATGAGTTTGTCCAAACTGAAGTTAGAGGTTTGCCAAATGAGAAAAAACAGCTTGGTATTAAAGCAGCTCATGAGCTATTAAACTCAGGTGGTAAAGAGATTCTTAAAAAGATTGGTCTGTTTTGCAATAATTAAAAAAAATTAACCTCTATTACAAAATTAATAGAGGTTTTTGTATTTTTTCGGTGAATATTAGAATTAAAATACATATTTCTATATAATAAAGTACAATCAGTTTTTTAAATATTTCTATCAACTTATGAATGTTGTAGACATTCTTTTCATATAAAAATAATAACTCGAATCTATGGGGAGGGATTTGTTTGCCAAGATATATTGCAGGTGATTACAATGAAAATAAGGTAACTGTAAGTGTCACCTTGAATGATTATGATCTCGACCTTATTGTCGCAAAAGGATTCTTTAATAAGAAAGTAATCCCTCTGAGAGAAGATCTAAAAAGTGCAGAAATCATAACTAAAGATAATTATCCCAAGTTATACGAGAAACATATTGGTGATTTAGTAGATAAAAACAATTATCTGGTTCGCTGTCAGTTGCACAAAGGCAGAAAATTTATTTTAGAGGTTGACGAAGAAGGCTATAAACATCTACAAAGAGCGGTACATAGTAGATTTAACAAAGCAAAAACTTTAGAAGCTCTATTTGAAACAGAAGAAGATCCAGTACATGAACAAAATGCTTATCTTTTCGAAGCCCTAGTTAAATTAAAAAAATCAGGAATTATCTCTGATGAAGAATTTGAAACTAAAAAAGCTGAGCTATTAGGTAAGATGTAAAGTTGATTAA
>JAJDHX010000067.1 GCA_030266395.1 Selenomonadales bacterium OttesenSCG-928-I06 | reverse complement strand
CCTGCTCTTGGATCTATATTTGGGTAAAAATGTTTCCCTGGAAATAATTCCTCAAGTCAAAGAATCAAGTCCAGATACTAAAATTGTAATACTGACAATTTCAGATTGCATTGAAGATGTTTTAGCTACAGCTGAGTATGACATAGACGGATATATCTTAAAAAATACTGATTTCGAACAATTTGAACTATACTTAAATGATATAGTAAAAGGCAATGTTAGAGCATCAGACTCCTTAGCTTCACTTCTATTTACTGAATTTCTTTCCAATGCCAAAAATAAAAATCTTACACTTCGCGAACGCGAAGTAGCAGATCTTTTAAAACAAGGCTTATCTAACAAAGAAATTGCGGCAAATTTAAATCTATCTTTATATACTGTAAAATGTCATGTAAGCAGTATTATCAAAAAACAAAAATTGACTAACCGTTATGAACTTTTAAATAAAAGTTAATACTTATAAAAACAGCAAAAGCTCTAAGATATTAATCTCTTAGAGCTTTTATATTTAACTCATTATAACTCCTCATATGTATCGTCAACTTTGTTTTGCAGAAAATATTGTTCATAATTTTTTTGTTTTTTAGCTTTTACTATAGCATCTTTAGCTAAGCTCTGGCATTTTGGGCAGCAATTCCTAGGTATTATAGAAGCAAAAGCAGTCTGATATCCTATATAATTTCCTGTAGCTTCTGTAGCAATTGTTAAATAACCATGACAATCCGGACATAATTTCACTGATTGAACCTGCTTCTCTGTTATGCCACTATCATCATAATAAACTCTGTTTTGCATATTATAAAACCCATTAGAACGCCTAATATTCTCTTCTTTTAATTCTTGACGATTAGCCCAAATATCTTGCAAAAATTCTACAGTTTTCTTAATAGCTACTGTATTTCCTTCTGTTTGCTTAGGACATCTTTTAATATCAGGCTCTATAACTCTGCTATAATCCAGCCCTGCCATTGCAAGTATTATTCCTGTATTAACATAAGGAAGTGCATCTTCGATAGAATAGCCCCCTTCCAGAACAGCAATATCTGCATTTAATTTTTCTGCCAACCTAGCATAACCCTGGGCACTTACTGCCATACTTGCCAAAGGATCTGTATAATGATTATCTTGTCCGGCAGAATTAATAATCAGATCAGGCTGAAAATCATCTAATACAGGTAAAATCAAATTATCTAAAACATAATGCAACCCTTCATCAGTAGTACCTGGCGGTAAAGGTATATTTATTGTTGAAGCAAAAGCACTCGGGCTGCCAAGTTCAGTTTTATCTCCTGTTCCAGGGTATAATGTTCTGCCATCTTGATGTAAAGAAATAAATAAAGTATCTGGATCATGATAAAAAATATCTTGTGTACCGTCACCATGATGAACATCAGTATCAACTATAGCAACTTTCTTTATACCATAATGTTGTCTTAAATACTCTACCATTATTGCTTCTATATTTACTGTACAAAAACCCCTTGTCCCATGCATAACTTTCATAGCATGATGACCTGGCGGCCTAACCAGTGCAAATGCTCTTTGAACTTCTTTTTTCATTACAGCCTCTGCCGCAGTTATAGCTCCGCCTGCTGAAACCAGATGAGCATCTGTTATTAAAGAAGAAATATCTGGAACTGCAATATGAACTCTTTGAATATCCTTTAAAGAAGCCATCTTAGGTTTATATTCTCTAATACTATCTATATCAAGAAGACCTTCTTCTATAATCTGATCTCTTGTATAAAGCAGCCTTTCTTCACGTTCAGGATGAGTTGGAGTAAGAGCCCAGTCAAAAGCCGGAAAGAAAACTAATCCTAAATTTCTCATCATATCTCTAGTCATCTTAGTTTTCCGCCCTTTCTATTTTCATTAATACTCCTGATTTTATTTGGAGTTTTAGTGAAATTATTTTCCCCATTGTACTAAAACCTTTAATAACATTAAACTCTTCTAAATATACTTCTTCAATTTCTTCGTCTGGCGAAACCTCAATACCACTTTTTAAAGCTCTTTCCTCTAGATGCTTATACGCTAATTTAATAGCATCTTTAGCTAAAAACGGTCTTTGAGGAAGCTTCTCTTTTATGCCAAGCTCCGGAACTGTATAAACATCTTGATTAGTATCTGCTCTCAAAGTTATATATGTAGTTGGTTTAGAAGATGCTGCACCTATAGCATTAGCCAGCATTCCATATACAGGCAAAACAGCTTTAACACTAAGTTTCTCTGCTACTTTCTCTACAAGACCATTGGCTGCTCCACCTATACCAACAACTTCTTTAATCTCAAACTTTTCTTCTTTAACTATATCTTCCACCTTATAAACAGGTCTTTGTTGTTTTTCCTCTATCATTTCTAAAATAGAATTAACTATAATTTCTGCTGATTTATTCACAACTTCTTCAGCAGCCTCTGTCAATGTTTGTCCTTCTAAAGCAATTATTTTCATAGCTTTTTCAGCCAAATCTTTTTCACCATAATCAGACTTATCTAAATACCTGACTGCATCAAAAACAGTAGGATAGTTTCCGCCTGCAGCCATTGCCGGACCATTACGCATAGGACCTATTTTAAGTTCACCATCTTCGCGCCTCACATAGCTATCTCCACCAACACCAATCGAATTTAACCAAAAAGATCTTACTGCTGTCGGATACTTATTTACTTTAGCTCCATTAGGTGAAAACAGCGGTACTTTATTCTGCCAAATAGCAATATCAGAGCTTGTCCCGCCAATATCAATAGAGACTTTAGCTTCTTCTGAAACATCAGTTAAAGCAATTATCCCCAAAACACTTGCGGCAGGCCCTGTAAATATCGCTTCTACAGGCAACTCCAAAGCTGTATCAAGTAACATTGTGCCGCCATCAGCTTTTAAAATATAAACAGGAGCATCTAATCCTATCTGCTCTAATGATTTTTTCATCTGCTCGGCAAAATTTTTAAAAGTTCGCCAAACAGCTGCATTATAATATGCCGAATTAGCTCTTCTTAAAAAATTCAAAGTGCCGGCTACTTCAGAACCTAGAGTAATATGATCTGTTTTTAAATTTTGTTTTACTATATCTTTTACTGTATGTTCAAGTTTAGGATTTCTGATAGCAAATTTACCGGCTACAGCCGCTACTTTTACATCTTTAGAACTTTCTCTTACTCTTATCGCAGAACTAACAATCTCATTTTCATCTATATCTAACTTCATTTTACCAGTATGATCAGTATATCCTGATAAAATAACAGGTTTCACAGGCACCAGTGAAGAGATATTAACTCCTGGACCGGGAATTAAAAAAAGAGCAGCTTTATCTTCCTTCTCTTCTATAAGAGTATTAGTAACAATTGTAGTAGATAAAGAAATTCTCTTTATAGAACTACTTGATACCCTTTCTAAAACTTTACTTATAGAAGCTGTAATAGAAGCCAGCAAAGCAGAATGGTCAGTAGGTGTTTTAGCAAAAGCAACTACTCTACCATTATCTAAAACTACCGCATCTGTAAAAGTCCCCCCAACATCAATTCCCAAAAGCATATTATTCCCTCCTTTAAAGGCAGAATTGAATTTATAAAAAGATAAACGCACCTGTACTTCTTTCTTTTTTTAGCTCGTATCTG
>JAJDHX010000071.1 GCA_030266395.1 Selenomonadales bacterium OttesenSCG-928-I06 | reverse complement strand
TAAATTCAATACGACAAGCTTTATCTAAAGGTATATCCAAAATATGAGCTAAATGCCAAGCAATAGCTTCGCCTTCTCTATCAGGGTCAGTTGCCAGATAAACTTTTTCTGCATTTTTAGCAGCAGATTTCAAACTTTTTATCAGATCGCCTTTTCCTCTGATATTTATGTATTTAGGCTCAAAATTATTCTCGATATCTACTCCAAATTGGCTTTTAGGTAAGTCTCTCAAATGCCCCATAGATGCTTTAACAAAAAAGTTTTTACCTAAAAACTTTTCAATTGTTTTGGCTTTAGCCGGAGACTCTACTACAACTAGAGCTTTGCTCACTTATTTACCCCCTAGAATTACGAATATAGCTTCTATCACTAAGTTCTGTTGCTATACCGCGAATAGTCAACTGTAATAATATATATGATATTTTTCCTAATGCCAACCCTGTTTTTAAAACTATTTCTTCTATACTAACAGGATTATTAGCTAAAATATTATAAACTTTTTCTTCTTCTTCATTTAAATCTAATTTTTCTTCAATTGCATTTTTGGGTTCATCAAAATTTATTTTTTCTCTATTAACATCAGTAAACACTTCATTGTTTACGTCTTTATTATCTAAAAAATTTTCTTTCTTTTCTTTAGAAGGCATATCCCAATTATATTCTTCTAATATTCCTTCAACATTATCAATAAGCTTTGCTCCCATTTTAATTAAGTTATTAGTACCTTGGCTAATTTGTGAAAAAATATTCCCTGGGATAGCAAATACATCTCTGCCAGATTCTAAAGCAAAATCTGCAGTAATTAAAGAACCACTTTTCTTTCCTGCCTCCACCACTACAACACCTCTGCTCAGTCCACTAATAATCCTATTTCTAATAGGAAAATTCATAGAAAATGGCGGTGTACCTGGTGCATATTCTGAAACTATTGCTCCTTTTTCTGCAATGGCTTCCAGAAGGTTTTTGTTTTCCGGAGGATAAGCAATATCTACTCCACATCCTAAAACAGCTATTGTAGCACCTGCTTTAAGAGCACCTTCATGAGAAGCGGTATCTATCCCTCTGGCAGCACCACTAACAACACATACACCTGCTTCAGCCAATTGAGAAGCAAGCAGTTTTGTTGCATTTTTTCCATAATCAGAAGCTTTTCTGGAACCTACAATAGCAATTGTTTTATCAAAGTTCAAGCAGGTACCCTTATAAAATAAAACATAAGGCGGGTTTTTTATATGTTTTAAAAGGCTGGGATATTCTTTATCATATATAGTTAAAATGTTAATTTTTTTATTATACCATTCTTCTGCAATCTTATTAACATTTATTTTAGCACGATATGCCAAAAAATCAGAAAGCACTTTTTCATTCAAAATGCTTTTGCTTAGAAGTTCTGCGCTATCAGCATGCCACGCTTTTTTTGCACTTCCAAAATATTCTAACAGAATTTTTATTTTAGCACTGCCTATACCTGGTACAGTTTGAAGAGCAGCAAGATGTAGCTTTTCCATCTTAAAATATTCCTTTCAAATAAACAAAAAGCACATTCTTACCATCATAAGTATAGCTGACGGCAAATCAAAAACAAAGATGTTTTTTGTCTTTTATTATTTAGTAGTTAAAAATTTCTAAGATAAATATTTTTCAATTAAAAAGTCAGTAGTATCAGATGTTGATTTACCCATATTAAATAAATATTCTTTATCTTTAATGTTTTTCAATTTACTGCTTTCAGCACTAATAAAATCTTTTAATATAAGAACAAGCTCTTGACTGGAACCTGCACAAACAGCAGCATTATTATTTACCAGATATTCTGTGTTTCTCTGCTCAACTCCAGGAAGAGGTTTATAAATTACCATTGGCAGTTTTTTAGCTAAAGCTTCTGCACAAGTAACTCCTCCCGGTTTTGAAATAAGTAAATCTGCACAAGTCATCAGTTCTGCTATATTTTCTACATACCCAAAAACCTTTATCTTTAATAAATCATTATCATCATTTGTTATCTTTACCAGTTTATTATATAGATTTTCATTCTTGCCTGCCACCAAAATTAATTGCAAAGATAAATTTTGTTTTTTAAACATCTCAATAATCTCAGCCATGGGAAGAAAACCTGCTCCCCCTCCCATAATCAACACTGTAGGAATTTCATCGTCTAAATCAAAGATTTTAACTAATTCTCTCTTTTCTTTTTCAGATTCTTCAAAAGCACTTCGTACAGGTATGCCTGTAATCACTATCTTGTTTTCAGCAAATCCCTGTGTTGATATCAGAACACCTAAACTTGAAAAAAGATTGCCAACTTTTTTAGACACTTTAGAAATAGCAGGCTTATTAGATCAACCTGATTGCACGACTTTACTTGGTATGAGAGATAAAGTGATTTTAGAAATCTTATATGCAACAGGAGTTAGGGTAGCAGAGCTTGCTAGTATTTGTTTTAGAGATATAGATGTAAAAGAAAGAGTTATTTTGGTAACAGGAAAAGGCTCTAAAGAAAGAGTAGTTCTTATAGGTAAGAGTGCAATTGAAGCTTTCGAAAAATCTGGTGAAGTCAGAGGACCTGTAGCTATAATCAGAGGTCTTTCTTTAGGTATTTCTTTTACCTCATCATTTATTATTGTTATTTTAGGATGATTTTTAATAGAATCTGTAATATATTTGCTAAAAAGATCTCTATCTACTGCCAAAGCTCCCCCAGCAGGAACTTTAGATGCTTCAGCAGCTTTCATAATTAAAGAATTAAATAACCTCATTTCTTCTTTTAAAAGTCCAGCTGCATTGTCAATACTCAAACCTTTAAGAGAATTACTGCACACTAGTTCTGCAAATAATCCTGTATGATGAGCAGGTGTCATCACATTAGGGCGCATCTCATATAAAACTACTTCATATCCTTTTTCTGCAACTTGCCAAGCAGCTTCTGCTCCGGCAAGCCCTGCTCCTATTATAGTTACTTTAGACATTTTTTTTGCTCCGTTTTTTACTTTTTACATCTTCTTTTTTCTCTGATCCATTTTCGCTGCAATTTTCATTACTGCATTTAATTTGTTCTGCTTTGTTACGGAATTTTGATTTTACTTTAAAAGCACCGCAAACAGAACATGTTTCCTGCAAAGGTTCATCCCAGGTTACAAAATCACACTTAGGATATTTATTGCAACCATAAAATACTCTGCCCTTTTTACTTTTACGTTGAATTATTTCTCCTTCACACTTAGGACAATTTACTCCAATTGTTTTTACAATTGGCTTTGTATTGCGACATTCAGGATAGCCCGGGCAAGCTAAAAAGCTACCAAAACGGCCTTGTTTTACTACCATGAACCTGCCACACAAATCACATTCTACATCAGACACCTCTACAGAAAGCTCAACTTGACCAATTTCTTGTTCTGCATGAGAAAGTTCTTTAGAAAATGGTTGATAAAATTTATCTAAAATCTCTGTCCAAGATTCTTCCCCGTCTGCTATATCATCTAAGTTGCCTTCCATGCCGGCCGTAAATTCAACATCTACAATTTCTT
>JAJDHX010000066.1 GCA_030266395.1 Selenomonadales bacterium OttesenSCG-928-I06 | reverse complement strand
AATAATATTTATTAAGCTTGGCTTATTAATTTTATTGTACACAGGAAAGGATGATTGTTTTTTCTATGAAGCTAGATAATTCAGAAATAAGACCAATAATTAATACTCTTTCAGAAATAATGAAAACAAATGAGTTTGATGTAGCAAAGTTAAATGATTGTATTGATTCCTTAGAAACAATAAAAGCAATTGTTTCTGATGAAGATGAGTCTGTTATAGACAATATTGATGAAGCTCAGGATTATCTGTATTATTTAATTAGTTCAGATGATACGACAGTTTCTGATGAGGTAAAAGACGAAATTACAGAAGTTATAGAGAATTTAAAAAACTTATAAATACAAAAAAATAGAAGCTAAGCTTCTATTTTTTTTGCATAATTATTTGAGATGGTATGGTTTACAGACAAAAGTTGGTGAACAATGATCGCGAGGAACATACCTGCGTGGGCGACAATAACTGGGACTAGGGTGACAAGAGTATGGTTTGGGGTTACAAGGATTAGGTCTGGGTCTGCACTGTGGTCTGGGATAGCAATTATGTTTAGGATTGCAAGCATAATCTGGATTACAATAATATTTAGGGTTACAGTATCTGGGTTTGCAATAATATCTGGGTCTACAGCCCGAACCAATTGCAGCTGTTGTTATTAATAGAGCAGGAAACGGAAAACAAGTTCTTTGATTTTCTTCTTCACTATCAAGTTCGTTGTCAAAATCCTCTTCGAAATCAATAATTTCTAAATCTTCATCTTCTCTAAAGAATTTAGGTGTGTTAAGATTATTTTCTTCATAATCTTCAGCAAATTTAGGAGTTCTAAGTTTTGTGCTTTTTTTGGACACCCGCAAAACCTCCTTTTTAATTAGTCTAATTAAATAAAAATAAAATTCTGTTTTAAGTAATAAGATCTTAATTTAGTCTTTGTGGGCAAGTATCTTTGAAACAGAAGTTTATGTTAAAATATGCGATAATTATAGATTTTTACATAATACATAATATTCACTAGATATTGAAAGTGTTCAATTTTAGAAGAGCATTCTATTATGCAATATTATTACTATTTGTATTTGAATGGATTACAGAAAAATGTTGGAGAACATTGGTCACGAGAAATATAACTTTTCTTCTTTTTATAACAACAAGGTTTACAATATGGCTTACATTTTTTATAAGCTTTTGGTCTTGGATAACAAGTGTATGAGTTGGGGTGACAGGGGATTGTTTTGGGATTACATTTTTGTGGATTTTGGTTGTTGGGATAATGTTTGGGATTATGTTGCTGTAAATTTTGGTTATAGGTGGAAGGTCTGGGGTTGCATTGCTGCATATTAGAATTGTATTGATATGATTCTGGATTGGTTTGTGAAGGCATAGGGTTACAATTTTGCAAGTTAGTAGAGAAACTTATATTTTGTCCACAGTATTTACTAGGTTTGCAGCAACAATTTGGATTATTGTTATATAAATTAAGATTACAATAAAAATGTGGTGCAGCGTTCCCGTATGTCAAATTATTATATACTGGATTACAAATATTTTTAGGATAGCAATTGCTGGTAGCCACACCTGTAGCAGTACCTGCAGCAAAGATAGCAGGAACAGGGAAGCATATTCTTTTTGCTTTTTTTTCATTTTCATTAAAATCAATTATTTCTAGTTTTCCGTAATCTCTATATGTTTTAAATTTAGAGTAGTCTTTTGCCATCCTTAAGACCTCCGTATTAAGGTTTTACATAATATATAGTATTCTAAGTATTAAAAAACTGTTCAATTTAAAAAACATAATAACACCAAGTAATTTATTAATTACTTGGTGTTACAGTTTTATAAATTATTTATTTTCTAAATAATATTTGTAGGTTAGGGATTCGGCATCAGATTTATCTACAGTAAGCGATCCTCTGTCGATATTGGCTATAAAGAGGGTATGTGTGCCTACATCTACAGATTTATCTTCTATAGTGCATTCTAAAAATGCTACAGAATCTTTTAGGATAGGGCATGAATTTTTGCCTAAAGTATATTGGATATCTTTGAATTTATCAATGTTTTTACCAGAGTTATAACCAAAATGTTTTGCCATATCAATATTGTTTTTCCCCAGAATTGATATTGCAAATGTCTTGCTTTCGTTTAAATATTCATGTGTTAAATTATTTTTGTTTATACAAATTGCAAGTTGAGGGGGATTGCTTGTTAATTGAAACACAGTATTTGCGCATTGTCCGTTCATTTTAGAGCCGTTTTCTTTGATTGAGGTAATAATATATAATCCATAGCTCATTTTTTCAATAGCAGCTTTCTTTGAACTTTCATTAGCATTTTCTACAGCGCCTTTTAGATCTGTTGCCTGCATTAAAAGATTATCTTCTTCTAAAAGAATGAATTTATCTTTTCCTTGTTTGCATACAGGGCAAATTTCTGGTGGTTCTGGTCCAATATGTATGTAACCACATACAATACATTTATATCTTTTGGGAGGAGCCTCATTTTCTTCCTCTAATACGAATTTATCTTTTGTTGCAAAACATTCTGGGCAGTTTTCCGGTGGATTATCACCTTTATGTTTATATTTACAGATTGTGCAGATATAAGTCATTTACTCACCTCATTATTAGATAATTAGTAACTTAATTCTTTTAAATATTGGAAAAACCTTTTTATAAAATAATAAAAGCCAAACAGAAGTTCTGTTTGGCTTTGGTATTTCGCGCGATATACTAGGTCGGACTATTGCTGAATCCTCGTCCCATTACTTCTGCTGCAGTTGTTACAATCATGAAAGCTTTGGGGTCAATTTTTTCTACAATTAATCTAACTTTAGGTACTTGTGTTGTGGTGACAACTACCAGAAGTACTTTTTTGTCTTGTCTGGTATAGGCACCAACGCCGTTTAACATTGTAACACCACGGTGCATTTCTGAAAGAATAGCATCTGCTATTTTTTCATCAAATTCAGATATTATCATAACATTTTTCTTGCGGTTAAAACCTTCAATAACTTTGTCTACTACAGTTCCTGCAACAAACATAGAAATTAAAGTGTACATAGCAAGTTTGGTACCAAAAAGGCTTGCAGCCAGTATCATTATAAAGATATTGACCGAAAAACTCATCATTCCTATATTGAGACCATAATGTTTTTTCATGATAGAACCTATTATATCTGTTCCACCTGTGCTGCCATTGAATCTAAATATTAGTCCAGAACCAGTGCCTGATACTATTCCACCGTAAATTGCTGCAAGCAGAATATCATCAACTACTCTGTAATTCTGTAAGAAAGCTGTTAAATCAACAGAAAATGAGAAAAACAGCAGTCCATAAAGAGCTACAATAACATATTCTTTGCTGAGAAAATAATAAGCTGCAATAAAAAGCGGAATGTTTAAAATAATTGATACTACACCTATGGGAAATTTATATAGGTAGTAAAAACACATAGCTATACCACTAACTCCGCCGCTTAAGAGGTTGTTAGGAGCCAAAAATAAATTTATACCGAGAGCTAAAATAAAACAGCCTATAGAAATAACTATATATTTTTTTATTTTCTGCTTCATTTTCATACCAGGGATTAAACTCCTTGAATTATTTATACTGTTTAAAGTTTAAAAAACATCAATATTTTTATAGTTTATGCAA
>JAJDHX010000064.1 GCA_030266395.1 Selenomonadales bacterium OttesenSCG-928-I06 | reverse complement strand
AAATTTTTAATTATTGACATATGTCATTTATTTGCTATAATTATAAAAGACATATGTCAATAACTAGGTGAGAGGTGGTATAATGCCTAGACCACACAAATGGCGAAAAGTTTGTTCACTTCCTTCTTGCACCGATTTTATTCCCCAAAACAAATGCTGTGAAGAAACTATATTGATGACCCTGGATGAATACGAAACAATTCGTCTGATAGACTTAGAAGGACTGACCCAAGAACAATGTGCAGAAAAACTAGAAGTTGCCAGAACTACTATACAATCGATTTATGCCAATGCCAGAAAAAAACTAGCGCAATGTATTGTTTTAGGTCATCATTTAAAAATCAATGGTGGCAATGTCCAACTTTGTGATCACAAAGATAAACCGTGCGGGCATAGCTGTTGCCGCCGAATGGAACATAAAAATAATTTTTAACATAAGGAGAAAAAAATGAAAATTGCAGTAACATATGAAGACGGACAAATATTCCAACATTTTGGACATACTGAACGCTTTAAATTTTATGATGTAGAAAATGGTGAAGTAAAGATAACTACAATCATAAATACAAATGGCAGCGGTCATGGTGCCCTGGCAGATATTCTGAAAAAATGTGATGTAGATATTTTGATTTGCGGCGGGATTGGCGGCGGTGCCAAACGTGCTCTGGCAGAAGCCGGTATTAAACTATATGGCGGAGTTACGGGAGATACTGACAGAGCAGTTGAAGATTTACTGGCAGAAAAATTAATCTACAACCCTGATGTTGAATGCAGCCATCATGGCGATCATCATCATGAAAACGGTCATACTTGCGGCCAGCATGGCTGTAAATAATCAACCCTCTTTTATATAAAGTTTAGAATTTTTTTATCAATAATTTTTTTTAGACATATTTTATTATAGAAAATAAAATTTTTATAAAGGAGTTATTGAATGAAAATATTTATAAACCCTGGTCATGCTCCAAATGGCGACCCTGATCCAGGAGCAGTAAATTCCATAACAGGACTTAGAGAAAGTGACGTTGTAAAAATAGTTGGTGACAAAGTCAGTCAATATCTACAAGCAGTTGGTTTAGAAGTATATTCTCTGCAAAGTGATTCTTTAGCTGAAGTATGCGATACATCTAATAATTGGCCAGCTGATCTTTTCATAAGCATACATTGCAATGCTTATATTTATGATACTGCCGAAGGAACCGAAACTTACTGCTATAGCTTATCTAATGAAGACTATTCTTTAGCAAAAAATATTCAAGATCAAATTACCAGTAGTTTGCATACTTCTAACAGAGGTATAAAAGAAGCTAATTTCTATGTCTTAAGACATACTGCTTGTCCAGCTGTTTTAGTTGAACTTGCTTTTATTTCTAATACAGATGACGAAAAAATACTTTCTTCTGCCAAATATCAAGATAAATTTGCCAGAGCTATAGCTCACGGAGTTACCAGTTATTTAATGACAAAATAAATTTTTCAAAAAGAAAAACCGGCTTTTTCTGACATTAAAAGTTGGTTTTTCTTTGTAAATTTTTTATAAAATAAGCTTTCAATCATAAAATTCCCTCTTTTTTTCATACTAGAATATGTTATAATAATAAAAGTTGTAATTTTAAAATACAATTTAAACATACTTTATATATATAACATTGAAATTTCTAATAGTTAAGGGAGACTTAAAAATGACTGTTTCATATAAAGTTGCCATTCAATATGATAACGAATGCGGTGTAATAGAATATGATGCTGACGAAAAAAATATAAATGTAATCTTACCTAATGAAGACAAAAAAAATGAAGTTATCTCTTTTCTGCAAAGAACTCACTTAATAAAAGTGGCAGGTTTATCAACCATTGATTTTCATGAAACTGTTATTGACCCTTTAGAAGATGTAGAGCAACTAAAAACAGCTCTTACTAGACTTTGGCAAAAAACTAAAGTTGCCGTAGATTGGAGCAGACCTGTTTAATATATTTATTTTTTATAAAACTATCAAAAAGTCATTAAATTTATAAAAAATTTTTAATGACTTTTTTAGATTTTTAATATAAATACAAACAGCGTTAAAATGAGTATTTATCTGATACGAAAGTAGTTTTCCACTTAATATTTAACATATTATCCACAGACTTATCCACAGATGTTAATAAACCCTTAATTCTACTGTATTCTTTTCTTTTTTTCATGGACAACCCAAGAAAAAATAAGACTTCCTTTTGAAAAACACCTGTTATCCTTTGAATTTAAAAGCTTCATCTCTCTAGCCAACAAATGAAAATTGATTAATTGTTCTTAAAAAAGAGCTTTTTTTATTTTTTCTTTTATGTTATATTTAGTATTTATATACCCACAAATATTTACCCAAGTGAAGGACAATTATCATGAGTATGGATCGTTTTGAACAATTAACTGAACAACCAATAAAAAAACTATTATATACATTTTCTGTTCCTGCAATCGTAGGCATGGTAGTAAATGCAATTTATAATATAATAAGCAGCATATTTGTCGGTTTATTTATTAATGAAGAAGCTCTTGCTGCTGTCACGTTTGCTTTCCCAATAATGCTTGTTTTGTTTGCCTTATCAGTATTAATTGGCATAGGAGGCTCCTCGCTGCTTTCTCTAAAATTAGGAGCAAACAGAAAAAGAGAAGCAAATTTAATTTTAGGAAATATATTTACTCTAAGTGTTATATTCTACATAATATCTACAGCTATAATGGTATTTTTTCTTACAGAAATTTTGACTTTCTTAGGAGCAAGCAACCAAGTATTAGTTTATGCAGAGATATATACACTGGCTATCGTTTGGGGCAGTATTGCCATGTACCTGAGCTTTACTCTCAATACAGCAATAAGAGCAGAAGGCAATCCTAAAGTAGCTATGATTACTTTACTTATTGCCGCTGTTATTTGTGTTATTTTAAACCCTATTTTTATCATAACCCTTGACATGGGAGTACTCGGATCTGCACTTGCTGTAGTAATAGCACAAGGCGTATCTGCTGTCTGGGTAATAGCTTATTTCTTTACTAAAACCAGTGTTCTAAAGCTCCAATTCCTAAATTTGTTTTTAAGGAAAAAGATAGTTAAAGAAATATTTACAATCGGGCTAGCTCCCTTTGCTATGCAATTAGCAGCAAGTCTTGTTTTTGTCATATCAAATTTTCAACTTTTAGCATACGGCGGAGACCTTGCTGTAGCTGCAGGTGGTGTTATTAATAGAGTTTTTATGCTTATTTTAATGCCAATCATAGGAGTAAGCCAAGGAGCCCAACCTATTCTAGGATACAATTATGGCGCTGGTAATTTTAAAAGAGTTCTGCAAACTCTCAAATTAGCTTCCTGGACAGCAACAGCATGTGCACTTATTGGCTGTGTGTTCTGTCAGGTTTTTGCAGAATTTATTATCAGATCATTTAACAATAATCCTGAACTAATTGCTATAGGCTCATTAGGAATTCGAATATTTACAATAGCTCTGCCTATAATTGGCTTTCAAATTATAGCTGTCAGTTATTTTCAATCTATAGGCAAACCAATCCAATCAGGATTTCTTAGTATATCGCGGCAAGTATTATTTTTCATTCCGCTTCTCTTGGTTTTGCCAAACTATTTCGAACTAAATGGTATTTGGCTGGCAACACCTGTTTCTGACGTCTTAGGAGCAATATGTTGTGTAGGATTTTTATATTTTGAAGCAAAAAGAATAGATAAACTTACTAAAGAAAAATCATATTAAAAAAGCGAGGAAGTTAAACTTCCTCGCTTTTTATTCCATAATCTTTTTCATAAAAGGATAATCAAATAATTGTCCTTTGGCAGCTCTAATACCGGCAATAACAGAAGAAACAAAAAGAACCAGTACAAACACAAATACAAATGGCAAAGCAAACATTCCCAAAATCAGATATCCTGTTGATACTGCCAAAACCGAAAAAAGCGAGACAACCACCTGAGCAGTAAAAGCTTGTTTAGCATGATAATAAACAAAGCGATCCTCTTTTTTCAGCATCATAATTATGCCTGGAATTATTATAAATCCTACACCTGCAAGAAGATAACTTAAATGAGCCACAACAGACCAAATTTTACTTTCGTTAGTTACTTCC
>JAJDHX010000065.1 GCA_030266395.1 Selenomonadales bacterium OttesenSCG-928-I06 | reverse complement strand
TTCTCTGTTTTAAAGCTAATGAACGAAAAAATAATATAAATGAGCTTGAACCTGGCTATGAATCTCGTTACGAATTGCTAGTATAGCAAATAATGCCATGCGTTGTACTTCTTCTGATAGAATACTATTAATAACAATAATTTCTACCTCGTCTTCACGTTGGCATGCGCCTTTTACCTTATTATCTCGTAAATCTTCAATATAAACATCAATATCAAGGCTCTCTGCTAACTTAAATGGATCATAAATATGATGTGTTTCTAATAGTTTTTTAACCATATCTTGTACATAGGTCATATTTATCCCAAATGATTCTTGTTTATCTTCAGATTTTATTTGTGTTATGGGTATAACCTTAGGTGCTATTCTCGAAATAGTATCGACAATTTCAGTTATTAAATCATTGTTTACTTCTGTTGAAAAATTATATGTCATTGCTTTATTTATTGTGTCATTATTAGGTGCGGTATTCATTTAAAATCCCCCTTAATATTATTTTGATTCTTTAAGGCGGGTATGTTACAATAATAATGAATTGTGGGTATCATACCCGCCGTATAGCCTGTATCTAAATTGCCGTTTAGATATGGGCTTTTCTCATGCTACTTGGAACCTTCTTGCTTCGACTGTCTTGGTGTATCTGCTTGCGATCTCTGGCAGTTCTTCTTTGAGTGTTGCCGTGTCTAATCTGCTAGATTGATATTTTGTGTATCTGATAGTAAATACATCAGCCTCTAATACTTCTACTCCTCTAGCAGCCATTTCGGCGGTTATAACGGCTTTTAATTCTTCGGCTTCTTCCTCTAGTTGTTTTATGTACGTTTGTAACTCTCGATATGTTTTTGCTTTGCCGTTGATTTCTAAGGTTGTCATTGCTTTTTACCTCCTTTTTGTTAGATATGTTTAATATTTATTTAACTTATCTAATATTATTATAACATAATTAACATCAAAGTCAATGTTTAAATTGAATATTTTTTTGACTTGTTAAATATTTTTTTGTATAATTAAATTAAAGTTAAATATTAAGAGGTGATTATATATGATTAGTTATAAGCCGTTTCAGAAAATGCTTATAGACATAAACCTGAAAAAACAAGATGTTATTAAGATGGCAGGGATTTCTAATGCCACAATGGCAAAATTAAATACAAATGAATATGTTTCTTTAGAGGTAATTGATAAGCTTTGCAATGCTCTTGATTGCCAACCAGGCGATATTATGGAATATGTACCAGATAAGGAGTAAAAAGGATGAATGATTTTACAATAACTATTATTGCAATATTGTTATCTGCGCTGTTATCTGGCATAGTCGTTTTTATTATTAGTTGGCGGATAAGAAAAAATGAAATTAAAACTAAAACTAAAGGCTATTTGATTTTGCTGACTACTGAACTAAATGCGCATCTTTTCTGGATTAGAAACTTATACTCTAAAGATCATGATATTAGTGCTTATTACATACTAAAAAAACATGACACAGAGTGGAACAATACAAAGTATTATTTATCTGAAACATTAACTAATCAACAATTTTTTGATATACATGATCACTACTTAGATATGGAAGCATTAAGGGAATCTCTTAAGTTAGCAGAAGCAACAAAAGTACCTTTGCCTGAAGATCTCATTCAAAAACATATTCTTATTGCTTCCAAAGCTTACGACATAGTTTATAATTTATCTAAAATTAAAGAATTAGCTAAAGAAAACAGTACATCAGATAAGGAAGGTTAATCAAAATGAAGCCTAAATACAACATGACACAAGAACAAAATATCTTTGTAGCGAAGCGGAACATTGTTGATTATATCTATAAGAGTGCACAGCTTGAGGGTTTAGGTGTTACTTATCCGGATACTGAAACTATTTTTAATGGCTTGTCAGCTCCAGGAGTAAAAGTTACTGATATTATAGCCGTAAACAACCTTAAGAAAGCGTGGCAGTTTCTACTTGATACTTTAGAGCCGCCGATGGATTATTCTTATATTTGTAAGTTAAATCAGCTTGTAGGTGGCGATAATCTTGTATATAATGCCGGATATATTCGGACAATGTCTGTTTCAATCGGCGGTACTAGTTGGAAACCAGAAATACCAAATGAAGACGAGATAAAAATACAATTAGCAGAACTGCAGAAGATTGAAAATCATACTGAAAGATCCATAAATATAATGCTTTACTGTATGCGTGGACAGTTTTTCCTTGATGGCAATAAGCGTACTGCTATGTTGGCAGCTAATAAAGAAATGATAGCAAATGGGCAAGGAATTATTTCTATTCCGGTTAAACTTATACCTCAGTTTACCCCGCTACTTGTTAAGTTCTATGAAACAGGTGATATGAAAGAGATCGCAGATTTTATATATAACAACTGTATAGATGGAATAGACTTTTAAATACTGAAAGGCAGGTTTTATTTGATGAGGTCTAAATTGCATGGACTAGTAAAAATAATTCTTGTTCTAGCCTTTTTATTGTTGAGTGTATACTATGTGTTAGATGAGTCTTTGCTTGCGAATAAGATAATGAGGGAATCTGTTGAATCGCCAGATAACAAATACATTGCTTACCTTTTCGTGAGTAGTCCTGCCACAGTACGCGATACTTATCATTTGTCCATCCTTAAAAAAGGCGAAAATTTTAATACTAATCGCGGTAATGTTTTTAGGTCTGAGAAATCATTCGTAGCCGAGTGGGTTAAGCCTGATGAGCTTAATATCAGTAGATACGAAAAAGGATTTAAAGAAGTCACGTATTTTGAAGGGATTAAGATAACTTATTCAGAAGAACATTCTGAGGCTCCGCTTCAATTATTCAAATTACCGCCATATAAATCATTAACTAACTAAAAAACCCGCCGACCTTATAAAGATATCAGATTTTTTAGGTTGCAAACTAACCTTTGAAATAGACGAACATCAAAAGATTGTATTGGATAAGGAAGATATTTCTTAAGCTTTCTCATAGTTATTGGTGAAAATAAAAATCTGTTTTCGCGTTATTTAAATAGAAAAAGAAGATTGAAAGAAGTGATTGGTATGGGTTTTCACAAAAATCAGATGCTGAAGTATCAAGAACGAGGCTATAGTTATATTGATAAGGTTGCCTGCGAATTTTGTGTAGGTGATTATGCATTAAAACAGTTTATTGCCAATAATGGTAAAAATAAAATTTGTGATTATTGTAGTAAAGACAATGTTTGCATTGACGTAGAATCTTTGATTGGTAAAATAATGGACGGTATTAGCCACGAATACGAAGAAGCTGCTAACTGTATGAGTGTTGAAAAAGGGGAATACATCGGTGCATGTACATGGGATACACATGACCTAATGCATGAAAAATTAGCTGATGTTATGGAACTCAATAATGAACTTTTAGAAGATATTGTTAAAACTATGGATTTGACCTCTTGGTGTGAAAAAGACCCATATCAATTACGGCAAAGTAGAGAAAGAGTTTCTATGTGGAATGCGTTTACGGAAATGGTTAAGAAAAACACACGATATGTGTTCTTTAGGATGCATAAAAAAGAAAACTATTATGAAGATTTACCATTTCTTATCCTTGATCATATTGGTGAGGGAGCCAAGAAATTGGATTTAATAAAAAAGTTGCCCCGTGGCACTAAATTCTATAGAGGCCGTATGCATGATAATACAAAAACCATTAAGTATGATTGTGAATTAAGTTCACCGCCACATGAAAAAGCAAAATCCAATAGAATGAGTGCGGAGGGAATAGCTGTCTTTTATGGTGCAAATGACATTTTAACTACGATTACAGAAATATATGATTCAAAATATAAATACGCCACAATTGCCGCATTTGAAAATCTTAATGACCTTCAAATATTAGACTTGACAGAAATCGAGAAAATTCCTTTTCCCAGTCTGTTCGATGAAGACCGTTGGATGCACCGTGAACCATTAAAGTTTTTTAGAAAGCTCACCGAAAATCTAACACGCCCTATTGATGTAATGAAAAATATTGAGTATATTCCTGCTCAAATTGTTGCTGAATACTTTAGGTTTCTCTGCACTTATGATAATAAGCCTATTGACGGAATAGCATATGGTAGTTCAAAACCACAGGGTGGAATAT
>JAJDHX010000063.1 GCA_030266395.1 Selenomonadales bacterium OttesenSCG-928-I06 | reverse complement strand
GATTGGGTTGTTCTTGAGCTTCGCCAAGAACGGGGGTGTGTTGGAAGTTTTGTGTTTATATATTCTTTCTTTTGAAAAAAAATATTAAGGTGCCTTAAAATTTTTGTTGACAAATTATTAAGGCGCCTTTATAATTTAAGATAAGGTACCTTAATAATGAAGAATTTAAAAGGAGGAAGCTATATGTTTAATTATAGATCAGGCACTTTATTTCACAAATTACATCATTGTTCAAATATTATTGATAGAAGTTTGCATATTTTACATCATCGCAAGAACAGAGAAAATTCTATTCATCGAGGTCAGGGAAAGTTGTTGTATATTATACTTAACAATGACGGCATTTCTCAAAAAGAGATAGTTCATCTTCTTGATATTAGACCTTCTTCGGTAGGTGAGTTGGTAAGCAAGTTGGAACAACAAGGTTTTGTTGAAAAAAGAGCTAATGAAGAGGATAAAAGGGTGTCTAATATCTTTTTGACAGAAGCTGGACGCAAGGTTGCAGAAGAAGCTATTCAAGAAAGAGAAAATACTTCTGATGAATTGTTTTCTGGTTTGCTTCCAGAAGAACAAGAAAAATTAGGAGAGCTTTTAGATAAACTTGCCGCTTCTTTAAAAGAGAAGTTTAGTGAAGAGTATAGTAAAAGAGGTCAGGGGCATCATCATGGTCCTCACGGTCATCATGATGATTCAGGAGAACATCGCGGCCGTCATGGCAGAGGAGGACATCATCATGGCAGACATCATGGAGAGGATGACTCTAGAGAAGCTAGGTACAGACATTCTTTTGGCCATGCCAACCATCATGGCGAAAGAGGAGATTGCAGAACTTGCATGGCTTCAAGAGAGCCTGGTGATACAGCCTGTGATTTTAGATGCAGAGAAAACTAAATATAAATTATTTTTTAAAATCGCTTTCTTAAAAAAGATTGCGATTTTTTATTTCCAGTTTATAAAAATTTTACTTTTTATGTATTCTTTTTTTACCTTTTATTGTTATCATAATAAAAAACAATCGGAAAATATAAAAGCATATTAATCTCAAGAAATCAATCTCTACAGGCGTAGTTTTTATCAAGGTTTTGTTCTACTCTCTTTGATTACAAATAAAATTGAAAGATTTTAAAAGACCTGTAGAGTAAATATAAATTTTTTAAGGTAAAGGGTTTAATAAAAATGCTTTTTCAGAAGAGAAAAATGACATGATAGTCAGGAATCATGTCATTTTTCTCTTTGTTATTATATATTTATAGTTTTTTGATGGTTATTTCTGCATCTGATATAAGAAGACTGTCTGATGTGCCAAAGTGGGAAACAAAGTGCAGGTCAATTACAGAACCGGCAGGTAGCATAAAAACATCTGTCATTGCTATATAGCCGGTTTGCGGCGTAGTTGTTGCCTGAACAACAATACGGCTGCCTGGAATATTATCCAGCATAAAAGTAATAATACCAAGATTGTTTGTTGTGTAGTTAAATTTATAAATTACTTCATAAAATCCGCATTTATTAATAATAAATTCTGATGTTCCGGGTATGTGTGATATTATGTTTTTTGTGCAAGTCTCAATAACATTTTCATCAAATATTACTGAGTATCCAGCCATTATAGGTTGTTCTCTTAAAGCCACAGATTTAAGAATTTTTGTTGAAGTTTTGAAACAACAGCAATAATCCATGAAAAAATTCCCCCATTTTATAAAACACGATTTTTTTATTATATGTAGGGGACTTAAGTTAAGTGAATGTATTCTTAATGTTAAATCTTGACATTTCTGTCAATTAGATAGTATAGTTTTATTAAAGATCAATAAAAAGGAGAAGGGTTTAATCATGAAACTTAAATCTATTCTAATTTTTGGTTTGGTGTTAGTGCTTGGTTTTTGTCTTTTAACACCATCTTTGGCTGCTCAAGGCAGCAATGATATAACACCTCTTTATGCAGGAAATTGCTATGAAGCATGTCCTCAAAATGATTGCTATATTAGAGGTGAACATAAGCATAACAATACTAAATATTACGGCTACAGAGGTGGCTGTCGCAGAAGATAAGGCAGATTTAATGCGATAATCCCAGCTTTCATTTATAGTGAAAGCTGGGATTTTGTTTATTAGACTGCTAAATATTTAAAGTTAAAATTTTTATTAAAAAACTTTTTATAAATAGTTTACTTATTATAGGTTTTTAGTTTACTTTTACTTGGTATTATAGTCTCATACCTAAAGACAAGGAAATATCTGGAGGTGTTGATATACATAGTTTGATGAAGTTTGTTATTTGAATAGCAATGAAATATAAAAATTTAAGAAAAGGAATGGTGAGATTATGAATTTTAAAAAGGTGGGGACACTTTGTTCTGCTTTAGTAATTAGTTTTTGTATGTTAACAGCATCATTTGCAGCACCGGCTGGCGATACAGCGTCAACTGATCAACTGCAAAATAAAACTCAATATGGGCATAGACATCATAATAAAAAAATGGGAGAAGGCTATAGATATGAAATATGCCAAACCGAAAAATGTGAGATAAAAGGTCTTCACGAACATAACGGCACAAAATATGTAGGCAAAAAGTATGGCAATGAAGATAAAAGATATCGTTATGAAAGATGCACTAAAGATGCTTGTGAGATAAAAGGTCTTCACGAACATAATGGCACAAAATATGTAGGCAAAAAGTATGGCAATGAAGATAAAAGACATCGTTATGAAAGATGCACTAAAGATGCTTGTGAGATAAAAGGTCTTCACGAACATAATGGTACAAAATATGTAGGCAAAAAGTATGGCAACGAAGATAAAAGACATCGTTATGAAAGATGCACTAAAGATGCTTGTGAGATAAAAGGTCTTCATGAACATGATGGCACAAAATATGTAGGTCCAAGAGATGGCAAACAAGACCTTAGATATCACTATGAAAGATGTACTAAAGATGATTGTACAGTAAAAGGTCTTCACGAACATGACGGTACAAAATATGTAGGTCCAAAAGATGGTAAACAAGGTTTTAAACATAGATCTTTTAAGGGTGATTGTCCTCAAAGAAAATAATCCTTAAAACAAATAATCACAAGATAACACAATTTTTAAAAACAGACCTCCCAAAAATCAAAGTAAAAAATAGAGTTTGTTCTTTTCCCCCTTATCATAAAATTCCCTTATCATGTTATTTGATAAGGGAATTTTGTATTAGAAAGAAGCAAATAAATAAGTGGTACAGCTTTTTTTTGTAAGGGGGTCTAAAATAATGATATAAGAGAAATAAATAACTTTGTTGACAACAGGTAGGAAAGTATTTTATCATATATATTATATAATATATATTAATTAATAATAATTATTCGGAAGGAGAGGAAATAATGAAAGGTTTTGCAATGCTTGGAATTAATAAGGTAGGATGGATTGAGAAGGAGAAACCAGTTGCTAGTCCAGTTGACGCTATAGTTCGTCCTCTCGTGCTTTCTCCTTGCACTTCAGATGTACATACAGTATGGGAAGGTGCACTTGGTGACAGAAAAGATATGATTCTTGGCCATGAAGCTGTTGGCGAAGTGGTAGAAGTAGGATCATTAGTAAAAGATTTTAAACCTGGCGATAAAGTAATTATTCCTGCAATAACACCAGACTGGGGTGCGATAGAGTCACAACTTGGTTTTGCTCAACATTCAGGAGGAATGCTTGCTGGTTGGAAGTTTTCCAACTTTAAGGATGGCGTTTTCGGAGAATTTTTCCATGTAAATGAAGCTGATGCCAATTTAGCTCATTTACCTTCAAATGTTAGCCCAGAAGAAGCAACTATGCTTTGCGACATGGTACCTACAGGTTTTCATGGAGTAGAAATGGCAGAGGTTTCTTTTGGAGAAACTGTTGCTGTAGTAGGAATTGGTCCTGTAGGTTTGATGGCTGTGGCAGGAACTAATATGCGTGGAGCTTCCAGAATCTTTGCTGTTGGATCTAGACCAAATTGTGTAGAAGCAGCTAAAAAATATGGAGCAACAGATATTATAAATTATAGAAACGGAGATATTGTTGATCAAATTCTTGAGGCTACCAAAGGGCAAGGTGTTGATAAAGTAATTCTTGCTGGCGGTAATGTAGATACTTTTGATCAAGCTATCAGACTTCTAAAAGCTGGTGGCATTGTAGCTAATATTAACTATCTTGGTAGTGGCGATTATGTTAAAATTCCTCGGGTAGAGTGGGGAGTTGGTATGGGACATAAGAGAATAGTTGGCGGACTTACTCCTGGCGGCAGAATGAAAATGGAGCGTCTGGCAAGTCTTATTTCTCATGGCAAGCTTGATACTAGTTTATTGTTGACTCATAGGTTTAAAGGGTTTGAGAATATAGAACAAGCTCTTTATATGATGAAAGATAAGCCTGCGGACTTAAT
>JAJDHX010000062.1 GCA_030266395.1 Selenomonadales bacterium OttesenSCG-928-I06 | reverse complement strand
ATAACAATATTAGGTGATGTAAATAAAAGTGAGTTAATGCTTCTTTATTATGATGATTCGGATTTTTTTTATAAATATTACATAAAAAAAGAAGATTGTGAAAAATTGTTTCAATCTGAAAGTTTTATTAAAAACAAAGACTTTGAAATAACACTATATGGTGAAATCCAAAGAAAATCTTTTGCCGAAGGTTTGTATAAGGGTTTAAAAACAAACCCTCGCAGAAATCGTTCTTCACAATTTAATAATACTGAGGAACAAGCCATCTGGGTAGTTACCTATGATTTATCTTACAAAGGTGGTTCAGTTCAGGAAGGAATATTTAAAAAAGCTATTTCTTATGATGATAAAGGAACAGTAATTTTTGAAAATGAATTAAACGAAAAAATCTATCTAAGTGTAAAGGATTTGGGGGAATTTTTGAGTACAGCTCCACATGTTATACAAATGTTTAGAGACACTAATATAAATTTAGTAAAAAAATACAATGCATCTAAACAATTTAAAGATAAAATTCAGCCAGATTATTTTGAAACATATGCAGGTCATTCTGTTTTTTTGAGGGAAAAATCTGTTTTTTCAAAAGCTAGGAGTTTACTGGATTATATGTTTGAAGATAAAAATTTTGTATATTATAGTAGCCAAAAAGATTTCTTTATATACACATCTTCTTTTTATAATCCTAAGCATAGCCTGTTAAAATATCTAAGAATTTATCCTTTGTTAATATTTATGGAGCCTAAAAATAAGAAAGTCCAAAAAGAAATACAAGAAGAAGTCAGTATTTTGCTGGCTAATGACAAACTTGAAATCATTGAAGGTATAACAGATAAAGAAATTTGGCTTGTAGCTGAATTATTACAAGGTGTTAAAGAAGATGAACGGCTGGCTATTAAAAGTAAGGTGTATTACAATAAAAATGGCGAAATTGTTTATATGCAACCTAAAGGATTTGAAACTTATTATAGTCCAAAAGAAAATTTGTTAATCATAAATGACGAAGACAAATTTCATCAAAAATTAATTGAAAATATTAAAAGTTTTTTAGCTAAAAAGTATAATGAAAGAATTAAAGCAGAAAAGTTAAAAGAGAACTCCTAGGAGTTCTCTTTTTTTAAGGTTTACCTTGAAGGAAAAAAGCCTTCTTTAGCCATTGCTTCATCCCCTACTTGATTTTTAAAGTATCCTACAAATTGATCATTTGCAACATCAAACCAAATCAAATATGTAGGTTTCCATTTGAATGTTGCAATATTTGAAAAGTTACTTTCTGTTTTTCCTCTTCCATATGCTTCTTCAGCAGCATGTTTAGCTAAACTATGTGGTGCATATTCACCCTTGTTATTTTTATAGCTTGAATAAGAAATTATAAGCATTCCAACATCTCTATCACGATTTCCAGAAGAATCTACTCCTTCTATTAAACCACCTGCAAATAGTGATCCTAAAGAAGTTCCTCCACCCAGTGTTACAACAGTAGCAGTTTTAGATATAGACATTATAATTTCATCAGAAAAACCACCAAGCAGATTATATCCAGCTTCTTCAGCTCTTTTTTGAACTATATCCATTCTTCCTTTTAGAAATTCATATTCTTCGGTATCTTTGAAATTCGGATTTTTTGAAGCAAGTACAGCCATTTTGTTTTGGGCACCTAAATATTGAGCTTGTTGGAAGCCCCAATATTTCTCTGAATAACTACCACTAGTGCCAATATCATCTGGTATGTCAAAAAGCAGCTCAGCTATTTCTTTTTCCTCATCATCAAAAGGAAAAGTCTTTAACTTACCACTATTTTGAGATTCCACATGTTTTTTATATGCTTTATCTGCTTGATCTTGAGCAACATTAGAAGTACCACCTAAAGATTCAGCAACATCTACAGCACCCGCAACACCATCTAACACTTTTCTCTCATCACCAACTACCCCAACTCGCGCATCACCCAAACTCTTTGGAACATTAGCATTCCCTTTACTACCGAGCATTTCATCAACAGAAGATTCACCTCTCAGATTACGAGCAGCTTTGATTCCATCTTTGGAAGCCCAGCCAGACTCTTCTTCATCTTCTGAATTAACACTAGACTCAGCCATGCTAATAACTTCCTGTTCTTTTTGTTTCTCCTCAGCCCTAACCCCATCAACATCTTGGTATTTTTTACTAGAAAAAAATCCACCAGCTTAGCCAGTGGATTTTTGTTTTTTTTATTTATTATAGGTTGATATGAAGTTTGTTAGTTTATCATAGAGTTTTTGGGTTTCGGGATTTTTGTCCAGGTTTTTAGGAGAGGCTGGTTTTTCTTGAAGTGCTTGTTTCATATCTCCTATTATTTGGCCTTTGTGGTTGTAGAATATAAAGTTTGTATATTGTATAGTGTTTGTTTTTTCTGTATAGCTGACTTCATAGGCGCTTGCCCAGACTGTTTCTTTTGTGACGTCCAGGTATTTTGTTACTTTGGGTTCTGTTATGAGTACTTGCCCCAGTTCTTTGTTGTATTCTTTTGTTGGTTCGCAGATGATAATAAGTGTAAAGTCTGTGGGGGTGTTTTTCTGGCAGTTGATTATTTGTTCTTCTATTAGGTAGAATGTGCCATAGTTGTCTTGATCAAAATAGACTGTTTTGGATTTTTGCCCGCCTGGAGTGAGTTCTGCTTGTTTGGGAGCAGCAAGTATTATGGTTGTTCCTATGAGTAGGATGAGTGTGAGGATTGCTAGTATTTTTATTTGTTTCATAGGAAATCTCCTTTATTTGAGTTTGCTGTCCAGGTAAGCTGTTATTTGGGCAAAGAAATCTATGAGTTTATCGTTTTCTTGGAGAAGGAATGATCTTTGTTCAGGGGGGATATTTTTGATATCTTCAGATGCATCTGCAATTATTTGACCTTTTTCGTTGTAGTAGGTGAAGTTGTTGAGTGTAACTATATTTGTTTTTGTGTTATAGACAAAGCAGATGGCTTCTGCCCAAACTTTTTCTTTTTCTATATTGCGATATTTTGTGAGGTTGGGGTCTGTGTGAACTTTGCCTGGTTTAGGTTTTGCGTGGATGACAGTTAGGTTCCAGTTTTTTGTTTCTTTATATTCAGGCAAGGTTTCTTCTACTTGTTTTTCCAGGAGGTAGAGTTTTGCTCCATTGTCTTCACCAATGTGAATTATTTTGGATTTTTCACCGCCAGGTGTTAGTTCTGCTTGTTTAGGAGCAGCAGCTGTTATGTTGATTCCTATTAGCAAGATGAGGGTTAGGGCTAATAGTGTTTTTAGAGTTTTCATAAAATGCTCCTTTTGTTTTATTTAGCTTCTTTAAGTCTGCTTTCAAGGTAGTTTGCTATTGCGTCAAAGAAAGCTTGGGATTGTTGGTTATTTGCTAAAGAGATTTGTCTGTCTTCTACAGGGGTGGCTTTAACTCCGTCGCTTATATCTGCGATTATTTGCCCTTTTTCGTTGTAATAGGAAAGGTTGTTTATTGTGATTATTTTAGTTTTATGGTTGTAGGAGAAGGATTGTGCTTCTGCCCAAACATTTTCTTTTTTAGTGTTCAGATATTTGGTGAGTTTGCTGTCGTCTTTGATTTTTTGTGGTTCTGCATGTTTGAAGATGATGTTTAGTGTCCAGTTTTTATTTTTCTTGAATTGAGGCAGGGTTTGGTCTATGTCTTTTTCAATAAGGTAGACTGGGATATTGTTGGCATTGAAGATATGGATGATAGCTGCTTTTTGGCCGCCAGGTGTCATTTCTATTTCTTGCGGGTCTGCTGCGTTTGCTATGTTAAGTCCAAGAAATAGGACTAATGTTAGGCTGAGGAATGTTTTGATTATGTTTTTCACTGAGTATTCTCCTTTTTTCTTTTAGAATATTGTTTAGTCGTAATATTTTCCTGTGATTTTAAGGATTTCGATTTTTATTACTGCTGTTCCGTTGATCATGTTGTCTGGTAAGGGGTTGTTGGTTAGTTCAGGTGTGTATTTTTGCACGATTGCTGTCAGGATATTGTTTTTTTGTTGGCTGTCAGTAATTAGGGATGCTGTTCCTGTTATGATCACGCTTTGGTATTTGGTGTTTGTTTCGCATGGCTGTTTGTTTTCTGGAAGCAGCAGGTCTTGCATTTGGTAGACAGTCATACTGACATTTGGGTTTGCTCTGATATTATCTATTTTTTGTCCTTTAGGCAGACCGTGAAAGTAGATTGTTTTGTTTTGGTAGATAAAGTGTATTGGGGTGACATAGGGGGTATTGTTGGTGTTTAGAGTTGCCAGGCTGCCTATTTGTGTTTTTTCCAGTAAACTCTCGATTTGCTGAGAGGTTAGGGGATGAGTTTTCATTCTGTTTTGCATTGGGGTTCCTCCTTTGATTGTCCTTCTTTAGTACCGGGTTTTAGGTGTTTAGGATTAGGGGCTAATGCTTTTTCGTAGTTGTATTATAGTCAA
>JAJDHX010000061.1 GCA_030266395.1 Selenomonadales bacterium OttesenSCG-928-I06 | reverse complement strand
CAGCTTGGTTAGTAGGCTGGGGTGAAAGAGCTACTTGTGGTATTTATCCTAGAAATACTTATGCTGGTCTTAAAATGCGTGACCTTGGCGAAGCTGATGTTTTAGATGCTGAGGGCAATCCTTTCCGTGCAGTACAAACTTTGTTCAATTGGAATGTAGGGCTTACTGTTCGTGATATCAGATCTAATGCTGTTCTTAGAAATATCAAAACTACTGAGCTTGATTCAAGCAATTTAGTTGAGAAAATGATTATTGCTAAAAACAGAATTAGAAATCTTGATTTAGGCAGTATCAAATATGTTTGGTATGTTCCTAACTGCGTGTACACTGCTTTAGAAACTCATTTAATAAATAGCAGCAATATTCATGTAACCAGACAAGATTTCATGGGTGCTATGCCTACTTTATATTTAGCTGGTATTCCTGTTAGAAAAGTGGATGCTATTTTAGAGAATGAAGCACGTATTGGCTAATTTTTAGTGTGTCAGTGATATTTTAGTTAGAGGTTTAGCTTAGATGGTTAAGTGGTCTGGAAAAATCATATTATTTAATTTTAATGCCAGGGATACGTTTAGTTGTTTGAGTTATTTAGAATTTAGTTTAGCTGATATTTATCTAGTTTTACTATTTTGATCTCTAGCTAATATTGCTTCATATTCGGTAAAGCGTGGGAGTGGTCTTGCGCTTTGCCGGCAAAAAAAGTTTGACCTTAATGGTTTTAAAATAGAATTTTAATAAAGGACGTGAAATAATGATTTTTGACGCTCAAAATACTTTTTGCGATAAAGCAACTTTAGTGGGTATTGGCACAGGTGTTCAAAATGGCAATGTTATCGTAAATGGCGGTGGCAATGCTAGTAATCCTATGTGGGTATATGCTCAAATTGAAAATCCTGCTGCCGGTGTTTTAGAGGTTACTTTGTTATCAGATACAACTACTGTTGCAACTTTTACTTTAAATACAGCCAGTGCTGTTAAGAAAATGAAGCTTCCGTATGAAGCTAATGGCAAAGAGTTTAAGCTTACTTATAAAGCTACTACTGCTTTTAGCTCAGGGGTGTTTACTGCTGCTTTAGTGGCAGATGTTGATTTACCATAATAGACGGGAAGAAGGTTTTTCTTGTTTGATCTGGTTAATTGTCACTGAGACTGCCGCCTTTTTAGGCTGTGGTTAGGTGATGCTAAAACTTTAAATAAAGACAGCTAAGATTCAGACGGAAATTTTGTCTGGATTTTAGCTTCTTTGTTTTTTAAAGGCGGTTTGTCTATGACTAACATTGATATATGTAATATGGCGTTAGCTCATATCGCCAAAGGTAGAATTATTAGTCTTGATTCTCAGGTTGAAGAGGCTAGGCAGTGTAAGATTTATTATGAGCATTTACGCAAAACTGTTCTTACTGATTTCAACTGGGGGTTTGCTAAGAGGATAGTGCCGCTTGCTCTTTTGGATGTAAAGGTGGCTAGTTGGGACTATGTTTATGCTTATCCTAATCAATGTATAGCTGCCAGACTTATTTTTAATAAGGATGGTGCTAAGGTTAGGGAGTTTGAGAAGGAAAAGTTTGATGTTTTTCTGGTAGGAGACAGCACAAAGGCTATTGGCTGTGATATTGCCAATGCTTCTTTGGAGTATACTTATGATGCTAAGGAGCCTGATCTTTATAGTGCTGAGTTTATTGAAGCTCTTTCAAGGCTTTTGGCTTCTGCTATTGCTATTAGTTTGACTGGAAATGCGAATTTGCAGGCAACTCAATATCAGTTTTATCAGGTTGCTCTTAATAAGGCCAGATATGCTTCTGCTACTGAACGTGAAAGAAAGCCTATGTATCCTAATACTTATGGTAATGCCAGGTTTTCTTGATGTTTTTTTGATTTGGTTTAGGAAAAATCATTGCAGGTATGAATATGCTTGTGATGATTTTTTCTTTACATTATTTTGAGATTGAAAATGATTTCTTATAAAAAGAATTTATATAAAAAGTTGAGGATATGGTTGTTGTTTGGCTGTATTTAAAAAAGGAGGAAAGAAAATGGCTAGAGGTCCTAGTCCGGTGCATCTTGTCCAGTCTTCGTTTACTGGTGGCGAGATTTCTAAGGATGTTGCGTCAAGGGTAGATTTAGAAAAGTATAATTCAGCTTTGCTTAAGGCTGAGAATGCTATTATTAAGCCTTATGGTGGTATTTATAAAAGGCAGGGAACTGTTTTTATTGGTGAGACAGAGTATGCTGACAGAAAGAGTATTTTGGTTAAGTTTAATTTTACTTCTGAGATTTGTTATATGCTGGAGATTGGTCATTTGTATACTAATGTTTGGGATACTCAGGAGAATTGTGTTATTTTTACGATTGGTACTCCTTATATTGAAGCTGAGTTGCCTAATTTAAAGTTTACTCAGTCTGCTGATGTTATGTATATTGCCAGTGGCAGTCATCCTGTTAAGCGGATAGTAAGATATGCTGCTGATAATTGGCAATTGGAGGAGCTGGAGATTAATAATGGCCCTTATGAGCCTATTAATCCTGACAGCGAAAATGAGCTTGAAATCAGGATTTTAAGTGAGAATAAAAAAGACAGAGATGTAAAGATTACTGCTACTAAGGCAGGGACTTTTACCAGGGATATTCTTGGCAGTTTGCTAAAGATTTCTCATGATATACCAGGGCAGGATCAGGTTAAAGGTTGTGTGGCTAATCCTGCTGTTATTACGGATTACATTATGTGTGGCAGTACCTGGAAGATTTCCACTAGTGGTAAGTGGAAAGGTACTATGAAAGTTATGTATTGTAATTTTATAGATGATCCAAGTAAGTTAGAATCTTGGAAGGTTTTAAGATCTTATACTAGTAATGAGGATGTAAATATTATTGAGTCTGGTACTGTTGAGGAATGTTGCTGGATTAGGGTGGATACTTCTAATAATACTAATACTTTGCAGGCGACTCTTAATATTTTCCCTTATACTCATACAGCTCATGTTAGGATAACTGAGGTTGAGAATTCAAATGTTTTAGATCTTGAGGATGGCAAGTGGGTTTATGCCAAAATTTTGGAGGTTTTTAATAGTACTGAAAAAACTGCTGACTGGTTTTGGGGTAGTTTTAATGACCGTTATGGGTATCCGTCTTGTACTACGTTTTTTCAGGATAGGTTGGTGCTTGCTGCTACCAGGAAAAATCCACATGCTGTTTATATGTCTAAGAGTGGTGATTATAGTAATTTTGGGGTGGTCAAGGCAAGTGGCAAGGTTACTGATGATAGTGCAATTAGTATTAATTTAATAAGTCGCGAGCTTTTTAAGATTAATCATCTTGTGCCTACTCCTGATTTGGTTATTTTGACTGAAGGCAATGAATGGATTGTGTCAGGCAGGGAGACTGTTACGCCTAGTAAGATTGTGCCTAATGTTCAGACTTCTCGTGGTTGTAGTGCTGTTGAGCCTCTTTATATTGGCAATAGGATTATTTATATTCAAAAAAGAGGCGCTGTTTTAAGAGATATGGGGTATAGTTATGAGGTTGATAATTATACTGGTGATGATTTGACTTTGCTTGCTAAGCATATGGTTAAGGGTAAGGATATTGTTGATACTGCGTATGCTCAGGAGCCTGACAGTGTTATTTTTCTTGTGAGAAATGACGGTGTTATGCTTTGTCTTACTTATATTAGGGAACAGCAGGTTTTTGCCTGGACAAGGGTTATTACTGACGGTGAGTTTGAAAGTGTGGTTAGTTTGCATGATGGCAGTAATGATTTGATTTATGCTGTTGTGAAGCGGGTTATTAATGGACAGGTCAGAAGATATATTGAGAAGTTTTTTATAATGCCTGATGATAATACTCCAAGGGCAGATTATGTTATGCTTGATTGTGCTGCTGTGTTTGATGATTCTGCGGGAAATGGTGAAGCTGGCGGGGTTAGTACTTTTGGAGTTACACTTCCAGATGTTGAACTTCCTGATCCTGATCCCAGTCCGCCTGTGATTCCTCCTCTTGATGATGATGACGATTATGATATTGAGACTGGAATTGGTGTTGATCCTGAAGATCCTGATCCTACAGAGCCGGCAGGGTCTGTTGATTCTGGTGAAGTCTATATTAGAAGGTATGTGCCGCATCTTGCTGGTAAGGATGTGCATGTTGTTATTGATGGTATGTTTGTGGAGAATTTAAGTGTTGATAGTGATGGTAATTTGGATTTGCCTTTTGATGGTGAGAAGGTTGTTGTGGGGCTTCCTTATACTATGAAGATTGAGATGCTTAATGCAGAGTACCCTGGTTCTGGCGGTTCTATGCAGGCTAAGAAGAAAAAGGTTGATTCTGTAATACTTCGTCTTGATGAGAGTTTTGGCGGTTATGTTGGTCCTAATTTTGATTTGATGGATCAGATTATTTTGACTGACAGTGTTTTGGAAGAGCCTCTGCTCTATAGTTTGAATAAGGAGATTACTGTTGCAAACGGAGGGTTTGAGACTGAAGGCAGGGTATGTATTATGCATCCTGAACCGTTTCCGTTTAATGTAACCATGATTATAC
>JAJDHX010000060.1 GCA_030266395.1 Selenomonadales bacterium OttesenSCG-928-I06 | reverse complement strand
CTTAAAGGAGGCTACCATGCGAAAACCACTGATACATAAAATAATCTTAACTCTACTGATGATTTTTATTATTGGAATCTCAAATTCCTATGCATCTCACGAGACTCATGTAAAATATAAAAACTATAATTTGACTTACACTTGTTACACTTATGCCTTTGATTCTTATATAGTTACCGAAAGTCTACAAGATTTAATTTCCAAAAACAACTATGCTCAAACACGTAAATTTAATGCTAAAGTTTATTTAAAAGTTAAAGAAAAACACCAAGAAAATCTCCACCTTTATTTAAAAGAAGCACAAACTTATAAAAACATTTGGTCAATAGAAGCAGATATAACATATGATGGCATAAATCAGGAGATAACTGAAAATAAGGTCATTTTTTATGACAATACAGGGCAAAAGATATTAGAAAAAAATTCTAATACAAGAATTTCTTTAAATGATCATGGTTATCAATCTCCCTTAGGTTATTATGATAAAAAATCTGATACTTATATTGAAGTATGCGGATTTGTAGTTTACACTCTAATAAAAGAATATAATAAAAATAAATCTTTTGCAGAAAAAGCGGAATTTGAGTATCTAAGAAGTGCTTTTTTTCTCCCAGCTGGTAGATACAGTCGTTTAGAATATATGTTTGAAGATGAAAATTATAAATATTACACAACTGATACATATACAGGACTTGTATGTATGGCACTATTGGCAGATAAAACTAAAGATCGTAAAAAACCACTTTCCTCAATGAAAGGAATGACTTTTAAAATTCTTTTTAAACCCAAAAACAAACTATCAGAAAAATATATGGAAAATACTGCTAAAAATATATTAAATAGACATGATATTCAGATAAATACTGAAACTGAAGATAAAGAAATCTGGCTAATGGAAGAACTTATTGAGTTTTCAGAAGAAACAAATCAAGTTTTTCTTATACGCAATGCATTTTATAACAAAAGTGGAGATATTCTTTTATTAACATACTATTCTGAATTTCTTCTTGGCAATTTCCAACATGAAAAAATCTATCATCTAGCAGGAGAATATGAAGTATTACTCAATAAAATAAATAAATTTTTATCTCTAAAATATAAAAATTACGAAAATTTTCAAATCAAAAAAACTCTTAAGGAAAAAGAAAACAACTCTTTGTAGTACTACAAAGAGTTGTTTTCTTTTTATTACATATATCCATCAGCTTTTAATTTTTCTCTTGATGTGTTTCTAAGTAGTTCGCTAAAGTTTTCTTCTGCAACATTATCTAATATTCCTTCTGCTCCAACTCCAAACACCTCAAAAATCTTTGCAAGTTTATAATTAGCTTCGATAAAATTACGAATCATTTCTGAAGTTGGATTAACATTACCCAAAGCTCCTTTAGCAAAATTAACCATACCCCCAAAATCCACCTCAGCTTGAGCTAACTGTTTAATTTTACTGTAAGGAGGTCTTTCACCATCAACATTTCTATACTCGCTATACTCAAATATTCTCTGACCTACTTCATATTTGGAAAAGTTTTTACTATTATACAAGTCTATTCCAAGAGACATCCATTTACCTACTCTAGGAAGACCAATTGTTAATGCTACATCAAGAGCAATCTTAGCAGTTGTTGGATCAGAAAATTCCAGAGCCAAATCCATATTGTGTTTTTTGCCGAATACTGTTAAACATTTTAATTCCTCAACTAGTTCAAGATAAACATCACTATTAGGATAGTCATCACTTTCATAAAGGATTTCAAATATTGACATTTTAAATGCACTATGTTTTGCGCCTGTAAAAGTTTTTCTTAAAGATTCACTTGAAAATGTGCCTATATCTCCGCCACCATAGTCGTTTTCGTATTTTCTAAACTCATCTTCATACTTATTGAATTTCGCCTTAGTTTTTGGATCATTAATGTATGTACCAGAATTTCCTCCATACTTTTCATCTGTTTCTAAAGCTATTTGAGTCATCACATCAGAAGAATAACTATCAGCTGTCCTCTCATAATTACTCCTAACACTTCCGCTCCTAATAAACTCTTCAGTGCTAATTATATTTTCTTTTTTCATCCCCCTATAAACATTCCTAAGCTTGCCAGTTTCCTCCTCATTAAGTTCTTTTGTTACACCATCTTCAAAATGGAGCACAGAAGTGACACCGTCCATATTCATAACAATCTTAGGCAACTCGCCTACTGTATCTTCTTGTTTCATTATCTCATAAAGAAGCTCAAAATCCTCTTTTGGGATAAGTGTGCTTATTGGTTTGCCATCTGCATCAACTGTTAATTCATAAGAACCATCTGTCATTATAGACCTGAATTTTATTCCACTGCTCTCTAAATTATCAATAAACTCGCCAAATGTTGGCTCGGTGTATATTTCTGTTTCTTCCTCCTGAACCTTTCTCGCCAACATCCCCTCAACCACAGCGGAGCCAAGTAATTCATCAATCTCAGTCTCAGTAATCTTCTCGCCCTTTAAAGCTCTTTCTATATACAACTTAGCCACTTTGTTTGTCGCCTTGCCGTAGATTTCTTCAAAGTGTTCATCTTTAAATAAATCAAATTTAGAAATGGTATCTTTAATACTACCTTTTTTATCTTGCCACTCATAGTTGAGTATCCCATTACCAGCTACTGTCCCTACACTTTTCACCATACCTCTGAGTTCAGCCATCAACCCTTGTTTTTGTTCATCAGGAGTTAACATACCTATAGCAAGAAGGTCTTTATCAACATCTTTGCCACTGATTATTTTGCCAACTATGTCAATAAGTGCTTCTTTTGGTGGTTTGTTGGCTATTTCTGCATTTGTTTTGCTGGTAAAGGCGCTATTAATTTCTTCTGTTTCTTTTTTGAGTATGTTATATTCTTCTTCGTTTTTGGCTATAGAATTAGCTAGTTCAAGTCCTTTGGTGTAATCATATTTCCCTTCTGTTATAAGGGTTTCTATATTTTCTTGGAATTGTTTTTTATTTGCCTCACGTTCCTGAAACTTAGTTATCTGTCTAAAAATTTTCTTATCTCCAATAAAACTGAGTGCATCATCTATATCTTCCTGATCTGTTTCAAGCTTTAAAGCAGATTCACCCTGACCTATTGCTATATTTAGTTCTTGATTTCTAAACCAATCTAAAACATCTTCAGGTTCACCATCATCAAGATACTTTTCAAAAACTTGTTCATACATATCAGTTCTTTTCTTATTAGAGATTTCTTCATATTCCAAACTTAAATCTTCCTGACTTAACAAACCGCTTTGAGTTGCCAAAGTGTATAAATCAAAAGCATTGTCTGTCTTGTCGTCTGTGATTAAATTACCTATAGTTGTACCTAAAATAGTCTTGTTTTTCTCTTTATTAATTTGCTCTAACTCCTCAGGAGTTTTAGAAATTCCAAACATAGCAACAGTTTGTTTAGTCGTCTCAGCAATTGCATTTACAACTGATTCTAAATTTGTTGGCTCAATTGCCTGTATAGCCAACTGCACACTTGTCTTAAAAGTATTTATTTTATTTTGTTCTTCTTGCTCCATAAATTTTTGAGAAAGAGTGTTTTTATAATTTTCCTCTGCATTTATTAAAACAGGCAAAGAAAGAGCTTCATATGCATTAAGAGCTTTTGGGTCTTGCTGCAATAATTCTTGAGTAGATTGATATTGTGTGCTTAATTCGTCTAGTTTAAATTTTGTTTCCTCAAAGTGTATAGAGTCTTCTGGCAAAGTGAGATTAGTATTTATCAAGTCTTGAAACTCATTAGTTTTAAAGATAATATTTGCCGCAGTTTGTTCTTCAAATCTTTTATTCAGAATCTCAACCCAGTCAGTGTTTTCATTTTCCACAGGTATGTGTGGCCCTTTTCTAATAAAATAATCAGGATTTATTTCCCTGTTAGGATCTGCAGGTCTTTCTGGTAACAACTGATATGATGATTCAGATTCCGTATCTGAGTTTTTAGGTGGTTTTTGCATAAAGTTATTTTGGGCTACCTTTTCAGCAGCAAGTTTATCTAATTTTTCTTTCAACTTCTTATGCTCATTAGCACCAATACCTGATATTACATTGCCGAGATTTTGAAACCCTTTGCCGCCCCCATAGGCATTGGGGTTGTTTGACAGTTTAGTGTATTCAGTTATAGTCGTAGGCTTTAGCTTTCCCTCATAAGTATTAAATCGCATTTTTAACCTCCAAAAAATTATTAATCAGCTTATCTGATATCTATAATTGTCTCACATTTTTTTGGAGAAAAAGTCTTAGAATTCGGGTTTTTTCAAATTCTAAGACTTTTAAACAAAAAAGTCCCGAACTTTTAAAAACACAAGTGCCTTGGGCGTTGCCCCAAACACACCTCCATAAAAACACCTGCCCCCCAGCCGAAAAACGCACGAGAAGTATGCATATGCAAGGCGGTCGAAGACTCGCCATACAAGAAGCCTTTCTACATCCTTTAAACAAGACCGTCCAAATCAAGCGATTTCTTGGGCGAAGCCCCAAGAACAGCAAGAAACAAATCTGCCATCCACAAGGCAACATCCAACAAAAACAAGTGCCTTGGCGAAGCTCAAGCACAGCCCCA
>JAJDHX010000006.1 GCA_030266395.1 Selenomonadales bacterium OttesenSCG-928-I06 | reverse complement strand
AAAAAGAGCATTTAGATAATAATACATATCCTCTTTCTGTAAGTGAAAAGAGGTCTATTTGGCTTGAAAAATTATTGAATAAAAAGGCGAAAAAGGCTATTTTGTGCGGAAATCTTTCGGCGCTTATTTTTTTTAGTTGTGCTGGTGTGGGATTTGCTGAACAAGAGTTTTATAACGACCTTTCCAACAATGATCATGGTGGCGCAATTTATGTTGATGGAGATTTAACAATAGAAGATGCTATTTTTACTAACAATTCAGCTATAAATGGCGGTGCAATTTATGTTGATAGTGGCGGTAATCTTACTTTAGGAACTGCTTCTTTTACAAACAATTATGCAGAAAATTTTGGTGGTGCAATATATAATAACTCTAACATAGTAGCAATAGATGCAGATGTTTTTGTAGAAAATATATCTAGTGGCTTTGGCGGTGCGATTTATAATAGTTATTATGGCACAATAGGCGATATAACAGGAAGTGCTTTTATAAAGAATAAAGGCGAGCTTTATAGTGGAGCAATCTGTAATGAGGGCACAATAGGCGATTTTTCTGAAACTGTTTTTGTAGGAAATTATGGTGCTGCTGCTGGTGGGGCAATTTATAATAATGGCACAATAGGTGATTTTACTAAAACTATTTTTAGCTTAAATAAAGTTGAAACAGGAGCTCGTAATTATGGTGGAGCTGTCTATAATTTAGATACAATTGGCAGTTTTACTCAAACAATTTTTACAAGAAACGAAAGTACAAACGTAGGTGCGGCAGTTTTTAATATAGGTACAATAAAAGAATTTAATCAAGCTGTTTTTTCCGGAAATATGGTTAAAGGAGACTACAGTGATGCGACTCTGCCATTCTATGGTGGAGCAATTTATAATAGAGGTACTATAGATTCTATAAAAAACAGCATCATTACTAGTAATGTGGCTAGGAATGGCGGGATAATTTATAATGATGAAGCAGGCGTAATAAATGAAATAACAGGAAATGTTTTTGCTGATAATATAACTGCTTGGACTGGTGGTATATGTAATGTAGGTACAATAAAAAACATAAGCAACAATATCTTTGCAGGCAATATGGGTGAAAGCAGCAGTGTTTTTTTTAATGCTACTGCTAACGGTAGTATAGAGAACATTACAGGTAATAGTTTTGTTGGCAATAAAACCAGTTACTGGGGTAGTGTAATTTTAAATATGACTAATCTAAATATAGGTTCAGGTATTTTTGTGGGAAATAGAACAAATCTTAATTATGAAAAATATAATTTAGGTGGCGCTATTTATAATACGAGTACCTTAAACCTGAATTTAAATTCTGGAGAAAAACTGCTTTTTTCAGGTAACTTACATAAAGACAATTTTGCGAATTCTATATATGTTGATGGTTATAGTAATTCCTCCTACCTTAATATAGATTTAGCAAAAAATTCTATACTGGATATGCGTGATCCATTAGAAGGGCGTATTAATGTCAGCAATAATGTGGAGATAGAAAAAACAGGTGCAGGCACCTGGAAACTTGGTGGAGAAAATACGTTCGTCAAAATTGGTAGTGCGACCGGGAAAAATTCTATGAATATAGAAGAAGGAACTTTACATCTGTATAGATCAGGTGAAGTATCTAATGCAAGCAGTGCAGATTTTAGTGGAGATGTTGAGGCTGGTTTTATATATCTTGCGGGTGCAGGCAGCAGCTTTACCTTGGGTGCAGATGCAACTCTCTCAGCAGGCGGCGGTAACGCCATAGAAACAGATGGCACTATAACAATTAGTGCAGGCAGCAGTTTTGCTTTTGATCTTGGTTATGCTAATACAGGTAGTTCTATGATTGATTTGTATGCAGCACAAATTAATATAGGCAACAATATAAAAATAGACTTATTATCTTTAAATGAACAAGGCACATACGATTTGTTAGAAGAAAACAGTACTGATAGTTTTGTAGGAAAAATAAACACTGTTCCAACTTTGCGAGGAGAAGAAATTGCAGGCAGCAGAGCAGAAGGCATAGTTACCATTTCGGCAGATGCAAATGGAATAAAAGCTACTACAAATAATGGTTTTAATAGTGAAGTAATAAACTGGACAGGCACTGCAACAGGCAGTGACGCTAACAAATGGAATATTCATGCCGAAAATTGGGATGGCACAGACAATCAATTCTTACATGGCGATATTGTGAATTTTACAGGTTCAGGCAGTGGCAAAGTAGAAGTTAACGCAGACGGAGTACTAGTTGCCGGGATGTATGTGAGCGGTGCTGAAGATTATATTTTTACAGGTGGTTCAATTAGAGCTGATGCATCTGGCGGAACAACTTTAAATGGAGAAGCTGCAAATGGTAAACTTATAATTGGTGCTAAAGCAACAGATAAAGATACTATAACGTCTGCTGAATTTACAGGAACAGTAGATTTTACAAGTACACTTGAAAATTATTTTGTTGAAGGTGTAGATTTTTATAGCGGAACCATTCTCATAAGTGATGCTTCTCAGCTTGGCACAACTTTTGAGAAACTCAGTTTTAATTCTGATGTGGCTGCAGAAAATATAGCGACACTTAAAATTGCAGAAAAAAGCAATGTAGTATTTGCAAGTGCAGAAAATAAAGACAACAGATTAGAAATAAAAGAAGGCAAGAGCGGCAAAATTGAGCTGCAAGAAGAAGCTGTTTTTGCTATAGTTGGCAATTATTATGAAGAGCTTGGCGGTGCAATGTATGTTGCCCAAAATGCTGAAATTGAGCTAAATGCAGCAGAAGAGGCAGTATATCATTTTGTTGATAATTTTGCTTATAGAGGTGGCGCAGTTTATAACGAAGGTTTAATAAACAACATAGATACAGTCTTTTTTACAAGTAATAAAGCTGGTTATGAAGGTGGCGCAATTTATAACAACAATATAATAGAAAACATAGAAATAGCTGTTTTTACCAATAATCAAGCTGGAGATGGTGCAGGTGGTGCAATTTACAATACTGAAGATGGTAATATAAAAAATATTACAACAGTAGTTTTTGCAGATAACCTTGCAGTAACATATGGCGGTGCTATTTATAATGAAGGTACAATAACTATAGGTCAAGGAGTGTTTGATGGCAATAGGGCGGGATTTTTAGGCGGTGCTATTTATAATAAAGGTACAATAACTATAGGTCAAGGCATCTTTACTGGCAATGATGCATATGACAGTGTTGGTGGCGCGATTTATAATACTGGTGAAATGATTATAACAGAAGCATTATTTAGTGATAATCATACAGTCTTGGAAGGCGGAGCAATTTATAATACTGGTGAAACGACTATAACAAAAGCGTTCTTTAGTTGTAATGATACAGAGACGTATGGCGGGGCAATTTATAATACAGGTGAAATAACCATAACAGAAGGCAGCTTTAGCGGTAATAGTTCCGAATGGGGCGGTGCTATTTATAATGAAGGTACAATAACTATAGGTCAAGGCATCTTTAGTGGCAATAGTAGCAAAGAAGGTGCCGGAGCGATTTATAATAATCATACAGTAACCATCGGTGAAGGCGTTTTTATCAATAATAGTGGATACGATGCCGGAGTAATTTTTAATTCTGGCCATTTTGATAATGGGGAACATCAGTCTGGCATTATTACCATAACAAAAGGTGTCTTTATCAGTAATAGTGTTGTAAGAAAAGGTGGCGCAATTGGTAATGATGTGTTTGTTCATGATGGAAAAAGACATTTAGACATTATTAATATAACAGAAGGCATTTTTATCAATAACAGTGCCGAAGGCGAGGGCGGTGCAATTTGTAACTATGGTGAAATAACCATAACAAAAGGCATCTTTAGCGATAATAGTGTCAGACAACATGGCGGTGCAATTTATAATAACGGTGAAATAACCATAACCGAAGGCATCTTTAGCGGTAATTATGTTGAAGACTATGGTGGTGCTATTTATAATGAGCGTGAAATGACTATAACCGAAGGCATCTTTAGCGATAATAGTAGCTACGAAATTGCCGGAGCGATTTATAATGATCATACATTAACCATCGGTGAAGGCGTTTTTATCAATAATAGTGGACACCATGCCGGAGCAATTTATAATACTGGACATTTTGATGATTGGGAATATCAGCCTGGCATTATTACCATAACAAAAGGTAGCTTTATCAGTAATAGTGTTACAGGATCGGGCGGAGCAATTTGTAATATTTCTTCAAAGTATGATGGAAAAACATATTTAGAAATTATTAACATAACAGAAGGCATTTTTAGTGGTAATAGTGCTACATATGGCGGTGCAATTACTAATAACGGTGAAATAACCATAACAGAAGGCATCTTTAGCGGTAATAGTGCCAGATATGGCGGTGCGATTAATAATGAAGGTAAAACCACCATAACAAAAGGCATCTTTAGCGATAATAGTGCTACATATGGCGGTGCGATTAATAATGAAGGTAAAACCACCATAACAGAAGGCATCTTTAGCGATAATAGTTCTGAATATGGCGGTGCTATTTATAATAACAATGAAATGACTATAACAGAAGGCATCTTTAGCGATAATAGTGCTTTGTTTGGCGGTGCAATTTTAAATATTGATGGCGAGATCAACGTAACAGAAGGCATCTTTAGTGGTAATAGTTCTGAATATGGCGGTGCGATTAATAATGAAGGTAAAACCACCATAACAGAAGGCATTTTTAGCAGTAATAGTGCTACAGGAAGTGGCGGTGCTGTTTATAATGAAAAAGAAATAAATATGACAGAGGGTCTCTTTAACGGTAATGATGCTAAACATGGCGGTGCAATTTTTAATAACGGTGAAACGACTATAACAGAAGGCTTTTTTAGCGATAATATTGCCGAACAAAGTGGCGGTGCTATTTATAATAAACGCACAATGAATATAGGTCAGGGCAGTTTTATAAATAATGAGGCAGGAGCCAATGGTGGAGCAATTTATAATTATAATGGCACAATTAACTTAAAGTTAGAAGAAGGTCAGAATATGCTCTTTAGCGGCAACTTGGCAAATACCAGTACGACTGCTAAAGCCAGCTCAATTTATTTCACATATATATCAAAATTAAATGCAAATTTAGCAGCAGATTCAATACTTGATATGCGTGACCCTATGTCTGGAGAAGTTATTGCTGATGCTAGTGTACAAATCAAAAAAACAGGTGAAGGAACTTGGCTGCTTGGCGGCAATAACGTTTTTTCCACAGTTGGGGGAGGATATGCCCATTTCCAAGTAGATGAAGGAACTCTTTATCTCTACCAAAAAGGCGAAGTAGCTAATCCAAACAGCCTTGATCCAAATGCTATGGTAGAAACAGGTCATATCAGGTTTGATGACACATGTTCATCTTTCTTTAATATAGGTACAGGCAGTACAGAAGCAACTTTGGCAGTTAGTGTAGGCACAGAAACAAACTACATTGCAGCAAATTACATTAACCTCGGTGAGAAAAGCAATATTGCCATAAACTACGGAGACAATTTCTATGCAAGTGAATCTGAGGTACAAAAACACTTATTGCAATTTGAAGAAAGAACAAGTTTCACAAATGAATCAGAACTTGTAAATCCAACAGGAACTTTGACAATAGGTGCCTATGATAGAGAAGTAGAAGCAGTTTGGCTTTCTGATGACAGACTTCTTGCACTGAACTTTACAGGCAACGATATATTCGATACAGATCGCGGCGGTTCTCATATAGTAAGAGCACCACTTTCCATAGCTCTTAATAATCCGACTAACGAAGTAATCATCAACAGACAGAAACAATTATTCACAGATAAAACAGGAGTTTTTGGTGAGATCAAACAACAAAACAGACATTTCTGGGGAACAGGTTTTTATAATTTAAGTCAAATGGATCAACATCATGGTATAGCAGGTTATAACCTAAAAACACCTGGATTTGCTCTGGGATATGATGATTATATAGGCGAAAGACAATTCCTTGGTGTAGCAGTAACAGCATCTTGGCCAGACTATCATGGCGGAAATGCTTCAGCAGATGGCAATGACATCAGACTGGCAGTCTATGGTGGCGCAAAACTTAACCACAACTGGGAGCTAAGCTATATGGCAGGTTATGGTTGGGCAAATCTTGATCAGGATAGACATTATAGAGGCATTAAATATAACGCAGACTATGATTTTGATACTTTAAGCTTTGCTGTAGGTCTGGCAAAACAATTCAAAAGATCAGAGACTTCCTTTATAAGACCATATGTAAATTATGAATACCTCAAAATAGATGCAGATGGTTACAAAGAAAGTGGCAGCGGAGATTATAGATTAGGTGTAGACAGCAAAAATTATGATGTAGACAGAGTAAGAGTAGGTTTTGACTATGTAAAACAATCCAAAGAAAACAAGAACAGATATTGGAGAGCAGGTCTGTTTTGGCAAGGACAATATGGAGATACAACTCCAAAAGCCAGAGCATACTTTGCTTCAAATCCTGGAGACAGCATGTTTATGAGTTATGCATGTTCAGAAGACAGAGATAGTTTAGGTGTAACAATCGGTTGGGGAGTTCCAATTGGCAAGAATAGTGACTTCCATCTAAGTTACACAGGGTTGTATGGTACTAAGTCTGATACGCAAGATTTTAGCATGACATTTGTTAGGAGGTTCTAGGTGTCTTTAAAGGGGGGAACGCATGATAAGCATGCATCTGCTGCGTTGGTTTCAAATAGCCCATAGTCGACGTACGAGGAGTACGACTCCCGCGTTTTCTCAATTTTTACTAAAGAATCTGAACGCTTCTGATGCGTTCGCACAGTTGGGGGTTGGGATTCTTTAAAGGGGGGAACGCATGATAGATGCTCTTCTACTTGAGTAAAAAATCAAAAACGCAGTTGACGTACTGGGAGTACGCCTTCTGCGTTTTTGTTTTTGGTACAATTTGGGATATATTGTTTTGTTAGAGAATTGTAGTCAGGATGAGTGGGTGGTAAACTGTGTATTTATTCTGGCTGTTTTGGGCTTTTTTAAGGGGTAGAACGGTCTTGTGATTGCTTACAGATAATGTAAAGATTATGTTAATAAAAGAATAAATATATAACGGTTTATTTATGGTTTTTCAAAGTTTGAAATTAAATTGTATTGAAAATTTATTTATTTATTTTTTTAGAAAAAACAAAGACTTTAAGTATCTTGTTATTGGGTTTATAACATAAAAAAAGAATATTATTAAGAAAAAAGTAATTAATTTCAGGAAGGAAAAAAAGATTACATATAGAATTATAAACATATTATGTTCACATAATTTGGGTGAGGAGGAAATTTTTATGCTATATAATAGAACAAATGAGGTAACAGAACCAATTTCAGACAAAAAAAGAAAAAGCAATTTTTTATCAGGCTTGTTTAATACAAGATCAAAAAAGGCTATTTGGTGCGGAAGTCTTTCTACACTTGTTTTTTTAAGTTGTGTCGGAACAGGATTTGCAGAACAAATTCATGAAGATAAGAACAAAAACGGTTATGGCGGAGCTCTTAATATTACTGGCACTCCAGCAACTGATGACTATGTTTTTAATAGAAATAGTGCGTGGTCTGGTGGAGCAGTTTATGTTGCACCAACCGGAACATTTAATTTCGGAACAGCTTCTTTTACTGGCAATAAAGCTACATACGGTGGTGGTGGAGCAATTGACAACTTGGGAACAATAGGTCCTATGATAGGAAGTAGCTTTATAAGTAACACAGCAGTTAATGGCGGCGGAGCAATAAACAACCTCGGTACAATGGGAGTTATCACAGAAGTTTCCTTTGATAAAAACTCAGGAACTATGGGCGGAGCAATTTATAATGATGGAGTAAACGATAAAGGTATAATAGGAGATATAACAGACAGCAACTTTACGGACAATAAAGCAACAGGTGTTGATATTGGTGGAGGTAATGTTTTTGGTGATAATGGTGGTGCAATATATATTACTAACGGTGGTAAAATAGGAAATATAACAGGAAGCACCTTTACAGGAAACACAGCAGGTGCGGGCGGTGCAATATATACTACTAATTATAGTACTATAGGCAATATAGTAAACACTGCTTTCACAAAAAATGAAGCAAAAAGTTGGGGCGGAGCAATATACAATTATTATACAGAAATAATTGGTGATATAACTGGCAGTAGCTTTACAGAAAATAAAGCTGGTGCAGATGGTGGCGCAATTTACAACTGGGGTACAATAGGTAAGTTAAACAACGTAGGATTTACAAAAAATAACGCAACTACCAATGGTGGTGCAATATTTAATGCTAGTATGGGTAAAATAGATAGCATAACAGAAAGCAGTTTTAAAGAAAACACTGCGAAGGCTGGTGCTGCAATTTATAATGATAGAGGTAAAATAGGCAATTTAAATACAGTAACCTTTGAGAAAAACGTTTCTACAGGTAGTGGTGGTGCAATTTATAATATTGGCACAATAGGCAATTTAACAAATGTGACTTTAAGCGAAAATGAAGCACGTGATGGTGGTGCAATTTATCATTATTCAGGTACAATAGGTGATTTTACTGGAGTAATTTTTGAAGAAAATTCTGCTGTAAGAAGTGGTGGGGCAATTTATACTAATACTAAAATTGGAACTTTAAGTAATGTAACTTTTACAGGAAATACTTCTGGTCATGCTGGCGGTGCAATTTTCAGTGGCGGTACTATAGAAGGCATAACTAAAAGTTTGTTTACTCAAAACGAAGCTACAGATCACGGTGGTGCAATTTATAATAATTTTGCCGAAATAAAAACTATAACAGAAACTGATTTCACAGAAAATAAAGCAGGCAATGGCGGTGCAATTTACAATAACAACAAAATAACTATGACAGACGTTAATTTTATTGACAATGAAGCAACTACTTTTGGTGGAGCAATTGCTAACTATTCTGAATTAACAATTGGTGCAGGTGTATTTAGCGGCAACTTAGCTTCTGGGGTAGCCAATTCAATTTATAATGACAGAGGAACTTTAACAATAAACCCTGGAGCAGATGAAGTATTAGATATGCGTGATCCAATGAATGGGCGCAATGGTACTATTACTAAAACAGGTACAGGAACCTGGAAACTTGGCGGCAGCAATGAATTTATTTATTTTGAATCAAGTTCAGGCAGAAAATCACCTGAATTTATAGTGAGCGAAGGTACCTTATATCTCTACAAAGCAGGGCAAGTAGATAATCCTAACAGTATAGATCCAAATGCTAAAGTAGAAAAAGGCGATATTATTCTTGGCGGAACAGATGCTGCATTTGTTTTAGAGTCAGGAGCAACTTTGTTAATGGGAATTGATGATGAGGCTCATATAATTTCAGCTGATAAAATAGACCTGCAAACAGGAAGCAAAGTAGGCGTAGATTACGATACAGCATTTGTAACAAGTGTCAATGACAAAGCTAACGATCGTCATAATGTTCTTGTTTTGGATGGTGCTGATATAACTAACGATTCAGGTATGTTTGATCCGACGGCAGGAGTTCTTGAATTCTTAGAAGTAAGTGCGTATGATTACTACAATGTAGCAGCAGAATGGAACGAAGATAAAGATATGCTTAGCCTTTATATCAAAGATAGTTCTGGTGCTTATAATCCGGACAGAGGCGGATCTCATGCAGTCAAAGCTCCTGAAGCAATGGCAATTCACAACCCGACAACAGACATTATAATGAACAGACAAAAAGCTTTGTTTACAGATAAAGAAGGTATGTTTGGCGAAACAAAACAATTAAACAGACACTTCTGGGGAACTCCATTCTACAAGTTTACTAATATGGATACAAACAGAGGACAAGCTGGCTACAAAGTTAAAATGCCTGGTTTCGCAATGGGTTATGATGATAATGTAAGTGACAAAACATTCCTGGGTGTAGCAATCACAGCAGCATGGCCTGATTATGATGGCGGCAATGTTTCCGCAGATGCAACAGATATCCGTTTAGCTCTTTATGGTGGCACAAAGCTAAGCAAAGGCTGGGATTTAAGCTACATGGCAGCTTATGGTTGGGGTGATATAGATCAAGACAGATACTATGGTGGCTATAAATATGGCGCAGACTATGATTATGATACTTTAAGTTTAGGTATAGGTATTGCTAAAAGTTTCAGAAGAAGTGAAACTTCAGTTATCAGACCATATGTACATTATGAATATCTCAAAGTAGAGTCAGATGGCTATAGAGAAAGCGGTTCAGGAGAATATGGTCTAAAATTCGATGACAAAACAACAGATCTAAACAGAGTGAGATTAGGTTTTGATTATATTAAAGAACACAGCAATACAAAAGGATACTGGAGAGCAGGATTATTCTGGCTAAACCAAACAGGAGACAGAACAGCTAAAACAAGAGCTCAGTTTGGCAATGATGTAAATAGCAGATTTATGAGCTATGGAGTACCAGAAGATGAAAATAGTTTAGGAGTATCAATAGGTTATGGAACTCCAATAGGCAAAAATAGTGATTTCCATCTAAACTATACAGGATTTTATGGCTCTAATAGTGATAGTCAAGAGTTTAGCATGACATTTACTAGGCGCTTTTAAGAGGGAACGCATGATAAGCATGCATCTGCTTAAGTAAAAAAATCGGAAACGCGGTCGACGTACAAGGAGTACGACTCCCGCGTTTTCTCAATTTTTACTTAAGAATCTGAACGCTTCTGATGCGTTCGCACAGTTGGGGGTTGGGATTCTTTAAAGGGGGAACGCATGATAAGCATGCATCTGCTTAAGTAAAAAAATCGGAAACGCGGTCGACGTATTAGGAGTATGTCTTCCGCGTTTTTTTTTTTTGCACATTTTTGGTGTGTTTGCATAGTTTAGAATAAGTCAGTGTTTTGGGGGTTTATTAACCTCTGTAGCTTGTGATATTGACTTTGGGTATATATTTGTAGTAATGTAAGTTATAGATAAAAATGAAAGAAGGAAAATTAATTGTTACAAAGTTTGATTACAAAACTTTCAACAAATATAACTGATTTTTTTAATAAAATAGGCTTAGAAGAATCTGCTGTAAAATTTATACTTAATATATTTTGGGGTTAATAATTTAAAAAACACTTAAATAAAAATAAGAAACCAGATTTAAGAAGTATTGAAAAATACTTCTTAAACCTGGTTTTTTTGTTTGGGAAATTATGTAGTCTAGACTACATAAAACAATTGCATCGACAGGAAAAAATTTACTTTTTATGTGAACATGGATCGTCAGTCAAACCTAAAAGATAATCAGTAGAAATATCGAAAAGTTTTGCCAGAGAAATAAGTACAGATACTGTCGGTTCTCTATCTCCCTTTTCGTATCTGTAATAGGCCATTATAGAAATACCAATGGCTTGAGCAATATCTTTTTTTAGTAGTTTTTTTTCTTTCTGCAACTTCGAGAGACGCCTACTAAAATTAGTCATTTCTCCCTCCTAAAGTTAACGTAATTTTTTTACAAAAGATATTGACTTAACCAAATGGTTATGTTATATTTATAACGAAAAGTAACCAGATGGTTATGTTTCAAAAGCGAACAAAAAAAACAAAAAAATGTGCGCAAAAACAAAAGAGCCTTATCGGAATTATTGAGCTTTGGCAGAAGCTCAATAATTTAAGGTTCGTCTTTTTCTTGATTTTTATAATAACATATTTTGGCTTAAATTGAAAGATTTGTTTTTTACAAATATTCTTTGTAAAACCAGTAAGTATGGGCATTAAGTGAATTATTTTCACATTGCAAAAAGCAGTTATTTTTTAATTACAAAAAAACATTATAAATAGCATTTTAAAATATAATTAGAGAGGAATGTGAATATGAAAGAGAAAATTGATTTAAGCACTAATTTATTACCTTTTTCCGCGGAGAAAAAAAGATCCATTTGGCTTGGGAAACTACTTGGCAAAAAAACCAAAAAAGCTATTTTGTGCGGAAATATTTCGGCACTTATTTTTTTGAGTTGTGCAGGAGCAGGTTTTGTAGATGCAAGTCATGCCAGAATTGAAAATAATGGAGGCACTTTGGGAAATTATGCTGATGAAAGCTTTGAGGATGGTTCAGAGCAAGAAGGCGGCGCAGTATATAATGTTTCAAGTGCTACAATAGGGACTTTTACAAATGTAACTTTTATTAATAACAGCGCACATTATGGTGGCGCAATATACAATTCTTATTTTAGTGAAATAGGGGATTTGACAAAAGTAACTTTTACCGGCAATAAAGTAGGCGACAATAATTTTGGTGGCGCAATATATAATTTTAATAGTACAATAGGCAATTTATCAGAAGCAACTTTTGAAGGCAATATAGCAGGCGATAATGCTTTTGGTGGTGCAATATATAATTATGTTTATGGTGAAATTGGAGATTTAACAGATGTAAAATTCATTGGCAATAAAGCAGGTGATTATAGCAGTGGCGGTGCAATTGTCAATTCTTATTTTTCTAATATAGGTAATTTGGAAAACGTAACTTTTAGCGGCAATGAAGTAGGCACCAGTGGTTTTGGTGCTGCAATATATAATTTTGATAATTCTAAAATAGGTAATTTAACAAATGTAACTTTTAGTGGCAATAAAACAGGCGAATATGGCGCAGGCGGTGCCATAGTCAATTCTACTAATGGTAGTATAATAGGAAATTTAAACAAGGTAACATTTAGCAATAATGAAGCACATTATGGCGGTGCGATATACAATTATGATACTAATAGTACAATAGGAAATTTAACAGATGTAACTTTTACCAGCAATATAGCAGCAGCGCATGGTGGTGCAATATTTACTCAATATTACTCTAAAATAGGTAATTTAACAGATGTAACTTTTAGCAATAATAAAGCAGGCATTAATGGCGGTGCAATACATAATTATGATTATAGTAAAATGGGAACTTTAAAAAATGTGGAGTTTAGCGGTAATGAAGCAACGACAGGTAATGGCGGTGCAATCCATAATTATCATGCTACAATAGAAGCTCTGGATGGTGTAAAGTTTACTGGAAACAAAGCAGGAGCTAATGGCGGTGCAATATATAATTATTATGTTGGTGGCGTAATAGGAAACTTAACAGATGTGAAGTTTACCGGCAATGAAGCAGGTACCAGCGGCGGTGCAATCTACAACTATTTTAATAGCACAATAGGAAACTTAGAAAATGCAAGATTTAACGGCAATATTGCAGGAGTTAATGGCGGGGCAATATTCAATCATGATTATGCTAAAATCGGCAACCTAACAGATGTAAGTTTCAATGGTAATGAAGCAACTACCGGTTCTGGTGGTGCAATATTCAACTATAGATACGGTAAAATAGGAAATTTGGAAAATGTAGGATTTAACGAAAATGAAGCTGCTGTCAATGGTGGAGCTATCTCTAATACTCATAAGAGTATAATAGGTAATTTAACAGACGTAATTTTTACCAGCAATACAGCAAAAGCTGATGGTGGTGCAATATACAACAATGATAGCACACTGGGAACGTTAATAAATGTAGGTTTTAGTGGAAATGAAGCTGGTGCTAATGGCGGTGCAATATTCAATGCAGCTTATAGTACAATAGTTTCTTTAAAAGATGTGAGTTTTAATGCCAATATAGCAAAAAATGATGGCGGTGCAATATACAATCCTTCTGGCATAATAGGCACTTTAACAGATGTAACTTTTAGCGGCAATAAAGCAACTGATGGCTCTGGTGGTGCAATATTCAACCGTTCCTCTTATTCTCCTAGTGAAGGAATAGGAAATTTAACAAATGTAGGTTTTAGCAGCAATACAGCAGGCACTGATGGTGGCGCAATAGCCAATACTTCGTGGGGTAAAATAGGTACTTTAACAGATGTAACTTTTAGCAGCAATACAGCAGGTCGTGATGGCGGTGCAATCTACAATAATGATAGTACAATAGGTGCTTTAACAAATATAACTTTCAGCAGCAATGAAGCAGTCAATGAAGGCGGCGCTATAAAGAATTATTATTATGCTGAAATAAGTGCTTTAAAAGATGTAACTTTTAACGGTAATAAAGCAGGCGTCAATGGCGGTGCAATATTAAATTATGATAATGCCATAATAGGTGATTTAGAAAATGTAATTTTTAGTAACAATGAAGCAACTACTGGCTCTGGTGGTGCAATATTAAGTACTTCAGCTACAATAGGAAATTTTAAAAATGTAAGTTTTACTGACAACAAAGCCAATAAATCCGGTGGTGCGATATACAATTATGCTAATACAATAGGAAACTTAACAGATGTAACATTTAGTGGTAATGAAGCAACTACCGGTTCTGGTGGCGCAATCTACAACATTTCTTATGGTACTACAATTTTAAGTAAAATAGGTACATTAACAAATGTAACGTTTAGCAATAATAAAGCTGCTAATTCTGGTGGTGCAATATTAAATAATGTTGAAAGTGAAATAGGCGATTTAACAGATGTATATTTCCTTGGCAACAAGGCAGACGTTAAAGGTGGCGCAATATCAAATGCTGGCAAAATGACAATAAGCTCAGGCTTATTTACAGGTAATCTTGTTGCTGGAGAAGCAAACTCAATTTACAATTCAGGAACATTAAACATTGACCCAGATGCAGATGAAGTTTTATATATGTTGGATCCGATGACAGGCAGCGGTGGCACGATTACCAAAACTGGCGAAGGAACATGGTATCTTGCTGGTAGCAATGAACTTGGCGATTCATCTGAGTTTTCCTTAAAAGAAGGAACATTATATCTCTACAAAGCAGATCAAACATCAAATCCAAATGCGACAGATGCAGATGCTATGGTAAAAAGAGGAGATATTATTATGGGGGATGATTCAAAATTTGCTATGGAATCTGGCTCAGCTCTGCAATTAGCAATAGATGACGAAGCCCATATAATCTCAGCATCTACAATAACTTTAGCCTCAGGAAGTCAAGTAGGAGTAGACTATAATACAGCATTTGTAACAAGCATCAATGATAAAGATAACGATCGTCATAATGTTCTTGTTTTGGACAGCTCTGACATAAGCAACGAATCAAGCATACTCAGCCCGACAGACGGAGTGCTTGACGTTCTTGAAATAAGTGCTTACGACTATTACAACGTAGAAGCAAAATGGAACGAAGATAAAGATTTGCTTAGTCTTTACATCAAAGATGGCAAATACAATCCAGATCGTGGCGGTTCATACATCGCAAGAATTCCAGAAGCAGTAGCTCTTCACAACCCAACAGATGAAGTAATTATCAATAGACAAAAAGCTTTATTTACAGACAAAGAAGGAGTTTTTGGCGATATCAAAAAACAAAACAGACACTTCTGGGGAACAGGCTTCTATAACTTTAGCCAAATGGGTCAGCATAGTGGTATGGCAGGATATAACCTAAAAACACCTGGATTTGCTTTAGGCTATGACGACTATATAGGCGAAAAACAATTCCTGGGCGTGGCAGTAACAGCATCTTGGCCAGACTATCATGGCGGAAATGCTTCAGCAGATGGCAATGACATCAGACTGGCAGTCTATGGTGGTGCAAAACTAAACCATAACTGGGAACTAAGTTATATGGCAGGCTATGGTTGGGCAAACCTTGATCAAGATAGACATTACGGCGGCTATAAATACAATGCAGACTATGACTTTGATACTCTAAGCTTTGCTATAGGTTTGGCAAAACAATTCAAAAGATCAGAAACTTCTTTCATAAGACCATATGTACACTATGAATACATGAAAATAGATGTAGATGGTTATCAAGAAAGCGGCGAAGGAGAATATGGCTTAGGCTTAGATAGCAGAAACAGCGATATAGATAGAGTAAGAGCAGGCTTTGACTATGTAAAACAATCCAAAGAAAATAAAAACAAATACTGGAGAGCAGGATTGTTCTGGCAAGGGCAATACGGAGACACAACTCCAAAAGCTTGGGCATACTTTAACTCAAACCCAACAGATAGCAGATTTATAAGCTATGCAGGCACAGAAGACAGAGATAGCCTGGGAGTTACCTTAGGTTGGGGAACACCGATAGGCAAACATAGTGACTTCCATATAAGTTATACAGGATTATATGGTACTAAGTCAGATACTCAAGACTTTAGCATGACATTTGTAAGACGTTTTTAAGTTGACTTATAGGAGTTAAAATGCAGATACTTAATTTTTGATTTTAACTCCTAAGCTCCTTTGGTTTATTTTTACACTGACACGGAAAAATTGCAGGAGATATACTTATAGTATATTGCCTGTGATTTTTCTTTTACTGAGAGCGTTAAAAGCCGCTTAATAAGATTAAGAAAAAAGGCTTAAGTAGTATCCATTAAAAAAGAAACAAGTCAAATTCAATTTTTTCTTATTAAACATCTTGTTTATATTGACATTTAAAGACAAATATAATATAATTTATAAGTTAGAAAGGATGCGAATTTTGTCTAAGGCATCCTTATTTTTGTGGATTAATGCTTTGTACATATTGGGAGGAAACTTTATGATTCGTAATGATTTAAGAAATATTGCTATTATTGCCCACGTTGATCACGGAAAAACCACTTTAGTAGACGCTATGCTCAAACAAAGTGGTATTTTTCGTTCAAACGAACAAGTAGCGGAAAGAGTTATGGACTCTAATGATCTGGAAAGAGAACGTGGCATTACAATTTTGTCTAAAAATACAGCAATAATGTACAAAGACACTAAAATAAATGTAGTTGATACTCCGGGACATGCTGACTTCAGCGGTGAAGTTGAACGCGTAATGAACATGGTTGACGGAGCACTTTTATTGGTAGATTCATTTGAAGGTCCTATGCCTCAGACTAAATATGTACTTAAGAAAGCTCTTGCTCAAAAACTTAAAGTAATAGTTGTAATAAACAAAATAGACCGTTCAGATGCTCGCCCTCAAGAGGTAGTAGATGAAGTATTAGATTTATTTATTGAACTGGAAGCAAATGATGAACAATTAGACTTTCCTATAATATACGCTTCAGCAAGATCAGGTCTTGCTAAAAATAGTTTAGAAGAAGACAATGATAACCTTATTCCGTTATTTGAATGTCTGCTTGAGAAAATACCTGCTCCAGAAGGAGATATAGATGCACCTCTGCAAGCTATGGTCACAACTTTAGACTATGATGACTATGTTGGTAAAATTGTCATAGGCAGAGTAGTTAGAGGTAAAATAGCAGGTGGTCAGAATATAGTTATTGCCAATAGTGCCGGAACAATTAACGGCAAAATAAGCAGACTCTATTTATATGAAGGTTTAAATAGAGTAGAAGTAAAAGAAGCAGCTATCGGAGACATCATAGCAATTACCGGTTTAGATGACGTTACAATAGGTGATACTATCTGTGATGTTGATAACCCTGAATTTTTACCTACAATTAGTATAGATGAACCTACCTTATCAATGAGATTTGCAGTAAACACAAGTCCTTTTGCCGGTAAAGAAGGCGAATTTGTAACTTCTCGTCACCTCAGAGCAAGACTTTTTAAAGAGGCTGAAACAAATGTTAGCTTAAGAGTAAAAGAAACAGAAAACACAGATTCCTTTGAAGTTGCAGGTCGCGGCGAACTTCATTTATCAGTACTTATCGAAACAATGCGTCGAGAAGGCTATGAACTTGAAGTAGGCAAACCAAAAGTAATTTTAAAACAAATAGACGGAGTATTATCAGAGCCTTTAGAGTTTTTGACAGTTGATGTACCACAAGAATATATGGGTCCTGTAATGGAAGCTTTGGGAGCCAGAAAAGCAGAGTTGGTGAACATGATCGAAAATGCAGGATATCTTCGTCTGGAATTTATTATTCCGGCTAGAGGTCTTATTGGTTTTCGTTCCAATTTCTTAACAGATACTAAAGGTACGGGAATAATGAACCACATCTTTCATGGCTACGCACCTGTAAAAGGAGAAATACAAGGCAGATCAAGAGGTGCTCTTGTAGCTTTTGCAGCAGGAGAAACTACAGGTTACGGCATAGCAGGTTTGGAAGATCGCGGTGTAATGTTTATTTCTCCAGGTGAAGAAGTTTACGAAGGTATGATAGTTGGCGAAAACACTCGTGACATAGATATGGATGTGAATCCTTGCAAGAAAAAACATGTTACAAATATGAGAGCAAGCGGCTCTGATGATGCAATTAGACTGACCCCACCTCGTGTTTTAAGTTTAGAACAAGCTTTAGAATATATAAATGATGATGAATTAGTGGAAATTACCCCTAAAAATATTAGACTTAGAAAGGCGGTATTAAATCGCCAGGATAGAGGTAAAGTGAACAAATTAGGTAGAAATGCATAACAAAAACATACGATAAATGTTCAGATACAAGGCAGAATAAAAATCCAGGGCAGGCGCGTACTTGAGTACGTAACTGGTCTGGATTTTTTAACCAACGCAGTATATGCATACTTCTCGTGTGTTTTTGAAAAAATCATGATAAGCACGCACCTGCTACGTTGGTTAAATTTCTGAGATCAGTCGAGTACAGAAAGTACACTCCTGTCCTCAGAAATTTAATCCGCCTTGCATCTGCATACTTCTCATGATTTTTTCGGCTTGGTGGTAGTAGGATTTTGTATGGAGAGTCTTCGGTCGCCTTGTTTTGGTTTTTTGTTAATTCAAATTCATAAAAATTTTAAATTGTAAAAGTGTGATTTGTTGTTGATTTTTGTGGTATTTTGACTAAAAAACAGGGAAAAAGTAAAAAAAATGGATAAATTTTTAAATTTTTTAAAAATTTAGCAGGAATTCCTCGAATTATGCCGAAAGGATTCAACAATATGCTTATTTTGTTGATTTTATGGGAGGCGATGTGATGGGTGTTCCTGTATTTGATAAACTAGTTAATTTTTTCTTACCTGTAGAAGATGATCAAGTTAATAAAGATGATAAAAACCTAACGTCAATTAGAGACTATCAGAGGACTGAGCGTCTAAGTAGAAAGAATCAACTAAAAGGGCAAACACGGACAGATGGACCGGCGCTTAAAATAATGGTCGAAAGAGTCAGAGAATTTGATGATGTAAAGAAATGCGCGGACTATTTAAATTCTAATTATTTATTAATTATCGATTACTCTGAAGTTGATATGGGAACTCAAAGAAGAATAGCTGATTTTATGAATGGAGTTTGTTATCTTCTTGAAGGAACTGTACAAAGAATAGCTGAACTTACAGTTGTTTATGCTTATAAAGGCGTTGAATTTGATAAAAACATGTTTTCATATTCAGAATCTGCCGGTTATAGAAGAGAAAAAGATTTAGAAAACAGATTTGATCAAGCTTTTTAATTAAAAATACATACAAAAATCGACAAACCGTTTAAGGCTTGTCGATTTTTTAGTTTGCTTAAAATTCAAATGATTCTTCTGTTTTAAAATATAATATCTAAATTATCACCAGGATTCATGATTTCAACTTTTGTGGTGCAAAAAGAATTTATCTTTTCTTCAAATGCTTTTGGATCTTGAGCAATAAGCGGCCAAGTATTGTAATGCATTGGGATTACAACTTTAGGGTGAATCAACTTAACAGCACTTAGTGCATCTTCAGGTCCCATAGTAAAATTATCGCCAATAGGTATAAGTGCGTATTCAATACCAAGTTTGCCTATTAGCATCATATCGCCAAACAGACAAGTATCACCTGCAAAATATATTTTTGTGCCAAAGAAATCAACTACAAAACCACAAGCATGGCCGCCGGCTACTCCGGAGCCATGAAAAGCAGGAACTATCTTGACAGAACCGAAATCAAAATTATACTTTCCACCAAGATGCATTCCATGTGCGTTGCAACCTTCTTCAATAAATAAATTTGCTACTTCAAAAGTAGAAATAGCTGTGGCGCCAGTTCTTTTTGCTATTTCAATACCGTCACCTAAATGGTCTCCATGAGCATGAGAGACTAAAATATAATTAGGATTAACCTCATTTGCTTGCATAATATTTGCAGGATTTCCTGTTAAAAAAGGGTCAAATATAATTTTGATGTTATTTGCAGAAAGCAAAAAACAAGAATGTCCTAAATATTTTAAATTAGGCATTTGCGAAACTCCCTTCTCGTTTACTTTTCTACTGGATATATTTTCTTTTTTTATTTTAAAAATCCTTTTTACAGGCTTTGTTTTTCATTGATAAAAATAGACAAAAAAACAATGGCCTAATCTCTCCTTTTTTCCGATCAAAAGAGAGGGCCATTGTTTTTTCACCACCACTACCACTACCGATAAAACAAATGAAGTTTCTCCACCACAAAAAAACTAACTGTTTTATCTAACCAATACTTCCACCAATTATTTTATACCATGTTTGTCGATATTTGTCAATAAAAGTCGTGCAAAAAATTAATCTTTTTATTATTTTATTTTATTTTGTCGTTAGAAGGATAAGAAAAGTATATAGAGAATTTATATATTATCTAAAAAACAGTTTAAAAAGTGAGGTAATTAAGTTGAAAAAAATTTCTAAAATATTAACTATTTTATTAGTTGTTGCATTTATGTTTGGCTCAATTTCCGTACAAGCTGCACCTCAAGTGGTACAATTAACTCCAGGTTTTGTGGATCAAGGTACTTTGGTTAAAATGTTTAATAATGAACATTATGCTTATTACATATTGTATGATGATCTTAACAGATTAACATCTTGGGATAGATTTAATAAAAACGGAAACTGGGAAGCACGTATTTTTGTAGAATCTTTAAATGATGCAGCAAAAAAAGAATTAAAAGAAGTTATTGATAATGATGCAAAGCAAAATTCTGAACTGAAAAAACAAGCTGCAGTTCAAGAAGGAAAAATTTGGGGTCTTGGACAAACTCTGAAATATAATGTAAGAGCTAAAACAGTTAATATAATCCAAACCAGTTATTATGGTGATAAAGGTGAGATTGTATATCAAAAAAGCGGTATAGAGATATCTTTAAATGATAACTCTGAATTAGCTAAGTATTATACTATGCTTTGCACTGATATAACAAATGTTTTAGATCAAGTATCTAATGATGCTCATACTAAAAAACAAAATTAAATAATAATTTTAAAAACTGAGAATGAACGTGATTACATTTATTCTCAGTTTTTTTATTAGGTCTTAAAAATCATTTTATTTCATATATATTTAATAACAATCAAATATAAAAGACTGCAAAAGTGACAAAGCCATATTTATATAAATATCCTCCCGCACCATTGACCTATTAGACATGTACTCCTTTCTATTAGCCAAAAAGAAGAAAAAAGACATCAGAATTTCTGGTGTCTTTTTTCTGTAGATATAAATTTTAAAATGTTAACTTAGTAAAATTTCATACATAAAATATATAAAAGATTTAGTTTTTTAAAATAATGACACAACAATAAGTGTCGTATTAGCAAAATCTCTTTAAGGAGAAAAATATATGCTTGAAAATCTTGCAAACATGAGCATTTCTGAAATTATAGCAAATATAAAAATGCTTTCTTCCAGTGAACAAATGTTGTTTTTAATTGCTATCTTTGCTCTATTAATCTCTCTGTATAATTTAAATAAAAACAGAACATCACTGGATGCTTACTTTGATAAAGAAATTACAGTTGTTCCAAGAAAAAAAATCTATTTTAACGAATATCCTAATGATATTATTTGTGAACAAGGCTGTTTAGGCGTTTCTGTTTATGTAATAAACCCTTCATCAAACGATATAGGCTATTTTGACCTAATGGCATTTAACTCTGCCACAAATATCAGACATTTACTCATGATAAAAAAAGATTTACCATATGATTTAAGAGATGTAACAGTTAGAGTAAAAAAACCTGATAACCAGTTTTATACTTTAGAGATCCCTAAAAAAACGTATGGTGTTTTCAGATCAAATACAATTACAGTTTTAGACCTGTTGATAACCCCTGTAGAACCATATGGGGACGATATTACAATTTCTTTTAGAGTTGCAATTAAAGATTATATAAGAAGCTATAAAGATATAATAATAGTAGTTAAAAAGATGCTGGGTATTTACAAAGATCTTGGCCCTGATATTAACCAGTATAACCTATACAAAAAAACCTATGTTATATCAGGATGGCAAAAACTGCTTGTGGCAGATGTGCCTCAAATAGATTCAGAAGTTTTAAATCAAATTGCCAAATCTCATGAAGTTTCGGTTGAAGTGGCTTCAGATATTATAGCTCAAGCAGCAATGCAGCAAGGAGACAGTATTTCTCAAGAAGTGCCATCAATGGCAATTAATCAAGTGCCAGATTCGCAGACAACCGCTTCAGAAGCCCCATCTTTTGCTGATAAAGAAAGTCATGTAGACATGCTGATTAAAGACAGATCTCCAGAAGTTGTGCAAATAAACATAAAACCAATAGACCCACCATCCAAGAAGAAAAGATAGACATTTCCAACAAAAACGCACGAGAAATGTCCAGATACAAGGCGGATTTTTAAAATCAGGCTGGGCAGTGTACACGCAGTACATAACCAGTCTGATTTTAAAAACCAACGCAGTAGATGGGCGCTTATCGTGCGTTTTTGGCTGTGCTTGAGCTTTGCCAGGGCAGAGGGGTATTTGGAACAAACGCAGTAGATGGATACTTATCGTGAGTTTTTCCTTTTACCACTTGACAACCCTTAAAATAAAACTTATTGTAGTTACTATATAAGCTTTCTTGTTTACCTAAGGAGGATATTTATGCTTATTATAATGAGCAAAACTGCAAAACAATCTCAAATTGAGAATATAATAAATAGAATAGAAGAACTTGGACTTAAAGTTCATGTATCTAAAGGTGATGTAAAAACTATTATCGGAGTTATTGGTTCAGAGAGAATCATCACCCAAATTCCCCTGGAAGCCATGCACGGAGTGGAGAAAACAATCTCAATAACTTCTAATTATCAGCTTGTTACTCGTGACTTTAAGCCTGAAAATACAGTAATAGATGTAAATGGCGTAGAAATAGGTGGCTTAGAAATTGCTATAATGGCAGGACCTTGTGCTGTAGAGAGCTTAGAGCAGCTTATCTTGTCTGCCAAACTGGTTAAAGAAGGCGGCGCAAAATTTTTGCGGGGCGGTGCCTATAAACCGCGTACTTCACCGTATTCTTTCCAAGGTTTAGAAGAAGATGGTCTTAAAATGTTAGCAAAAGCCAGAGAAGAAACAGGTCTAAAAATAGTTACAGAAGTAATTGACAGCGAAAGTGCCCCAATTGTGGCAGAATATGCAGATGTTTTGCAAATTGGTGCAAGAAACATGCAAAACTTTCAGCTTCTTAAAGCTGTTGGCAAAATAAACAAACCTGTACTCCTAAAAAGAGGTCTTGCTGCAACATTAAGTGAACTTCTTTATGCTGCCGAATACATAATGAACGAAGGAAACTATAATGTTATCCTCTGTGAAAGAGGTATAAGAACTTTTGAAGATTATACCAGAAATACACTAGACCTAAGTGCAGTTGCTGCTTTAAAGCAAATAAGTCATTTGCCTGTTATAGTTGATCCCAGTCATGGCACAGGCAGATGGAAATTAGTTGCACCTATGGCCAAAGCAGCACTTGCTGCCGGAGCAGATGGTCTTATTATAGAGGTTCATCCAAATCCGGAAGATGCTCTTTCAGACGGAGCTCAATCTTTGACTCCGGAGAATTTTAATAATTTAGTTAAAGACTGTGTCCTTATAGCAGAAGCATTGGGGAGGAAGATTACATTATGATAAACTTTCCTGTTGCCATTATTGGTTTAGGTTTACTTGGCAGTTCTTTGGGACTTGCTTTGAGAAAAACATTTGAAGGCGAAATTGCTATAGTTGGTTTTGATAACGATCCGGAAGCAATGAACAGTGCCTTAAAACTAAAAGCAGTCCACTATGTTACAAATAATATTAAAGTGGCTGTAGAACAAGCTGAAGTAGTTTTTTTGGCACTGCCAATGTTACAAATGATTTATGTTGTAAAAGAGATAGCGCCTTATATGAAAAAAGATGCTGTTATAACAGATGTAGGCAGTACTAAAGAACATATAACAGAAGACATCTTAGCCTTGTTACCGCCAGGTGTTCATTTTGTACCGGCACATCCAATGGCAGGCAGTGAAAAAAGCGGACCATTGGCAGCCAGTGCAGACTTATTTGTTGGCAAAAAGTATGTGATTACTCCTTATAAAGGTATCAACGAAGAAGCTGTAGACAAAGTAAAAAACCTGATTGAAAAAATGGGTGCTGACGAGCACAAAATGGATATTAAAAAACATGACAGAATAATATCTTTAACAAGTCATATTCCTCAGATAACATCTTCTGCTTTGGTAAATATCATAGAAGAAGAAAATATAAGATCAGTATCAAGCCTTATGGGCAGCGGTTTTGAAAGTATGACTCGCCTGGCTTCTTCTGACCCTCATATGTGGACAGACATTTGCCTTACCAATAGAGAAAACATAATAAAAGATATAGATAAACTAAGAAATATGCTAAATGAACTAAAAGTTGCTATTTTAGAGGGAGACAGAGAAAAGATAAGTCAATATTTTCAAAAATCCCAATCTATAAAAGCAAGCCTTAAAAACAGGGAATTCATATAAAATTAATAATAACTTCCAGCTTGTTTTTTTCATAAATTCAAGCAGTTGAAAAGGAATTTAAGCATATGTAATGAATATATAACATATGCTTTTTTATTGCGATTTAATAGTTAAAACGCATTTTGCTAATCTCAGCAGAATTTTATATATTGAGGCAAATAACATTCGAAACTAAATGAAAGCGGGGGAGTTTTTTGTTTGAAATTATTTCAAAGAAATCTCATAAATTAAATATTTTATTGGCAGTAGTAGCTTTATCCTGTTTTTGCCTATTTCTGATAACAGGTTGTAGTAACAAACAAACAACAGTTCAAAAAGTGTCTGTTAAATGTATTGAAGTTATTCAGCGAGACACACCTATATCTCGGGAATATGTAGGTTCTGTTATAGCTAAAGAAGAAATTCAAATCAAATCAAGAGTAACAGGATTTATTACAGAAAGAATGGTTGATGCAAACTATCCTGTTAAAAAAGGTCAGCCTCTTTTCCAAATAGACAGACGTACTTATGAAGCAGCACTTTGGGACAGACAAGCTAGTCTGGCTTCTGCTGAAGCTACTTTAAGTGAAACCAGAATTGATGTAGACAGATATCAAATGCTTTATAAAGTGGGTGCTACTTCTAAACAGCAATTAGATCAAATTATGACAAAAGAAGAAAGAAACATAGCGTCAGTTGCGTCTAATAATGCTCTGGTAAAACAAGCTCAAGATAATTTGAATGATACCTTAATAACATCTCCTATAGAGGGCAGAATAGGTCTTAAATACTTAAGTGCAGGAGATTTTGTTACTTCTGGACAAACTGTGATTGCTACAGTTTCTTCTATTGACCCTGTTCGTGTTAAATTCAGTTTAAGTGAAAATGAATATTTAGAATTAGTAAATAGTTTTGATACAACTGAAAGACCATATCCAAACCCAGAAGATATGCCTATAAATATAGTTTTAGGCGATGGTTCTCAATATCCTATTGAAGGTAAACTTGTAGAAGCAGATCAAGGTCTTTCTGATACTACAGGAACACTTGGTATTGTAGCTGAATTTGCAAATCCCAATAAAGTATTAATGCCTGGCATGTTTGTCAGAGTAGTCTTAGTAGGTCAAGAACGTAAAGGTGCACTTCTTGTACCACAAAGAGCAATTACCGAAACATTAGGCAAAAATTTTGTTATGGTAGTAAATGCAGAAGGAAAAGCTGAAAGCCGTAATGTAAAAGTGGGACCTAAATATGGCAGTTTTCAAATAATAGAAGAAGGTATTACTTCATCTGACACTGTTATAGTAGAAGGTTTAACTAAAGCTAAACCAGGTTCAGATGTTGCAGTAACTATGATGACTCCTGAAGAAATCTCAGCTTTAAACAAAAAGTAAAAGGGGGAAAATAAATGGCTAGGTTTTTTATCGACCGACCTATATTTGCTATTGTGGTTTCCCTCTTTCTAACAATAGGAGGCCTTATAGCTGCCTTTAATCTGCCAATTTCACAATATCCGCAAATTTCACCTCCGCAAGTAAGCGTAAGTGCAAATTATACAGGAGCCAATGCGTCTGTTGTAGAAGAATCTATTGCCCAAGTCTTAGAAACCGGGATCACAGGCATAGAAAACATGCAATATATGACTTCATCCAGTTCAGATAATGGCATGTACAGTTTAACTGTTCAATTTGATCTTGGTACTGATATAGATATGGCAACAGTACAAGTGCAAAATAAAGTTGCCCAGGCTCAGGCTTCACTGCCACAAGATGTTATAAACACAGGAGTAACTACAAGTAAAGTATCGCCTGATATGGCACTTGTTGTAGCAGTGCATTCACCTAATGGTACTTATGACAGCACATATTTAAAAAACTATTGCAGTATCTATATGGTTGATGATGCTAAAAGAGTTGGTGGCGTTGGTGACATAGCTGAATTCGGTTCAAATTTTGCCATGAGAATTTGGCTCAAACCAGATAAAATGGCTCAGTATGGTGTTACAGTAACAGATGTTCAAAATGCTGTGGCAAGTCAAAATATTCAAGCTCCGGCAGGTTCTGTAGGGCAGCCGCCATCACCTGCGGGGCAAGAACATCAATATACAGTTCAAGTACAAGGACGTCTGGCAAATCCAACTGAATTTTCCAATATAATCATTCGCTCTGAGAGTGAAGGTTCTAGTATAAGAATAAAAGACGTTGCTAAAGTTGAACTAGCATCTAAAGACTTTTTTTATAGTGGTGATTTAAATCATAATGATGCAGCTATATTTGCGGTTCAACTAACTCCGGATGCTAATGCCCTGCAAACTGTAGCAGACGTACGAGCAGTTTTTGATGCAGCTGCAAAAGATTTTCCGGAAGATATGGAGATAAAATACATTGTAGATAACACAATCTATGTAAAAGAATCTTTAAAAGAAGTAGGTCACACATTCTTTGAAGCTCTTTTATTAGTGTTAATTATCGTTTTTATTTTCTTGCAGAGTGTAAGAGCTACCTTAATTCCAATGCTTGCTGTACCGGTTTCTTTAATAGGTACATTTGCGGCATTTTTGATATTAGGCTTTTCAATTAATACACTCACACTTTTTGCAATGGTTCTGGCAATAGGACTTGTTGTTGACGATGCGATTGTTGTTATAGAAGCAGTTGAATATAACATGCGTTATCATAAAATGGCTCCTAAAGAAGCTACTATAAAAGCGATGCAAGAAGTTTCAGGCCCGGTTGTGGCAATAGCTTTTGTTCTTGCTTCAGTATTTATTCCAGTAGCATTTATGAGTGGCACAACAGGTGTTTTATATAGACAATTTGCTTTAACAATAGCAGTATCTATGGGACTTTCAGCAATTATTGCCTTGTCTCTAACTCCTGCTCTTTGTACACTATTATTAAAACCTCATGAGGAAAACGCTCATTCAGGTAAAATACAGCGTTATTTTAGACTATTTAATATTGGGTTTGAAAAACTGACAAGACAATACGGAAAAATTTTAGCTAAACTTACTGCTAAAATTAAACTTGGACTAGTTTCTCTACTTGTAATAGTAGTTCTGGCTGTGGGATTAGCTCAAATGCTTCCTACTTCATTTGTTCCTGATGAAGATCAAGGTTATTATCTAGGTGTGGTAATACTGCCTGAATCAACTAACCTTATTAGAACTCGTGAAGTTGCCAATGATATAATTAAACCAATAAAAGGTTTGCCTGGAGTAGAAGACACTTTAATAATTACTGGATATAATTTGGCTACATCAAGCTTAAAATCAAGTGCATCAAGTGTTTTCGTTCCGCTAAAACCATGGGAAGAAAGAACATCTGAAGATCTGCAAATAGGATCACAAGTTGCTAAAGCTTTTGGGGTTACTATGAGCAGACCAGAAGCTACTACTATGTTCTTTACGCCACCATCGCTTCCTGGTCTTGGTGCAGTGGGTGGATTCAGTTTTATTATTCAGGATCGTTCTGGTGGCACAATAGAAGACTTGGCAGGAATTAGTGATCAGTTCATAGCTGCTATTCAAAAGAGACCGGAAATTACTTCTATTTCTTCAAATTTCTCTATAAATACTCCATCATATAAATTAGAAGTAGACAGAGAAAAAGTAGAAAAATTAGGAGTAAAAGTCAGTGATGTATTTACCACCCTGCAAGCATTTTTAGGAGGCTATCCTATCAATGATTACAATGCTTTTGGCAGAACTTATAAAGTAGTGATGCAAGCAGGTGCAGAATATAGATCTAATATCGAAGATACAAAGTTTTTATTTGTTAGAAGTGCCGCAGGCGAAATGATACCTCTTGACACCTTGCTAAAACCTGTTTCCACAAGCGGACCTACTACAATCAGCAGATTTAATGGTTATAGATCAGTACAATTTAACGGTAGTCCTGCTTCCGGATATAGTTCCGGTGAGGCTATGGCAGCACTTGAGGAAGTTGCTAAACAAGTTTTACCAGAAGGTTATACCTATGACTGGACAGGACAAAGCAGAGAAGAAAAAGCAGCAGGATCTACCACTGCTCTCATCTTCGCAATGGCAATCATATTTGTATTTCTTTGTCTAGCTGCCTTATATGAAAGTTGGAGTATCCCTTTTGTTGTCCTTCTCTCAGTGCCTACAGGATTGTTTGGTTGTTTCTTGTTCCAGTATTTTAGAGGCTTTGAAAACGATATCTATATGCAAATAGGTCTGATAATGCTAATTGGTCTTGCTGCTAAAAACGCTATTTTGATAGTTGAATATGCAAAAGTAAGAACAGATGCAGGTATGGAACCTATTAAAGCTGCTATAGAAGCTTCCAAACTTCGTTTAAGACCAATTATCATGACCTCACTTGCCTTTATAATTGGTTGTATTCCACTGGCAATAGCTACAGGAGCTGGTGCAGGTTCTAGAACATCTATGGGTAACGCTGTTGTAGGCGGTATGTTTACTGCCACAACCTTGGGAATTTTCTTGATTCCAGTATTATTTGTAGCAGTAAATATGCTTATGAGAAGATTTAGTAAGAAAGATAGCAATATAGATTTGAATCAATAAAATAATCTAAAAACTAAACCCAAGTAATTGAATACTTGGGTTTAGTTTATTTTATATCATTATAAAATTATTTTAATTCAAAAAATCAACTTTACCTGTTTCTATATCGTATTTAGCTTCTAACACAACTATTTTGCCTTCAGCTATTAAGTGTTTTATAATTTTGCTTTCCATGATTCTGTTTTTTGAATTTCTAATATTTAAATCTTCTGCCATAACAACATCACTAGTGTCTCCAAGGCAACTTTGTATTTCTTCAACTATATTTACAATCTTGCCATCAGCATGACCGTCTAAAGCAGCAGCTACAGCTCCACAATTTTTATGACCAAGCACAACAATTACTTTTGCTCCACAGTGTTCTGCACCATATTCTATACTGCCTAGTTCAAAATCACCTACAACATTGCCTGCTGTGCGTATTACAAATAATTCGCCAATACCTGCTGTAAAAATATGTTCAGGAGGCACTCTGGAATCAGAGCAAGTTATAACTACCGCATAAGGATGCTGACCATTTTTATATGTATCTACTCGCACTTCACTAGAGATATTTGCAGAATTATTAAGTGCATTTATATAAGTGCTATTCCCAGCTTGTAATTTCTCGATTGCTTCAGTACAGGTGATAGTTTCTGCATTTTCTGATGCTGCCACAAACCCACAAATTCCAAATAACATCATAAGAGTTAATATTAATCCAAGACTTTTATTTACTGTTTTTCTCATCATTTTAATTCCTTTCTGTTATAGCTTCCATTTAATATTATTAGATCAATTAATTTACTTTGTCAATTTTGCTAAAGCCAGATAAAACATGATTTGTCCTTAAATTAGATTAATTTTTGATTTTACTGGGGTATTTTCTTTTTTTTATATATTTTTAGAATTACAAATTTTTCTAAAAATATATTTTAGTTAGAGTGATTTATCTCGTTAATCGCCACTAAAGCTACCATCTCTTTAGGCGGTAGTCCAGTGGCGTTAAAACTCACACTTTACAAGTATAAGTGCAACATCGGTTTTAGGCATCGCTAATGCTCTTTTAAAACCATTTTTTCTTTAAAATAAGTGCGACTAAGATTTAGATGGGGTAAAAACCCCATCTAAATCAAGTCTTCTTTATTGACCTTCAAGCTATTTAATGGTATCATTTGTTAAAAGAGGTGGCTTATGAGATTAATATCAAAGTACTTTGTGAATGGCCTTATAGTTATAGTTCCTATTGTCTGTACAGTGGTAGTAATCCACTATGTTTTTATATTTACAGAAATGCTGATAGGAAGCTATTTACCTATTAATTATCCCGGTTTAGCACTTTTAGTTACGCTTTTAATTATAGTATTAGTAGGATGGCTTTCATCTTACTGGATTCTAAAAAGAGTAATTCAATTTGCCGAAAAACTGGTAACTTCCATTCCTATAGTAAAATTTATTTATACAAGTTTAAAACAATTTTCCAAAGCCATCTTCGAATCAGAAAAACTATTCCAAAATGCAGTTTTAGTTCCTTATCCATCTCCGGATTCTAAAGTACTTGGTTTTGTAGTATCAAAGCTGTCAAAGCCTATAACAGACAAATTAGGAGATGACCATGTTTGTGTTTTTGTTCCGTTTAGTTTAAATTTAACAGCAGGAGTTAATATTATATTACCTAAAAAGGACATAATACATTTGGATATCACAAGTGAAAGTGCTTTGCAATATATTTTTACTGCTGGAGTTGTAATGCCTCAGCAAAACGATTCAAATAACTAGGAGAGATGCTTTATCGAATCGCCATTGTATGATATTTTGAAAATATTAGCGGCGTTCTTTTTGGTATTATTGAATGGCTTCTTTGTAGTTGCCGAATTTTCGATAGTTAAAATTAGAAAAACAAGACTTGAAGAACTGGCTAAAGAAGGAAATCAAAGTGCAAGTTTAGCCTTAAAAATTGTAAACTCTTTAGACACGTACTTAAGTGCGGTTCAACTGGGGATTACCTTGTCATCCCTTGGTTTAGGCTGGCTGGGAGAGCCTGCTATTGCTGCCGTAATCAGACCTACTCTAGAGCCGGTCATAATGACTTATTTCCCTGGCAACACTTGGCTGATTAGTTCTGTCAGTATTGCGATAGGCTTTACGATTATTACTTTGATGCATGTTGTTATAGGAGAATTAATACCGAAAACACTGGCTATTGTTAAAACAGAAAAAATGGCTTTAACTATAGCTTTCCCACTATATATATTCCATAAAATAGGTGCGCCAATAATTTATATCTTTGATAAAACAGCCAGCTTTCTTTTAAGATTGATGGGAATAAGTTCTTCTACAGAATCTGAAGCCCATTCAGAAAAAGAACTAAGAATGCTTGTTAGTGCAAGTCACAAAGATGGTGTTCTTGATGAAATGGAAACAGAAATGATAGATAATGTTTTCGATTTTACTGATAGAATTGCCAGAGAAGTTATGGTGCCAAGACAAGATATGATTTGTCTTTATACAGAAGATTCATTTGAAGAGAATATGGAAGTTGTGAAACAAACAGGACACACCAGATATCCTCTTTGTCAAGACGATAAAGACCATATTTTAGGCATGATCCATTTAAGAGACTTGATTGGTGCTTTATTTTCAGAAGATGAATCTTATAAAGATCTAACAAGTATAGTCAGAGAAATATTAGTAATTCCTGAAGGTATGCCAGTTTCTCAGCTTATGCAAGTTATGAGAATGAAAAGAACACATTTAGCAGTTGTTGCAGATGAATATGGCGGTACAGCAGGGTTGGTTGCCTTTGAAGACCTTATAGAAGAGATTGTAGGCGACATTAAAGATGAACACGATCAAGAATTAGAAAATCAAGAAATCGAAGAACTGGAAGATGGCAGTTATGAATTTGATGGTATTGTTCTAATGGATGATGTAATTGATCTTTTAGATCTGGACATTGATGACCATGATGAAGATACTATTGGTGGCTATATCTTCGGAATGCTTGGCCGTAAGCCTGAAGTTGCAGATGAGGTAATTATTGATAATTATGTATTTGTCATTTTAGAAGTAAACGGTTATAGAGTCGTAAGAGTTAAAGCTTCATTAATGGAAATACCAGACAATGAAAACCCTGAAAACACATAATATCCAAAAATACCTATTATAAAAAAGTTCTAATTTGGCTAATGCTAATTAAGTAAAAATTCGTAAGAAAGGAAATGATGTCGATGGAGTTTCGAGATCTGATGTGGGCACTTTTTACGAATACGGGGAATTTAGATGTGTATTTAACATATCGTGCCTGTCTTGATTGTGATGGAAGTGAAAAATTTTTAAAAAATGGTTCGAGTTTAAAACAAGAGGAAGAGTATTATAGTACTTTAGTGCACTGAGATGACGAAAGAGTATCAGACAGAAGCAGTTGTTATTTCTTCAAAAGACGTAGGTTCCAGAGATAAAATAATTACTTTGTTTTCTAAGGAATATGGCAAGATCACTGGTATTGCCTATGGTGTGAGGTCTTCTAAAAAGAAACAAAGCGGCACTTTGCAGCAGTTTGCCTATTTAGATGTTTCACTTAAGGGTCCAAAATCCACAGACTTGCTTGATATAATCACAGATTGGGATTTAGTTAAGTCTTTTCATAAACTGGGAGAAGATTTAACAATTTTAAGTTATGCCAACTTGTTTTGCGAACTTACTAAAGAATTTTGTCCAGAAAAACAAGCAGACCCTGAAATATTTGAACTTATATTAGAAACTTTGGAATTACTTCTAATTCGTAATCCCAGAATAGTAGTTTTATCTTCAGCTCATCAGTTGATATCCAGAGTAGGCTTTGAACCAATTTTAGATTATTGTGTTCATTGCGACAGACAGATTACAACTGATAGTTATTTTTTTGATAATGAGGCAGGCGGTGTTGTTTGCGAATCTTGCAAGCAGGGCAATTTACCTGTTTTTAATAAAGAGATAAAAAACCTAATTAAACAATTAGAAAAATTTTATGAAGAAAAAACCTATTTAGAAGATTCTTTTAGCTTTTCAGTTAATGCAAGAGTTTTAGAAGAAACAGAAAAAATAGTTTTTGATTATATAAAAAGCCATATTGAAAGACCTCTAAAAACTCTTGATTTTATACAAGAAATTAGAGCTATGTGATTTTTTTTAAGTATAATTTGACAGTCAGAAGGAAAAATATTAAAAACTAAACTAGAAGTGAGGTGTCTCTCATATGTCAGATATTGAGTGTTCAGGAGAAAAATTAGATAAAATAGACGAACTTAGGAACCGTTTTAATATATCTTATAGTGCTGCCAAGAAAGCATTAGAAGATAATAATTGGGATTTGGTTGAAACCCTAATTTACTTAGAAGAAAAAGAAGAACAAGAAGAAATTAGAGGAAAGACATATAAAGAAGAGTTTAAAGTTAATTCAGGTGAAGTAATAAGCAAAATCAAAGAAATAATACACCAAGGAAATGTAAATAAAATCAGAGTGAAAAATGACGGTAAAGTTCTTGTAGATATTCCTGTTGGCTTAGGAGCAATAGGGGCACTTATGTTACCTCATTTAACTGTTCTTACTGTTCTTGTAGCTATGTTTAAAGACTGTACTTTAGAAGTTTTTAGAGATGATGAAGAAACAGATGATTTATATAATTGACAATATTTAAACTAGTGTGCTAAAATTTAAGAAAAATATAGATTAATAAAGGCGTTGAAGGAAAAAAGTAACCTTTAAAATAAGCGAACTTGGGACGGTGTAAGCCAGGTGGTTAAGGTGAAAAGGCATTCTGGAGCTAATAAATATTTAAAGAGGATTGCATTAGCAATCAAGTAGGGTGGAACCGCGGGATACTTATATCTCGTCCTTATATATAAGGACGAGATTTTTTATTTGGCAAAAAATCATGATAAGCAAGCATCTGCTGCGTTGGCTTCAAACAAAAAATCATGATAAGCACACATCTGCTGCGTTGGTTTCTAAAATCAGAACAGTTGCGTAGGTTACTACGCGGCCTGTCCTGATTTTAGAAATCCGCCTTGCATCTGCATACTTCTCAAGATTTTTTGGCTGAGTGGTAGTAGGAGTAGTTGATTACGAGGTTTTCTGTGTGTATTTCGATTTTAGAAATCCGCCTTGCATCTGCATACTTCTCAAGATTTTTTGGCTGGGTGATATTAAGGTTTATTTTGTGAGTTTAAGGCATTTTAAGTAATTTTAAGTTTAGTTATAAATAAGGAGGAAGTACATAAATGAAGTTTCAAGAAATAATTCTGGCCTTGCAAAATTTTTGGGCTAAGCAAAACTGTATAATAGGACAACCTTATGATATTGAAAAAGGTGCGGGAACTATGAACCCTTCTACATTCCTAAGGTCGCTTGGACCTGAACCTTGGAATGTTGCCTATGTGGAACCATCAAGACGTCCGACAGATGGTCGTTATGGCGATAATCCTAATAGACTATTTCAACATCACCAATATCAAGTAATTATGAAACCATCACCTGCTAATATTCAAGACCTTTACTTAGAAAGCTTAAAAACACTTGGCATAGATCCAATTAAACATGATATTAGATTTGTTGAAGATAATTGGGAATCTCCAACTCTCGGTGCATGGGGTCTTGGTTGGGAAGTTTGGCTTGATGGTATGGAAATTACTCAATTTACATATTTCCAACAAGTAGGCAGCTTTGATGTTAAACCAGTTTCAGTAGAAATCACCTATGGTTTAGAAAGACTTGCCATGTATATTCAAGGAAAAGAAAATGTCTTTGATATAGAATGGGTTGATAATATTACATATGGCGACGTTTTCCATAGAAACGAAGTAGAACAGTCTCATTATAATTTCGAAGTAGCCGATACAGACTTATTATTTAATTTGTTTAATATGTATGAAGCAGAATCTTTAAGAGTAATAAACCTTGGCTATGTAATGCCAAGCTATGATTATTGCTTAAAATGTTCGCATGTTTTTAATCTTTTAGATGCCAGAGGAGCTATAAGTGTTAGTGAAAGAACAGGCTTTATTGGCAGAGTAAGAACACTTGCCAGACTTTGTGCACAAAAATATTTAGATGAAAGATACAAACTGGGATATCCTCTTTTAAAATAAGATTACATAGTATAAGAAATTTTTTAATAAGGAGAATTTTCATGGATTTATTACTAGAGATAGGTACAGAAGAAATACCTGCCAATTTTATGCGTGGTTCATTAGAAAACTTAAAATCTGTCACTACTAAAAAATTTAGTGATTCAAATATTAGCTTTACCGAAATAGAAACAACAGGCACATATCGTCGTTTAGTTTTGATTGTTAAAGGAATTCCAGAAAAACAGGAAGACAGAGAAACAGAATCTAGAGGGCCTTCAGTTAAAGTTGCTTTTGATGCAGACAAAAATTACACTAAAGCTGCTTTGGGATTTGCCAGAGGTCAAGGCATAGATGCTAAAGATTTAATTATAAGAGACGATTATGTCTATGCTATTGTCAAAGAAAAAGGGCGTCTGGTAAAAGAGCTTTTGGCTGAAGTCCTGCCTGATATAGTATGCAGTCTTACCTTCCCTAAAACTATGCGTTGGGGCGATTATGACCTTCGTTTTGTCAGACCAATAAGATGGCTTGTAGCTTTATTTAATAATGAAGTTATACCATTTGAAATTACTGGCATTAAATCAGGCAAAACAAGCAGAGGTCATAGATTTTTAAGCAAAGGGGAATTTGAAGTAAATTCTCTGGAAGATTACTTTGGCAAAATGAAAGAAAATTATGTAATAGTAAATCATAAAGAACGCCAAAATGTTATCTTAGAACAAATCAATGAAGTAGCATTCTCAAGAAGCGGCATTGTAGATTCTGATGAAGAGCTTTTAAATGAAATTACTTTTTTAGTAGAATATCCTACAGCTCTTTGTGGTACATTTGATGAAAGCTATTTAAAAATACCGCCAGAAGCAGTTATAACTCCAATGAAAGCCCATCAAAGATATTTTCCGGTGAAAAATAAAGAAGGCAAACTTTTGCCAATATTTATTACAGTCCGTTGCGGCAATCAAGAACATTTGGATATAGTTAGACATGGCAACGAAAGAGTGCTGAGAGCTCGTCTTGCTGATGCTGAATTCTTCTTTGAAGAAGATAAAAAAACAAGACTTGATGCCAGAGTAAATGGTCTTAAGAAGATTGTTTTCCAAGAGGGCTTAGGAACTTTATATGATAAAACAAAAAGATTAGAAAAACTCGTAAGTATAATCGGTGAAATGGTTTCTGCAGATGAAAAATCCAGGGATGTTGCAGAAAGAGCTGCTCATTTATCAAAAGCAGATTTGCTTACAAATATGGTATATGAATTTGCTGAACTCCAAGGAGTAATGGGCAAAGAATATGCAATCTTAGATGGCGAAAATGAAGAAGTTGCAGAAACTATCTTTGAATATTACCTGCCTCGTTTTGCTGGAGACGAACTTCCTCAATCAGATTCAGGCAGAAGTTTAAGCATAGCAGACAAAATAGACAACATAGTAGCTACCTTTAGCAGAGATTTAATCCCTACAGGCTCTCAAGACCCGTATGCTTTAAGAAGACAGGCAATTGGGATAGTTAATATCCTGGTTAATGCAAAATACAATATTTCTCTCATCAAACTAACTCATGCTTCTTTAGATATGCTGGAAATTAAAGACGAAGAAAGAAGAATAGAGCTAATCAAAGCTGTTTTAGATTTCTTTAAACTAAGAGTAAAAAATCTCTTAACAGAAGAAAACATTAAATATGATGTGGTAGATGCTATCTTAGAAGTAGGTTGTGATGATGTCTATGAAACATACCTAAGAGCAAAAGCAGTAGCCGAAGCTATGGAAAGTATAGATACTACAGAATTTAAACAAGTAATCACTGCTTTGGGCAGAACAGGCAATATGGCAAAACAAAATAAAGATGGCAAAACAGGCGAAATTAAAGAATCTTTATTTGAAGATGCTGTAGAAAATGCTTTATATAAAACATACCAGGAAGTACAAATTGAAGTTGACAAACTTATTGCTCAAAAAGATTATACAAATGTTTTAAAAGCATTAGAAAAACTAGTTGAGCCAATAAATAATTTCTTTGATACTGTTATGGTTATGTCAGAGAATATGGAAGTTAGACAAAACCGTTTATACTTACTGCAAAGTATTTTAAACATTTCCTTAAAAATAGCAGACCTTAGTAAAATAGCAATATAATATAAAAAAAAGAAACCCGGTTATGAAAATCGGGTTTCTTTTTTTGTGGGCTTTAAAATTATAAGATAGTTACTTTTTTCGCTTCTAGTTTAGTAATTTTATGGTCTTTTTCTACTTCACAAATAATATTTAATTTTTTATCAAAAACCGGTGTATTATATTGTGGCCAGTCTTCTTCATCAATTTCCATGAGAATTGTGCCTGTATCATCTTTGAAGATAAATTTATCATGTTTAACCTGTTTTGTTATTACTCCGGTTACAGATACTATTTGATCATCAAAAGCAGAGTTTATGACTTGCTCTACAGTCATTTCAGGCACATTTGCTAATGCAAAAGCTGGAATCATCAATAAAATACAAAGAAAAACAGCAATTTTTGCTCTCATAGTACATGTCTCCTTACTCATTTATTTTTTAGATATTATTGCTATTATAGTAATTTTTACAATAAAAATCAAATTTAGTTTTAAATAAAAAATTCTTAGAATTTTTAAAATAGTATTTTGGTACTTTGCAATTCTGGCAAATATGAGACAATAGAACTATAAAAAAAGAAAGAGGTGTAAAATGGTCAGAGAAATAAAAACAATATTGGGCACTCCTTATGAGAGCCCTGTTGTACAATCTTTAAAAAATTTAACTAAAAAAGATACGTTTGCCGAATTTTACAGGCAGCAAAAGACAAATGAATTAAGAGAAAAAATTGAGTGGTTGGCAGTAGAAAAGACTGCTCAGAATTTGATGGAACCTATGAATAAAGAACAAAATAAGGTAAATCAGGTTTCGACAAATGAAAGTGTTGGAGATATGAATAATCAAGAGGCTTTCGGTGTTATTTTAACTGAGAAAGAGGAGAAAAATTATGCAGATGAAGCTTCTAAACAACATATTCAATATAAGTATGAAGATACACAACAATATGAATCTGTTGAAGAAGACATAAAAGAAGCAGTTAAAGAACAAAGTGGTAGTGATATAGGTTCAAGTGGCTCTATTACGCCGGTATATGATATAAAATTGCCAAGTATGCCTGATGAGGATAATGTTAACTTAGAGCAAATAGATCCGTCTAAATTATCTTTAGATGATTGGAAATCTTTGGGTGCTCAATCAAGTAGTATAGATTATATGTATTATACTCTTAGGGTTAGGGAAAATACTCATCCTGATATACAAAAATACAAAGACACTAAATATAATATTAAAAAACTAAAAGAAAATCTATCAGAAGAGGCCAAAAAAGCTTTTGAAGAAGGTGAAAAGCAAAATGATTATTACGATACTACCGTATCTCATATTCCTTTGATTGGTTCTATAGCTGGATTGGCTGCTGCTCATAAAAATTATGATGCTTTAATTGGCAAAAAGATGGACGATTTTGAGGATTTCCAAAATAAAAATGGAGAGCCTATTCCTGATGGTGTTTTGATAAATGTTTTAAAGAAACATAGTAGTAGATCTGGCTCATGGATTTTTGATGAGAAGGCTATAAATAAAGAGCTAGCAGGATTAGGTTATTCTTATCCTGTAGATAAACAAAATTATGAACTGCATCAGGGACCTTTACCAGAGTTTAGACCAGCTGAAGCCAAGAAAGAGAATGAGGGATATTCAAAGGAACGCTGGGAGCATGAGAGAGGTTTTAACGATAGGTATAAGTAAATAGATAAAAAAAGAAGAACCAAGTAAATTTTGTTATTTGGTTCTTTTTGTTAGTTTACGAAAAAATTCCTATTATTTTCCCAATATTTTTTATCTTCTTTTAGTAAATATTCTTCTATCTTGTCAGTAAGTTCGGTATAATATTTGTTTCTGCCATATTTGTGAATTACATATAAATCCCAAAACTTATCTTTGTTTGTATCTATAAAAGGTCTTTCATAAATTATTTGGCCTTCTTTGTTGTAATACATAATTTCCCTTATAAATATATCTTTATTTTTATTGAATTCAAAGACTTCTCCTTTAGTCCAAATTTTTTTATTAGTTGGTCCTTGAATCTCTTTTAATTCTTTTTTATTTAATAAATCAACTGCTTCACTTTCTAACTGTGCTTGTGTTACTGGTGTTTTAGGTTCATAAATTATTAATACGTCAATATGATATGGAGGATTCTTATGTCCTGTTCTAAATTCAAGAATTGCTCCTTTTAGCGAAGATTGACCACTGGAATATATATAGTCTTTATCTTCAAACATATATATAACTCTGTAGAATTGATCAGGCCAGGCAGTTTTGTATGGTAAATATTCAGGGCGCATTTTTTCAGAATCTGTTTTATCTTCATTATATTTTTTAACTATATACGAAGTTATTAGACCGCAAAATTCATCCCAGTCTCTTGATCTTGGCAAAAGGTTTTCTCTTTTATCAACAATTTCCTGAGAAAAAACAAGTTGACTATCTTTATTAAAAAACCTTTCAGTTTTTGTTATTAAGGTTTTCTTTTTTCCCAAATAAGAAACATCTATTTCTTTCATACAGATAGTCTCATCTGTAATACCATCTTTTGCTCCAGTAGGATTTTTAGTTTTGGCTTCTTTGACGTAATCTGTTAGAACTTTTATACCATCTTTATTAATTGGCTCTATATAGACTGTTAACTCAAACTCTTTTGTTTTAGTATAGTTGTCATTACTTATTATCCTCTCAACATCTTCTTGTGCTATGTAATGTCTATAATATCCTAAGTTATTGTAGTAGTCTTTAGAAAACAAAAATATTAAATGACTTTTGTCAGCTATTGCAGGCAGTGGTTCCTCTTGCGGCGGTCCTTTTATGCTAACAGTTACAAGAACGGCAATTATGGCAATAGCAGCTATTATAGGTGTTAAGTATCTTTGCATGTGGTTAGCTCCTTTGGCAGATAAATGATAGTTTTATTATCTAAGATTATTTGGTTCTTTGTTTTTAGTCTACGAAAAATTTATTGTGTTTTTTGTGTTTTATATATTCCTCATTTATATATTCTTCTATCTTGTCAGTAAGTTTGGTATAATATTTGTTTCTGCCATATTTGTGAATTACATATAAATCCCAAAGTTTATCTTTATTTGTGTCTATAAATGGTCTTTCGTATATTATTTGGCCTTCTTTGTTGTAATATATTATTCTTCTTATTAGTATATCTTTGCTTTTATTAAATTCAAAAAATTCTCCTTTAGCCCAGATTTTTCTATTAGTTGGCTCTTTAATTGCTACTAATTCTTTTTTGTTTAATAGCTCAACTACCTCATTTTCTAATTGTGCTTGTGTTTTTGGTGTTTTAGGTTCTGAAATAAAGAAGATCTCCTCATTTCTAGGAGGTTTATCAGGATATAAATCTCGGTTTGCACCTATACCAATTATAGCTCCTCTTAAATATAATTCTCTGGCATGGTATCTATAATCTTCATCTTCAAACATATATATAGTTCTTTGTAATTCATTAGGATAAATAGATCTAAATGACAAATATTCTGGAGTTATCTTTTCGACTTCTGGTTTATTTGCATTATATTCTTTAGTTATATATAAAGTTGCTAGTCCACAAATTTCATCCCAGTTTTCTGATAAGTGCGAAAGTCCAGGCAAACTAATTTCTCTTTTATCAACAATTTCCTGAGAAAAAACAAGTTGACTATCTTTATTAAAAAACCTTTCGGTTTTTGTTATTAAGGTTTTCTTTTTTCCCAAATAAGAAACATCTATTTCTTTCATACAGATTGTCTCATCTATAATACCATCTTTTGCTTCAGCAGGATTTTTAGTTTTGGCTTCTTTGACGTAATCTGTTAGAACTTTTATACCATCTTTATTAATTGGCTCTATATAGACTGTTAACTCAAACTCTTTTGTTTTAGCATAGTTGTCATTACTTATTATCCTCTCAACATCTTCTTGTGCTATGTAATATCTATAATATCCTAAGTTATTGTAGTAGTCTTTAGAAAACAAAAATATTAAATGGCTTTTGTCAGCTATTGCAGGCAAAGGTTCCTCTTGAGGAGGTCCTTTTATGCTAACAGTTACAAGAACGGCAATTATGGCAATAGCAGCTATTATAGGTGTTAAGTATCTTTGCATGTGGTTAGCTCCTTTGGCAGATAAATGATAGTTTTATTATACGATATTCTTCTTTGCTTTGCTATTTATTTTTTAAATAATAACTAAAAAAACACGAAAGATTTTCTTCCGTGTTTTAATATTATCTACTGAATAACTAATTCTTTATTTTTCAACTTCTTCTGAATAAACAAGATTGCAATACAAGCAAAACAAGCGCCGAAAGATAAAATTACTGCTACAGATGAATAGTAAGAAGGAGATGTTGCAAAATCAAGAACCTTGCCTATAACCAGTGATTGAGCAACAACAGTTAACTGCCAAGTAAAAAGTGCTACAGCAGTTGCAGTGCCCATGATCTTACTGTCAATAAAGTCTGCAATTATCATGTTCATTGGCCCCATATGACCAAAGGTTGCAATACCAAGACACGGCATAAGTATCCAAAGCAGTGTTTCAGATGTAGTAAAAGAAATTGTTATTAAAAGGGCTGCCAAAGCAAAATAATCACAGAATAAAAATCTGTATTTCTTTTTGGGATCACCTTTTGTAATAAGCCCAACCACAGGCATGGCAATACCACCAGCAATTCCAAAAGCAGCCATCATTGACCCAACTGTGGTAGCAGGCAATTGTGCTTTGTAGACAAGATAAGTCGGTATCCAGGTATTAGTGCCCCAGGCTGAATAAAGAGCTCCTGAAAAAATAGCTAAAGTGAGCAGGAAACCTTTATTTTTAAGCAAAAGTCCCACATCATTAAAATTAAATCTTTTCTTAGTCGGAGCAGAAGTTTCTGATTTTTCGCCGTTTCTCTTCATGAAAATCAATAAGATGATTACATTCAAAAAACATAAAAATGAAATAATCTGAAAAGCTGCATGCCAGGAATAATTAAAAACAAGATAAGGGATAAAGAAGTTTGTCCCCATAACAGCTATAGTTGCCGAAGTATTTAAAAGTCCGGACATAAAATCCCGCCTAGTTTGGGGAAAGTAATCTACAACAATCTTCACAGCAAGAGGCCAGATAACTACCCCAGAAACACTTATTAAAAATTGACCAACAAGCATTATAGCAAAACTTGCTTTAAGAGATACTAAAAAAGTGATTAAACCAAGTATAGTTAAACTTGAAATCAAAACTACCTTTGGCGGAAACTTATCTGCTATAATTCCACCAGGAATTTGAGAGACAATCCTGCCTATAGCAATTGCTGAGACTATAACACTGCATTGAATCATTTGAAATCCAAAAAGGTCTTCAGCTAACGCTATAAAAGGATTCCAGGAGAGATAAGATATATATTGAGTTGTAAAAGAAAAATACACAAAGGTAAAAATAATCCAACGATACGGGATCATAAAAAAGCCTTCTTTCTTAATATGCTTGAGTTTTCTTTAAAATACTTTTAATCTTATAGACGCAAATACAGGCAATATAAGCTCCCAGCGACAAGATAAGAAACATTAGAAAGTAGGAAATGTCTGTATTTTTTAAATCTAATACTTTACCTATAGTCAGTGACTGAAAAATAACTGTGATCTGCCAAACAAAAATCGAAAGAGCAGAAGCAGTACCCATAACTTTAGTATCTATAAAATCAGCTATAATAAGGTTCAAAGGTCCCATATGAGCAAAAGCTCCAAACCCAAGGCAAATCATAAGAACCCAAAGCAAAGTTTCTGAAGTAGTAAAAGACATTATAATCAAACAAGTAGCCAAAAAGAAAAAGTTGCAAAACAAAAAATTATAACGTCTTGCAGGCATCCCTTTGGTAGCAAGACCTACAAGAGGCATACTTATACAGCCAAAGATGCCAAAAGAAGTCATCATCATAGTTACAGTTGAAGTAGGCAAAAGTATTTTATGTGTCAAATATGAAGAAACCCAAGTATTAATACCCCAAGAAGTATAAAGAGCACCAACATAAACAATCAAACAAAGAATAAATCCTTTATTAGAAAAGAGAGCCTTCACATCTTTTAAACTGACAGGTTCTTTTTTTATAACATTATCTTCAGAAGTTTTCTTTTTATCCTTCATAAAAAAGAAAATAAAAAGAACATTTAAAAAACAAAGAAAAGAAATACCCTGAAAAGCAAGTTCCCAATTGTAGGTATAAACAATATAAGGTATACAGAAATTTGTTACCATTACAGCAATTGTTGTGCCTGTATTAAAAAATCCTGAAGCAAAGTCTCTTTCCTTAACAGGAAAATAATCTACTATAATCTTAATAGAAAGAGGCCAAACAACAACTCCTGCCATACCTATAAAAAATTGCCCCACAAGCATTAAAGGAAAACTTCCCTTTAAACTTATCAGCCAAGTGATGATAGTTAAACTCAGTAAACTCAAAATAAGCAGCCTTTTAGCAGGATACTTGTCTGCAACCAGCCCGCCTGGTATCTGAAAAAGAAGTCTGCCAAGAGCTATAGCTGCTACTATAATACTGCATTCAACTATAGCAAAGCCAAATACATCCTTAGCAATAGGCACAAAAGGATTCCAACAAAGAAAAGTGATGTATTGTGTTATAAAAGAAAAATAGATAAAAATAAAAAGAAACCAACGATAAGGAATCATAAAAAAACAACCCTTATTTATATATACTTGATTTAATAATTATACTCCTTTAAACCATATTTTTGAATACATTTCTTTCCTTTTCTGAAAAAAGATGATTTTAGGATATGTTGGCAAAAAACTGGAAATTTTACTAAATTTGAGGTAAACTAAATAACAATATAAAGGTATGTATGACTTTGCAATTGGTTATCTTTAATATTAGAATAAATGAGCGTTTAAATTCTGAAAGGGAAGGGGGGCAATGAGTGGTCAGAAGATTAGCTGCAAGTATTAGAGAATACAAAAAAGCAACGATTTTAGCACCTGTTTTTGTAACATTGGAAGTTATAATGGAAGTTATAGTCCCTTTTCTTATAGGCATTCTGTTAGATAATGGCGTAGTTTCTGGAAACATGGATATAATTCTAAAAATAGGAGCTTTTTTAGTAGCGGCAGCAGTATTATCCATGATTTTTGGCGTGCTATCAGGCAAATATGCAGCAGAAGCATCTGCCGGTTATGCTAAAAACTTAAGAAAAGATATTTATAATCATGTTCAGAAGTTTTCTTTCTTTAATATAGATAAATTTTCAACAGCAAGTATTATAACAAGACTAACTACTGATGTAACCAACGTACAAAATGCTTATCAGATGATCATTCGTATTGCAGTTAGAAGCCCTGCTATGCTTATGTTTTCTTTAGGTATGGCCATCAGTATAAACGCTAAATTGTCAATGGTCTTTTTAGCATTAGTCCCGTTTTTGGGGATAGGGCTGTATTTTATTATGACTATTTGCTATCCTGTTTTCCAAAGAGTTTTTGATGCTTACGATAAACTTAATAATGTTGTTCAAGAGAATCTGCGAGGTATTAGAGTTGTAAAATCTTATGTTAGAGAAAAATATGAAATAAATAAATTTGAAAATGCCTCTCAGGCAATTTTTAAAGATTTTTCTAAAGCCGAAAAAATAGTTGTTTTAGATTCACCTCTAATTCAATTTTCCACATATGCCTGTACAATTACAATTGCCTGGTTTGGAGCTAATTTTATAGTTGCCAATGAGATGACAACAGGTCAACTAGTAAGTCTTATTGCATACACAACAAGAATTTTAATGAGCTTAATGAGTTTATCTTTTGTTCTTGTTATGATAGCTATTTCATATGCTTCTGCCGAGAGAATTTCTCAAGTTTTAAACGAAGAAAGTGATGTATATGTAAGTAAGAATCCGGTCTATCAAGTTAAAGATGGCAGTATTACTTTTAAAAATGTCAGCTTTAGTTATACAAATGATGAAAACAAACTTTGCCTAAGTGACATCAATATAGATATCAGGTCTGGCGAAACAATAGGTATACTTGGCGGTACAGGCAGTTCCAAAACCACACTTGTCCAGCTTATTCCGCGTCTTTATGATGCAACTTCTGGAGAGCTTTTAGTTGGCGGAATTAATGTCAAAGAATATGACCTTCAGTCACTGCGTGATGAAGTAGCTATGGTATTGCAAAAAAATGTGCTCTTCTCTGGCACAATCAAAGAAAACCTTCGTTGGGGCAACAAAGATGCCAGTGATGAAGAAATAATCAGAGTAGCCAAATTAGCTCAGGCTGATGGCTTTATCAGCAGTTTCCCTGATGGGTATGATACATATCTGGAGCAAGGCGGTACAAATGTTTCCGGTGGGCAGAGACAGCGTCTGTGCATTGCCAGAGCCTTACTTAAAAAACCTAAAATCCTGATTCTGGATGATTCAACAAGTGCTGTTGATACAAAAACAGATGCACTGATTAGAAAAGCTTTCAGAGAAGAGATTCCAAATACTACAAAGCTGATAGTAGCACAAAGAGTAGCTTCTATAGAAGATGCAGATAAAATTATAGTATTAGACGGCGGCAGAGTTAATGCTATTGGTACTCATGAAGAACTTTTAAAAGGTAATTCAATTTACCAGGAAGTTTATAACTCTCAGCTAAAAGGTGGTGACTTTGATTATGAGGAATAACAGGTCACGCAAACCTAAAGCTGCCGGCAGAACAATAAAAAGACTATTGTCTTACTTAACAAGTCAATTTAAGGCCTTGTTTATTGTAGTTTTATTTTTCATTATCTTAAGTTCACTTGCCGGAGTAGCAGGGTCTTTATTTACCAAAATTTTAATTGATGACTATATAGTGCCGTTGACTATGACTCCTAATCCTATATTTACAGGACTGTTGCAAGCTATAGGCATAATGATATGTATCTATTCTGTTGGTATTTTCTCTAATTTCCTTTATAACAGATTGATGGTAACAATCTCTCAAGGTATTTTAAAGCAAATCCGTGATGAAATGTTTGTAAAGATGCAAAGTTTATCTATAAAATATTTTGATAGTCACACTCATGGCGATGTAATGAGCCATTACACAAATGATACTGATACACTCAGAAGAATGATTGCAGACAGTGTGCCATACATCTTTTCAGCACTTATAACTATTTGTGCAGTCTTTATTGCCATGATTGTCACAAGTATTCATCTGACTGCAATAGTTATTGTATTTGTTTGTATAATGTTCTTTATAACCAAGAAAATCGGCGGAGCAAGTGCAGGTCACTTCAGACAACAGCAAACATCTCTGGGAACTATAAATGGTTATATTGAAGAAATGATAGATGGTCAAAAAGTTGTTAAAGTATTCAACCATGAAGAAGAAGCAGAAAAGAAATTTGATGTTCTAAATGAAGAGCTTTGCAAACATGCCACAAAAGCTAACATCTATGCTAATATCCTAATGCCTTTCATGACTAATACAGGCAATATCCAATACGTACTTATTGCAATTGTAGGAGGAGCTTTAGCTATAAATGATATAGGCGGCATTACGCTTGGGGCAATTGCTGCATTCCTGCAATTAAGCAGAAGTTTTTCAATGCCTGTAAGTCATATTTCGCAGCAACTTAATTCTATAATAGTTGCTTTGGCAGGTGCTGAGAGAATATTTGAATTAATGGATCAAGAACCAGAAATAGATGATGGCACAGTCACTCTTGTTAATTTGAAACAAGAAGGAGATAAATTTGTAGGCACAAAAGAACATACAGGGCTTTGGGCCTGGAAAGTGCCAGAGAAAGATGGGACATTTAAATATACACGTCTGTCAGGTGATGTGCGTTTCCATGATGTTGACTTTGAATATGAAGAAAACGAACCTATTCTTCACAATATAACTTTATATGCTGAACCTGGGCAAAAAGTTGCTTTTGTAGGTGCTACAGGTGCCGGTAAAACCACAATTACTAACTTGATTAATCGTTTTTATGATATTGGTAAAGGCGAAATACTTTATGATGGCATAAATGTTAAAGATATTAAGAAAAGTGACCTTAGAAGATCACTGGGAATTGTCCTGCAGGATACTCATCTGTTTACAGGTACTGTTATGGAAAATATTCGATATGGCAAACTTGATGCTACTGATGAAGAAGTAATTCAAGCAGCAAAACTTGCTAATGCTCATGACTTTATTTCCAGATTGCCGCAAGGATATAACACTGAACTGGGAGGAGATGCATCAAGGCTTTCTCAAGGTCAAAGGCAGCTTCTTTCCATAGCCAGAGCTGCTGTTGCAGATCCGCCTGTTATGATTATGGATGAAGCGACTTCCAGTATAGATACCAGAACTGAAGTGCTTGTTCAAAAAGGTATGGACAGACTAATGAAAGACAGAACAGTATTTGTTATTGCTCATCGTCTTTCCACAGTTAGAGATTCAGATGTTATTATGGTGCTGGAGAATGGCAGAATAATAGAACGTGGTACTCATGATGACCTTATCAGTCAAAGAGGCAAGTACTATCAGTTATACACAGGTTCATTTGAGCTCGAATAAAAAAATCATGATAAGCATGCATCTGCTGCGTTGGTTAAATTTCTGAGACCAGTCGAGTACAGGAAGTACACTCCTGTCCTCAGAAATTTAATCCGCCTTGTATCTACATACTTCTCATGATTTTTGAAAAAA
>JAJDHX010000058.1 GCA_030266395.1 Selenomonadales bacterium OttesenSCG-928-I06 | reverse complement strand
GGTTTGGGCAGTTCTTGGGCTTCGCCAAGAACTGATGGTGTTCTTCCAAGCTAGAGTTAAAAACTTTTTAAAATATATTCTTTAAATAAAAAAAACGAACAGTGCCAATAGGATTAAAATGTATGAGAAATGTGCATATGCAAGGCAAAAAAAATTTGAAGGTCAGGCGCGTACTAGACGTACGTAACTGAGCTTCAAATTTTTTTCGACGCAACAGATGTGCGTTTATCGTGCATTTTAACCTATTGTCTTATTTAAGGCAGTCAATTAAATAGTCTTTTGCATATAGACTACGTCAAAGTATTGGCCAAATTTTTTGCCAACATTGGTTAGGCGACCTTTTTCTTCAAAACCATGTTTTTTATGAAAGTTTAAGCTGCCTTCATTTTTGGAAGCAATACTTGCGATAACATTTTGAATTCCTCTGGATTTTGCATCTTCTATTAACTTTTCGAGCATTAGAGTGCCAAGTCCTTTGCGAGTATGATCAGGATGGTTGAAATATGTTAGGTCTGCAGTATGTCTGAAAGATGTTGCAGAATTATAAGCACGAATAAAAGCGAATCCTACAAGTTCACCTTCTTCAGTTTTCACAACAAAAGCAGGGTGGTCTTTTATAATTTCTACAAGTCTGCCAAAAAATGCTTCAGGTAGTGGATCCTCGAAATAAGCACTAAAAGTATTTTGAATATAATGATTAAATATAGTAATGATGCCAGGACCATGTGCATCGTTCATTTTTTCAACGATATATGTCATACAAACTCCTCCTATGTAATTTTCGTATAAATAATATACTTATATTTTATCAGTAAGACATTTAATGTCAAGTTGTTTTGTGCTTAACAGTAACATTTTTATTCTTGCAGCATATATATCTATAGAACTATTTAGAAATAAATATAATGCTTGTATAAAGGAGTTAAAAATATGCATGAAGATGCTAAAATACTTTTAGTTGCACTCTATATTGAACATAATAGTAAAGTGCCCAGACTTGAATCAATTAATGCTAATGTTTTAAAGATGGATGAGGCAAGTTTTTTTAAGGCTATTAATCATCTTAATAACAATGATTTGATAAGTGGTGTAAAAGTAAAGCTGGGCAGCGATGATAGAAATATGGTTACGCTTATAATAGATGAATTGGAGCTTACTGATTTTGGTCTTGAGAAAGCTGAAGAACTTATTAAAGTTTGTTCAAGAATGAGCAAAGTACAAAAATTAGGTCAGATTGTGAGTATAGCAGAAGATGATTCTTTAAAAAGAGTAGTACCTCTTGCTATTGAGGCAATGAAGAAGTATTCAGCTGTATAGAAAAATAGAGTCTTAAAAGGCTTTGTATAATATAATTGCATTTTGAAAACACCAAGAATACCGGATAAGAAAATCATGTAGTACTCTTGGTGTTTTTTTAAGTATGCTCAAATAAAAAAATATTCTAAAAAAGTTAATAATTTATTAATTTAGGAAGGGTTTTTTTGAGTTTGTGAGGAATTATTACTAATTGGCATTTTAATAGTCTGATATGGTATTATTTCTGGACTTATAAATATAAAATAACTTGTTTTAGAGGTGATAAGGTAGTGGATTTTGGGTTGGGTAAAGTTTTACCGATAAGAATTGAAGATGAGATGAAGAATTCTTACATAGACTATGCAATGAGTGTTATTGTTATGAGGGCATTGCCTGATGTGCGGGATGGCTTAAAACCAGTACATCGCCGCATTTTATATGCGATGAATGAAGCAGGCATGCATTCAAACAGACCTTATAAAAAATCTGCAAGGATAGTAGGGGATGTTTTAGGTAAGTACCATCCACATGGTGATAGCTCGGTATATGGAGCAGCTGTAAGGATGGCTCAGGATTTTTCTACTCGTTATATGTTAATTGACGGTCATGGCAACTTTGGTTCAATTGATGGTGATTCAGCTGCGGCCATGAGATATACAGAAGTAAGAATGGCTAAAATTGCAGAAGAAATGTTGCAAGACATTGATAAAAATACTGTTGATTTTATGCCAAACTACGATGAATCTATGCAAGAGCCGATGGTTTTACCAGCTAAAGTACCAAATTTATTAATTAATGGTTCTTCCGGTATTGCTGTTGGTATGGCTACAAATATACCACCTCATAATTTAGGTGAGGTAGTAGATGGTTTAATCATGATGTTGGACAACCCTGATATTACTATTCAGGAATTAATGACAGCCATTAAAGGCCCTGATTTTCCTACAGCAGGGTTAATTTTAGGTACTGAAGGTATTGTTTCTGCGTATACAACAGGTCGTGGCAGTATTAAAATGCAAGCTAAGGCTAGTATTGAAAATATGCAGAGCGGTAAACAACGTATTTTAGTAACAGAAATTCCTTATCAAGTAAATAAAGCTAAGTTAATAGAACAAATTGCAGGACTGGTAAGAGACAAAACTATAGATGGCATAACTGATCTTCGTGATGAGAGCGATAGAAATGGTATGCGTATTGTAGTTGAATTAAGACGTGATGTTAATGCTAATGTAATTCTAAATCAACTTTATAAACACACTCCAATGCAAAGCAGTTTTGGTGTTATTATGCTTGCTTTAGTTAACGGAGCACCAAAAGTTTTAAATTTACATGAGGTTTTATATCATTACATAAATCATCAAAAAGAAGTTATTGTAAGAAGAACAAAGTTTGATCTTGAAAAAGCTCAAGCCAGAGAACATATTTTAGAAGGTTTAAAAATTGCACTAGATAATCTGGATGCGGTAATAAAAACTATTAGAGAATCTAAAAACCCTGAAGAAGCAAGAAATCTCTTAATGGAAAAATTCTCATTAAGTGAAAAACAAGCTCAGGCAATTTTAGAAATGCGCTTGCAACGTCTTACAGGGCTGGAAAGAGACAAGATTGAGCAAGAATATAAGGATATTTTAGAGACTATAGAATATTTAAAAGGTATACTTGCTAGTGAAGAAAAAGTAGTGGAAATAATAAAAGAAGAACTTCTGGAAGTGAAAAGAAGGTTTGCTGATGAAAGAAGAACAGTCATCACAATAGATACTTCTAAGCTGGATATGGAAGATCTTATAGCAGAAGAAGATTTAATTATTACTATCACTCATCAAGGTTATATAAAAAGAATGCCTATTGACACTTATAGAAGTCAAAGAAGAGGCGGTCGTGGCGTAACTGGAATGGGTGTAAAAGAAGAGGACTTTATAGAGCATTTGTTTATCACAACAACTCATCATTATTTACTCTTCTTTACTTCAAGAGGAAAAGTGCATAGGCTGAAAGCTTATGAAATTCCAGAGACTGTAACCAGAACTTCCAAGGGGCTTGCTATAGTAAACTTACTGCAGTTAGAGAGAGATGAAATGATTACATCAGTAATACCTGTAAAAGAATTCTCTGATGATGTATTTTTATTTATGGCTACTCAAAAAGGTATTGTTAAAAAAGTTCAGTTAACAGCTCTTGATTCCAAACGAAAAGGTGGAATCTATGCTATAGCATTGGCTGATGACGATGATCTAATTTCAGTAAAAATGACTTCTGGCGACCATTATATTATTGTTGGTACTAGAAATGGTAAGGCAATTGTATTCCATGAAGACAGGGTTAGAGTAATGGGTAGGACTGCTCAAGGCGTTAGAGGTATTAAACTGGAAAAAGATGATATAGTAGTTGGTATGGATAGCAGTGCTCGTAAAGAAGATGAAGTTTTAACAATTACTTCATCAGGTTATGGCAAACGAACTGCGATTGAAAAATATAGAATTACTGCTAGAGGCGGCAAAGGTGTAATTAACATTAAATCAAAAGCTAGTGAAAAAATCGGACAAGTAGTTGGTGTAAAAATAGTTCGTCCAGATCAAGATTTAGTACTAATTACAAGTGAAGGTATTGTTATTAGGATGAATATTGATGATATTTCGCTTACAGGACGTAATACGCAAGGTGTAAAAGTCATGAAAATAGGGGATAATGATAATGTTGGTGCACTTGCTGTAGTAAATAAAGAGACACCTTCCAAACAACAACAAATAGATTTTAATAATGGTAATGGTGGTGTAGATTGATGAACGATACATTTATGGAGGATTTTTACCAGAATCTATTGCAACAAGAAGAAGTAAAAAATGTAGAAGTAAGAAAAGATTGTGCTATAGAAGGTAGAAAAGACACTCATGAATTAGATGTATATTGGCAATTCAGTGATGGCGAAATTGTTTATACTGTTATAGTGAACTTCAAATGTTTAAATAGACAATTAACACGTGAAGATGTTACTGATTTTTCTAAGGTAATATCTGATTTTCCGGGACAAACAGTAGGAATAATTTTTACAGAACCAGTTTATTTCCAAGAATTTGTGACTATGGCTTCTTCTGCAAATATAATGGTATATGAAGTTACTCCACAAATGCCTGATATTTATGAACCGCTTATTGAAAAATTTCAAATAGAAGTTGATAAAGAGTGGGTGGCAGAAGAAAAGAAAAAAGCTGGTATAAATGAGGAAATTACTGTTGAAGCAAGTGATTCTGGAGCAATGTTTTTGTATGATGAAAAGTCAACTTGTGTAGATAATTTAAAAAGTATTGTAGATTCTTATCTAAGACAAAAAGACAGTCGCTCCCAAGAAAAACAAAAAGTAGTCCATGTTTTTGAGACGCCTGTGTTTTTGCCAACAGGTCATGAGTTGATTCCTTTTGTAAAGATTACAG
>JAJDHX010000057.1 GCA_030266395.1 Selenomonadales bacterium OttesenSCG-928-I06 | reverse complement strand
GAATTCTTGGGCAAAGCCCCAAGAACAGCAAGAAAACCAATCAGCCACCAAGCCAAAAACGCATAAGAAATACTCAGATACAAGGCGGATTGCAAATAGATCATTTACCACAAAGACCAAAAAAATGATTATAAGTATGCAGATACAAGGCGGATTTTTAAAATCAGGCTGGGCAGTGTACACACAGTACATAAGCAGTCTGATTTTAAAAACCAACGCAGTAGATGTATGCTTATAATCATTTTTTTTTAGCAGTAGGTGAGTGTTTATTATGCGTTTTTGAAAACATCATAATCAGTCGAACACATCAATCTCCTATTACTCCCATGTCCAGCCAAATGCTTAGGCACCACAGGCATCGCAAAAGTCAAAGCCAAAGCATCAGCCAAATCCGGACTCCTGCCAGTCTTCTCCTTCAACTTCTTCTTACTCTCCAGCCTAATCCTACCCAAATGATCAATTTCAAACTCAGGCGCCGTAAGCTCAGCCTTAAGCTCTGGCAAATCAGGAATAGCCCCGCCCTTCTCCAGCCAATCCCTCATCTTATCCCACATCTCAGAGCGCCTATTATAATAAACACTATCCTTAAGCGCCTTCCCGCCAAAATTAATCTCAGTAACATTCCTGCCAAGCTGCCTAAGCCTATCAATAACACCCTCGCCACGACCTGCATCAACAAAAACCGCATTAGGTTTAAACCTATCTATCTCCAACAAAACCCTATCAGCCAAATCCATATTATTCAAACCAGAATAAACCTTAGGCTCCAAAGCAACCTGCCCCTGCCTTTTAAAAACCACACTCCTGTCATCACCAAACCTGGCAACATCAACCCCAATAACCTTAACAGACCCGGCAACATCATCCCGAGTATAATCCCTCCTGACAGCTGCAGTCACAACATCAATAGGCACCAAAACATTATAAGCACTAGCAGTAAAATCACAATAAAGCTCCTGCCTCACAGCCATCTCAGTCATCTGAGACTTCATATCCGCAAGCTCAGCCGCCGGAATAATCCCAGTATCCTCAGCAGTAAACAAACAAGTAAACCAATCCTTACTCCGCTCAGCATGCTGATAAACCTCATAAAACTGATTCTGCCCCTTTGGAGTACCAATAAAAACAGCCCAGCCAGCCCTATCTGCCAGAGAAGGCCTCACAACCTCATCCCACAAATTAGACTTAATCTGAGCATACTCATCAATCACAACCCCATCCCAATACGTACCACGCAGTGCATCAGGATGATCAGCCCCCACCACAAAAACCTTAGCCCCGTCAGACGCCTCATGCCTTGACATAAACTCCACAAACAAACTAGTCTCATTCACCTTAGGCCTAAGCGGAGCAGAATAATACTTAAGATACTCCCAAGCAATCATCTTAGCCTGATTCCGAAAAGGAGCAACATAAGCATACCTAGGTGCCCTCTCCTTATTCAAAACAGCCCTCTTAATCAAATGATTTATAGTCCCCACAGTCTTGCCAAACCTCCTGTGAGCAACAATAACAGAAAACCGATGCTTCTCCAAAGCCGGATGAAGCTCACTTGCCCAAAAACTCCTAGGCTTATAAGGCAAAGAAATAACCTTCCTCCTCTCAGAAATAAACATCCACCTCCCTAATCCTCATCATCAAACTCACCCTCATCTATCTTAGGACAATCCTCAACAACAAACACACCGCCTTCCTCATCATGAGGCAAACACTCCACATCAATCACCTCATCAAGCTGCTCCTCACCCTGCCAACTAATAACAAGCTGCCCGCCACCAGTATTAATCTCAAAAGAAGGCTCACCCTTACCCTTAAAAATCTCAGGAATCTTCTCCCCGAAAAACCCTGCCAACTCACAAACCATCTTAGCATGCTGATAAGACCCTTCCTTGGCCTTCTCCACACAAGCCAAAAGAACCTCCTCACACTGATCCAAAGCCTTCTCCCTAAGAGCCAGCCTCCTCTTATGAGCAGCCAAAGCATAACTATACTCAGCTTCCAGAAAATGCTGCGAAGCCTTCATCTTAAGCCTGTCTCTTCGCTCCAAAGCCTTCTCAATATCATCATAATTATTCCTATACACAGTATTAGAAACATTATACTCAACCTGCAATTCCTTAATAGACTTAGTCAAATTAACAGCATCAACCAAAGCCTCCAAAAAATCATCTATATTAGACCTTCTTTTTTTCATATATACCTCTTAAAAAACAATAGCTTAAAACGCATGATAAACATACATCTGCTTCACAGAAAAGCTTCTAATGCGTTTTAAACTATTGGCACAATTTATTATTTTAAAAACTTTTATATACCCCAAACCCAAAGCACAATATAAAAATTACAACCTACTGACCAACATATACAACAACATCATCATAAAACAAAAAACTACGCAAAAATACCTCCAGCCGAAAGTATCTTTCGTAGTTTTTTCAAAATAAAACACCTCTAAAGTTATTTAGAAAATCATCGTATATATGGCCATATAAAATCATTATCATCAATGCTCTTTCTTGACGACCACACAAATCTTTCCCAACTTTTATAAACCCATTGCTCATCTTTTTTTGTAAAGGAAATTATATTTCCGTCCCTATTAGTTATCTCTTTGTTTTTATATATATGCTTGTATGTGGATACATAATAAACGCGAGCAGAAGTATCTGAATAATCTAATACCTTAAAATAACCTACACTATCAATCATATTAGTTTCTTTATAACCTGTCTCAAAGTGCTTGCCATATTTACAAGTAAGATATTCACATTTTAAAATTGCTGCTCCCCAATAAATAAAAAATAAAACAACAACCCCAATTAAAAGCATTAAAAGTATCTTTAGTAGCTTTTTCAAAATAAAACACCTCTAAAGTTATTTAGAAAATCATCGTACATATGGCCACATGATCTCGTCAGCATTTCCACCCTTTGACCACACTGTACTCCAATTTTTATATACCCACTGCCCATCCTCTTTTGAAAATCTTAATATATTTCCACTATACTCAGAAACATAATAAACTCTAGCAGATGTATCAGAGTAATCTAATACTTTAAAATAATCTACACTATCAATCATATTAGTTTCTTTATAACCTGTCTCAAATTCCTTACCATACTGATAAGTAAGATATTCGCATTTTAAGATAGCTGCTCCCCAATATATAAAAAATAAAACAACAACTCCAATTAAAAGTATTAATAGTATTTTTAGTAGTTTTTTCAAAATAAAACACCTCTACATCTGCTTACAACATCATCGTATGTATGGCCATATATAATCATCGGCATTTCCTTTTTTTGACCATACAGTCTTCTCCCAACAATTATAAACCCACTGTCCATCTTTTTTTGTAAACGTTACTATATCGCCACAAGCATTTCCTACTTCTGGGTATGTCGACACATAATAAACACGAGCAAATGTATCTGAATAATCCAATACTTTTAGATAATCTATCTCACCAATGCTGGTATTTTCTTGATAGATCGTCTCAAATTCTTTACCATATTCTGAAGTGAAGCGTTCGCATTCCAAGATAGCTAGTCTCCAATAGATAAAAAATGAAAAAACAACTCCAATTAAAAGTATTAAAAGTATCTTTAGTAGCTTTTTCAAAATAAAACACCTCTAAAGTTATTTAGAAAATCATCGTACATATGGCCACACAAAATCATCAGCATTGCCTTTTTTCGACCAAACAGTACCATAACCTTTATATACCCACTGCCCATCTTCTTTTGAAAATCTTATTATATCTCCACCAGCATTTCCGCCAGCTTTAAATGACCACACACAGTAAACCCTAGCATCTGTATCTGAATAATCTAGTATTTTAATATACTCTATTTTATCATATAAAGGTCCATCTTTTTTAAGGACTGTTTCGAATTCTTTACCATACTGATAAGTGAGGCGTTCGCATTCTGATATAGCTATTCTCCAATATATAAAAAACGAAAAAACAACTCCAATCAAAAGTATTAAAATTATGATTAGTAGCTTTTTCAAAATTAGCACCTCACATCCAAATAACTTATCTTACAATCATAACATTTCTCTTTCTAGATTATATCAAATTAGCCATCATTTTACAATCCCAGTAGCCCACATACATGAGAATAATATTTCGCTGCAAACCTACCAAAATCATTTGGGGTAGGATTTGGATGTGGTGGATTTAGTTGACCTTGATTAAACAACGTTGTCAAAACTGCAGAATCACCAGCAATTACAGGATATTCACTTGCCCAGTTATCTTGAAAATTCTTCAAATACGCAGCAGCATATCTAATATTAGTTTTAGGATCTCTTAAACTATTAACTCGCATCATTGTTTCTGTATCATAAATAGATCCAGTTTCCAAATAAGTCAGACCGTCATCCACTCTAATAATTTTAGGCATATATCCTTTTTCTTCTAAAAGTTTAGCTGTTTCAACTTGTACTTGAGAAACTCCAATCGAAGTGTTAAATCCAGCATAACCACCTGGAACATCAGTTAAATGATCCTTCCAATCCACATTCAAACTATGCTCTGCATATATAGCAGCTGCCAATATCCCTGGATTAACTCCAAACTCCTCAGCTGCCTCCCAGTTATGCTAAGTATTGCAGAAAGGTTTAGTAACTTTTTCGAAGCGAACCGTTAAGAGGGTTTCGAAAGGAAGAATACATAACTTCCACTTAGCCAAGAAATCATTAGAAGTATTCATATACAAGG
>JAJDHX010000059.1 GCA_030266395.1 Selenomonadales bacterium OttesenSCG-928-I06 | reverse complement strand
GTATGTCCAATTTGGTAAAATTTTATTCTTGGGACAAAAAAGGAAAAAGACTAAAGGTGTTGTACCTTTAGTCTTTTAATTGTTTCTAAAAACATCCAGTTCTTTTATGTCTTTGATATTAGTTAATTTTGTGTCTCTATAATAATAGGTCAATATGTCTTTAAATGATCTGCCTTCTTTTGCTTGCCCATTTGCTCCGTATTGACACATTCCTACACCGTGACCATAACCAACAGTATTTATTAATACTTTATTTTCTTTTAAATCAAAGTTGAAATTTGTGGAACGCAAGTTTAAAAGTTCTCTGATTTGCTGTCCTGAAAAAACTGTATCGCCAATTTTAACTTTTGCAACTCTGCCTGAATCAGTTCTTTCTAATATATTGATTAAAGATTGGTTGTTTATACTGGCAGGCATTTCTATTGGTCTGTTAAGTTTGTTTTCAAGTTCTTTTAAACTGAATTCTTTATTGTCTAAATATCTTGAAGACTGAGTGTCCCAGGTGCAAGGAACACTTTGTAAATACGGCAAATCATTACCCCAAACTTCTTTGGCACTGGCTGTTTTTTCACCACTTGTAGAATGGTAATAGGCTTCTATTGGTTTGTTATCATATGTTAAAATTAAACCTCGTGTAGTGTTTACTGCCATAGCTATTTTTGTGTAATAGTCATCAAATTTTGAATCCCATTTTTGTTTTAATTTTTCTTTGTTTTGAAAAGCCTGATCTGTTTTTTCGCTTGAAGTTATATGTGCTTCATTTACTCCTTTGTTTTCGTCTATTAATAACATGTTTTTCACCGCATAGGTGCGAGCAGCAACTGCTTGGGCTTTTAAGGCTTCAAGTTCAAATTCGGCAGGCATTTCTGCGGCAACAACACCTTTAATATACTCTTCCAGGTCTATAACTTCTATTTTATTAGTGTCTGTCATGTGGACTCTGATATTGATAGAATCCTCATTTTGTATTTCTGAGATAAGGTTTTGGGAAGAAATATTGTTTGTTGGATTAAGAGAGAAAGCTAAGATAGCTGGTAAGATAAGAACAATAGATATAAATGAAGATATGAAAATAATGATAAATCTTATAATATATTCCTCCTTTTTTTAGATATTATTACCATTGAAAGATATGTAATGAGTATGCTAAAATGGTCAACGCAGTAAAAAATATAGCTGCGACTAGAGAGGAGATAAAGAAGATGAAAAAATTAGTGGCAACATTGTTAATGGTGCCTATGATTTTAGCAGCTCCTTTAACTTCTGATAAATTTGATTTAAATAAAGCTGTAACTGTAAATGCAGCTGGTGTAACTGATGTTCTTGAATTTATGGGTAAACCTGAAGTTACTAACACTTTAATTGAATTAGTTAAAGTAAAACAGGAAATTAAAAGTGGAAATAAAGATGCTCTTCAAAAGAGAGTAGCTAAAGAAGCTTTAGAACAATTAGGTATTTCAGGCGATGCAAATGATCTTATTGTTTCTAGTTATGATGAAATAAGAAAATCAATGAAATCAGTTAAAACTCCAGAAGGTAAAGAAATGCTAAAACAAATAGCAGAAGAGTATGTTAAAGATAAGGTTAGAGCAGAGGTGGCTGAAAGGGTTTCACCTATTATTGAACCTTACCAGGAACAAATTTTAATTTTAGCAACTCTTTTTGATTTAGATGATTATCTTTATGAAAGTGATTTTCAGGATGATTATTTAAATAAAGCACCAAAAAAGTATAAAAAAGTTTTAAATATGAAATCCACTGCTTATGCACCTGGTCCTCTAGATAATGGTATCTGGGGTGATAAAACTTATGTAGGTGGTACTGTAAAAAAAGGTGTTGTTGCCGTTGACCCAAAAGTTATTCCTATGGGTACTAAAGTTTTTGTAGAGGGTTATGGTGAAGCTGTTGCAGCAGACCAAGGCTCTGCTATTAAGGGCAATAGAATTGATCTTGCTTTTAATACAAGACAGGAAGCTTTAGATTATGGGATACAAGACATTAAAGTATATGTCTTAGAGTAAAAATAAATGTTAAAAATAAATGAAAACATTATGTTTGCTTTAGGAAAAAGTCTGTACTTTAAAAGGGATACAGCAATAAACCTTATTGTTTATTAACGTCGCTATGATTTGGGTTTTCTCAACCTGAGTTGTAGTGACGTTAATTTTTTATAAACAAAGAAAATTTGGATATAGTAATATAAGAAATTTAGAGAAAAAAGAAAAATTTAGATAATTCTTGCATACGATTTTTTATTGTGATATAATTACTTGGTACTTAAGAAAATAGTGGCATTAAAGCGAGGTGCAGGAAATGAAAGAAAAAATTCATCCGAATTTTCATAAAGTAAAAGTTACATGCGGTTGTGGGACTTCATTTGAAACAGGTTCTGTAAAAGAGAACTTAAGAGTAGATGTTTGTTCAAACTGTCATCCATTTTATACAGGTCAGCAAAGAACTATTGCTGCAGGTGGTAGGGTTGAAAAGTTTAATAAACGTTACGGTCAAAACAACTAAAGATCAAACAGCAGCAGAGCATATTAAATGCTCTGCTGTATTTGTATATTTAATTTTTACGAAATAATATATTATAGATCTTGAAATAATATATAATAAGTTTTAGCTTCTTAAATAAAATAAAGAGGAAAAAAGATGTCAAATAAACCATTTGTAGGTGGTCAAGCCGTAATTGAAGGTGTTATGATGCGCAAGCAAAATGTGATAGCTACTGCTGTGCGTGAACCTTCGGGAAATATTATTGTAAAAACAGATAATGTGAATTCATTAAGTGATAGATATCCTATTTTAAAGAAACCAATGCTGAGAGGCGTAATAGCTTTGGGAGAATCTTTGGTATATGGCATGAAGGCGCTTTCTTTTTCGGCTCAAGTGCAAGGAGATGAGGAAGAAGAAATAACTACTAAAGAGATAATAATAACTATGGGTATTGCACTCGTACTTGGTATTGTACTTTTTGTAATAGTTCCTACTTATAGTGCAAAATATATCAGCTTTTTGACTACTGACCCGATTCTTTTGAATTTTTTTGAAGGATTTTTACGTTTGGGAATATTTATAGCCTATATTTATTTAATTTCTAGGCTTAAAGATATAGAAAGAGTTTTTGAATATCATGGAGCAGAACACAAAACAATTCATGCTTATGAAAAAGGTCTGGAGTTAAATGTAGAAAACATTAGACCTTTTAGTACAATACATCCTCGTTGTGGGACGAATTTTTTGTTTATTGTTATGCTGATAAGTATATTTGTTTTTGCTTTTTTAGGTTGGCCTGATTTGTTTTGGAGGATAACTAGCAGAATAGTGCTTTTGCCTGTAGTTGCAGGGGTGTCATATGAAATTATTCGTCTGGCAGCAAAGCATGAAAGTGGAATTATAAATACACTTGTTTCGCCAGGTTTGTATCTGCAATACTTAACTACCAGAGAACCAAATGATGATCAAATAGAAGTGGCCATAAAAGCATTGTACACTGTTGATCCGGAAGCAAATGTGGATCAGGAAAAATAGATGGTTCCAGGAGGAATATCATGTCACAAGAAGATATGGAGTTTATGGAGTTAGAGTCATTAGAAAATAAATATCTTGATTTAGAGTCAAAGATAAGTGATCCTTCAGTAATGAGCGATATGAAGAATTGGCAGAATTTATCTAAAGCCCACTCTAAACTTACTCCTATAATACTAAAATATAGAGACTTGAAAAAATATGTTAAGTCATTTCAAGAAGCTAAAGAGATGCTTGAAGAAAAGCTTGATGATGAATTAAGAGAAATGGCAGAGATAGATTATAAAGAGTCTAAGGAAAAGATAGAATTATTAAGAGGTGAGCTTCACATCCTTTTATTGCCTCAGGATCCTAATGATGATAAAAATGTCATTGTTGAGATAAGAGGCGGAGCAGGTGGTGATGAGGCTGCTCTTTTTGCAGGAGATTTATTTAGAATGTATACTCGCTATGCTGAAAAACAAGGCTGGCGAACAGAAATTTTGGATTCCAATGTTTCTGATTTAGGTGGTTTTAAAGAAGTTGTTTTTGTTATAGAAGGTGACAATGCTTATTCTAAACTTAAATATGAAAGCGGTGTTCACAGAGTCCAAAGAATACCTACAACAGAATCTGGCGGCAGAATTCATACTTCTACAGTGACTGTTGCTGTGCTTCCAGAAGCTGAAGATGTGGAAGTTGAAATTGATCCTAATGATCTTAGAATAGATACATATTGTGCAAGTGGTGCAGGTGGACAGCATGTTAATAGAACAGAGTCAGCAGTTAGGATAACTCACTTAAAGACAGGCATAGTTGTACAATGTCAAGATGAGAAATCGCAGCTTAAAAATCGCGAGAAAGCGATGCGGGTTTTGAGAGCTAAGGTTTTAGAGTTGTATCAACAAGAACAGCATGCAGAACTTGCGGAAAACAGAAAAAGCCAAGTAGGTACTGGTGACAGAAGTGAGAGAATAAGGACATATAATTTCCCGCAAAAAAGAGTTACAGATCATAGAATAGGTTTGACTTTGCATAAATTGGATTTTATTTTAGACGGGGAAATAGATGAGCTTATTCAAGCTCTTATAACAAAAGGGCAAAGTGAAAGTTTAAAGCA
>JAJDHX010000056.1 GCA_030266395.1 Selenomonadales bacterium OttesenSCG-928-I06 | reverse complement strand
TTTAAAAAACCTTTTATTAATAACATAATGTAGGAATTATTAGAAATATGTAGAATTATATTCACCGTTAGTTTTTTGTAAAAGTATAAACATTAAGGAGCGAATTTGTATGTATATGGAAATTAATCACAAAGAAAACAATGAAATTTTAGTACCTCTGTCTACGAAAAAAACAAAATCAAGTTGGCTAAGAAATTTATTTGGCAAGAAAACAAAAAGAGCTATTCTGTGTGGAAATCTGTCAGTTCTAGTTCTTTTGAGCTGTGCCGGAACAGGGATTGCTGAGACAGAAATTTATCAAGACCTTTCTGCTGAAAATGGCGGAGCTATTTATGTTGATGAAGATTTATCTATAACTAACGATACTATCTTTGTAAACAATAGTGCCGAAAAATATGGTGGAGCAATCTTTGTTGACAGCGGAAAAACACTTACACTAACAACAGCTTCTTTTTTTTATAATAGTTCTTTGCAAGGTGGCGGTGCAATTTACAATGCTGGTGGTACAATAAATAATTTGGCAACTGTAAACTTTATTGGCAATAGTGCAACTGGTTCTGGTGGTGCAATATCAAACTTGAATAATGGTGAACTAAGTGGTTTAACAAATGCAATTTTTATTGGCAATAAAGCAAGTTCTTATGGTGGTGCAATATTCAATAATTCTTCTGCCAGTATAGGTGATTTAAGTAATGTGGACTTTATTGCTAATTCATCAAGTATTTATGGTGGTGCAATACTCAATAATACTAGTGCTACAATAGGAGATCTAGCAGAAGTAAACTTTATCAGAAATGAATCAAGTGGATTTGGCGGTGCAATAAATAGTGATTCTGCTGTAATAGGTGCTATAACAGATGCAAAGTTTATCGGCAATTTAGCAAGTGATGGCGGCGCAATAATGAATCGTTCTTCTGCTGTAATAGGAGATTTAACAAGAGTAGAATTTGTCAATAATGAAGCTGATAATTGTGGTGCAATATATAATTCTAGTGCTGAAATAGGTAATATAAAAGACTCTAACTTTGTTGGCAATCAGGCAAAGAAAAATCATGGTGGCGCAATATACAGCATTAATAGTTCTAAAGTAGGGGACTTGGAAAATATAAGTTTTGTCAAGAATACAGCATCTTCTGGTGGTGCAATTTATAAAATTTCTGGGGAAATGGGTTACTTAAAAAATGTGAATTTTATCGGTAATACAGCAGGAAATGCTGGTGGTGCAGTACAAATGTCTTCAATAACAATTGATAATCTAGACAATGTGGTTTTTGTAGGCAATACAGCAGCATCTTTTGGTGGTGCAATTTACAAAAGTGGTTCAGATTTAACAGTAGGTTCAGGTAGCTTTGTAGGCAATACAGCAACTACTAATAATGGTGGTGCAATTTACAATGTTAGCGGAAAATTAGCTGTAAGTTTGAAAAATGGCGAAAGTCTGCTGTTTGCAGGTAACTTAAGTAAAGATTCTGCAAATTCCATTTATTTGCAGAATTCTATGAACTCACTTCTACATATCGATTTACAAGGTAATTCAGTGCTTGATATGCGTGACCAAATGGCAGGAACTGTCAGCTCTTATAGCACAACTATAGAAAAAGAAGGTAACGGAACCTGGAAACTTGGTGGAGGCAATTCTTTTACATATACAGGCAGTATGGCTCGAGGAACAACTATTAATATAAAAGAGGGAACTTTATATCTTTATAGAACAGATGAAGTTTCAAATGCTAATCCAATTGATGTAACTGCTAAAGTTGCAGCAGGTTCAATAACTTTAGCTGGGGCAAATACACAGTCATCTTTCAATTTGGCGACAGGTGCAACCTTGGCAGTGGGCGGCGGTAATAGTATTACTGCAAATAATAATGGTAAAATTATCTTAGGCGCTGCAAGTACTCTTGGTTTTGATTTGGGTTATGCAACCACAAATGAAATGCTTAAATTAACAGCAACCACAATAACAGTAGGCAACAGTATAAATATTGACTTGCTTTCTTTAAATAAAAAAACAGGTACATATACTTTAGTAAGTGGTGGCAATTTTATAGGCAAATTAGCAAGCACTACTCCTACTTTGCGTGGTGAAAACCTTGCAGACAGCAGAGCAGCAGGAGCGGTTACTGTTGCAGGAAATGCATCAAGTATAACAGCTACAGTCAATAAAACCGTTAATAATGAAGTAGTAACTTGGACTGGAGCGACTAATGATAAATGGGGCATTCAAGACAAAAAGTGGAATGGCACAAACAATCAATTCTTGCATGGAGATATAGTAAACTTTACAAGCAATGGAGCAGGAACCATTAAAGTTAATGATGGTGGTGTTCAAGTAGCAGGAATGTATGTGAGTGGCAATAGAGATTACATATTTGAAGGCGGTTCTATAACAGCAAATAAATCATCAGAAAGCACAACTTTAACAGGCAGTGCAGTCAGTGGTAAATTGGTTCTTGGAGCTAAAGCTGCAAGTGCTTCTACTGTAAATGCAACTGAATTTAGCGGAACAGTAAATTTAAAAGGTACAGTAGATAATTACTTTGCCGATGGTGTAGATATAAATTCAGGTACTTTATTAATAAATGATATTTCGCAACTAGGCACAACATTAAAAAACTTGACTTTTAATTCTGCGGCAGATGCAACAAATATAGCTACATTAAAAATAGCGGAAAACGGCAGTGCAGTATTTGCAAGTGCAAGTTCTGATGAAAACAGATTAGTTATAGCAGAAAATAAATCAGGCAAAATAGAATTAGAAGAAGGCGCTGTTTTTGGGATAGTAGGAAATATTACAACCGAAAGAGGCGGTGCAATTCATCTTGCAAATGGATCAAAACTTGATTTAGTGGCAGCAGACGGCTCGGCATTTTATTTTGTAAATAATTCAGCACAAAATGGTGCTGCGATATTTAATTATGAATCTAGTAAAATAGGCAATTTGAGAAATGTGAATTTTATCAGCAATTCAAGTATTGGTGTTGGTGGAGCAATATATAATTTTAAAAGTGAAATAGGCAATATAGAGGATTCAAGTTTTATTGGAAATTCATCAGGAAAAGGTCTGGGTGGTGGAGCAATCTGCAATGATGAAAGTATAATCGGCAATCTAACAAATGTAAGTTTCAGCAACAACTCAGCAAGTATCTATGGAGGAGCAATAGTCAATTATAAAAGTACCATAGGTGATTTAACAAATATAAGTTTTACTGCCAATGAAGCGCCTTCTACTGGTGGAGCAATAGACAATCATTATTATGCTATAATGGGAAAATTAACAAATGTAAGTTTCAACAGCAATACAGTAGCAGATGCCGGTGGAGCAATATTTAATTTTCATAAAAGTGAAATAGATAGTCTAACAGAAGTATCCTTTATTGGTAATACAGCAAATAACAGTGGCGGAGCAATAGCCAATAATGAGTATAGTAAAATAGGCAATTTAGAAAAAGTATCTTTCATTAGCAATGAAGCAAACTATGGTGGTGCAATATCCAATACTGCGTCTGCTGAAATAGGCGATATAATAAAAGCAAGTTTTGTTGGTAATGTAGCAACATTTCGTGGCGGCGCAATAGCTAATGATAAAAGTACAATGAGCGACATAAAAGAAGTTGATTTCATAAGCAATACAGCAAGTGATATTGGTGGCGCAGTATACAATTATAATTATGCTATAATTGGAGATCTGACAAAAGTAAATTTCATTGGCAATGAAGCAAATTATGGCGGTGCATTAGTAAACTTAAATTATAGTGAAATGGGCGGTTTAGAAGATGTAAACTTTATTAATAATACAGCAGTTAAATTTGATGGCGGCGCACTTTACAACAATGACAACAGTGAAATGGGCAATATAACTAATGCTGTTTTTAGTGGCAATAAAGCAGGTGGAACTATATTAGGAGATTTACACGGTGACGGCGGTGCAATATACAACGATGCAGAAAGTATAATAGGCAATTTAACCAATGTAAGTTTCACAAACAACGAAGCAGGCAGTTTAGGTGGCGCAATCTATAATAATTATGAAAGTAAAATAGGCACTATAACAAATGCAAGTTTTAGTGGCAATTCAGCAGTTGGTTTAGGTGGCGCGATATTAAATTGCATTGATAGTGAAATAGGCGATTTAATAAAAGTTGATTTTATTGGCAACACAGCAGGCTCTTATGATGGAGAAAAATATAGTGGTGGAGCAATAGGCAATTATTATGGTGGTGTAATAGGAAAATTAACAGAAGTAAATTTCAGTAGTAATACAGCAGATGGAAATGGCGGAGCAATATTTAATTCCATAATTAGCGTAATAGATGATTTGACAGAAGTATCTTTCATAGGCAACAAAGCGGGAGTTGCTGGTGGTGCGATATGGAATGACGGCACAATGACAATAAGCTCAGGCATTTTCACAGGCAACCTTGCTGCCGGAGAGGCAAACTCAATTTACAATGAAGGCACAATAACTATTGATACACAAGTAGATACAGATGCAGGTATAGATGAAAAACTATTTATGCTTGATCCAATGACAGGAGACGGCGGTACAATCACCAAAACAGGCGAAGGAACATGGTATCTTGGTGGCAGTAATAAACTTGGTGATGCAGCTCAATTCAAAATAGAAGCAGGAACATTATATCTCTACAAAACAGATCAAGTAGCAAATCCAAATTCAACAGATTCAGCTGCTATGGTAAAAAGAGGAGATATTATTATGGGAGATGATTCAACATTTGCTATGAAATCCGGCTCAGCTTTGCAATTAGCAATAGAAGACAAAGCACATATAATTTCAGCATCTACAATAACATTGGACTCAGGAAGTCAAGTAGG
>JAJDHX010000055.1 GCA_030266395.1 Selenomonadales bacterium OttesenSCG-928-I06 | reverse complement strand
GGAATATAAGAAACCGCAGCTTTTTCTGTAGCAAGGTTAACAGAAACAGTTGTTACTCCTGCCAGCTTACCTACTACTCTTTCGATCCTGCTGGAGCAAGCTGCACAAGTCATTCCTCCTATTGGAATAATCACTTCTGAAGATTTAATTTCCTCTGATATACTAAAACCAGCTTTTTCTACAGATTCTTTTATTTTATCAAGAGACACCTGGTTTTCATCATATTCTACAGCTAATTTTTCTGTAGTTAAATTAACGTTGGCTTTTACTACACCAGGCAGTTTCCCAACAACTCTTTCTATTCTGTTGGAACAAGCAGCACAAGTCATACCTCCAACATTCATTATTTTCTTATCCATATTTAAGCCTCCCGACTTAATAAATAGGTTTATAACATTTTACCAATGGTCTTTAACAATTCATCAATAATTTCTTGATCATCTTTTTTGATTTTTGTTACTACACAAGTTCTGATATGATTTTCTAATACTAGTTTGCTTACAGAATCTATTGCTGACTGAACAGCTGAAATTTGCTGAAGCACATCATCACAATATATATCTTTTTCCACCATACCTTTGATACCGCGAACTTGACCTTCTATTCTATTAAGTCTTTTCAAAAGATTTTCTTTCAACTTTTGATCACGATCAACAGTATTGTTTAATTCTCCAGCCATATTTACCCCCGTATATTCTTCTTTATTATACTATACCCCTGTATAGTATATATTATTCTAAATTCTTAATTTTGTCAACGAATTATATTTTTAGCAAAACAAAAAATATTAAACAAAACTTCCAATATAAACTCCTTTTTGCAGCCCCAACATCTGCACCACCCAGTTCAAAAAATTATGAGAAGTATGCAGATACAAGGCGGATTTTAGAAATGAGGGCAGGCCGCGTAGTTTCCTACGCAACTGGTCTCATTTCTAAAACCAACGCAGTAGATGTATGCTTATCATAATTTTTTGCTTGACATTTATTCTGCTTCTGCATATACTAAATTAAACACAACATTTAAATTATTGCTTGAATGTTTAATTGTTGTAATTTGTTTAGCTTGTTAATTTTAATAGTTAAAATAAAGGAGGGAATGTTATAATGAAAAAAACTTTTAAATTAGAAAACTTAGATTGTGCTCATTGCGCTTCTAAAATTGAAGATGCGATTAAAAAAGTTGATGGCGTTATTGGAGCAAGTGTAAATTTCATGTATCAAAAAATGGTTTTAGAAGCTCCTGATGATAAATTTGATACTATCTTTAATGAAGTTAAAGCTACTGTCAAAAAAATTGAATCAGATATAAAACTTGTTGGTTAATTAACCAGTATAGATGTTTGAATGTTTTGATTGGAGGTTTTATTTGTTCTTGTTTTTTAAAAACAAGATTGAAAGGGATTTTTGATTATGAAAAAAACTTTTAAGTTAGAAAATCTAGATTGTGCTAATTGTGCAGCTAAAATTGAAGATGCGATTAAAAAAGTTGATGGTGTAAAAGATGCTAACGTCAATTTTGTTGCTCAAAAGATGACTATAGAAGCTGAAAATGACAATTTTGAAGCAACTTTTAATAAAGTAAAAGCAACTATTAAAAAAGTAGAGTCAAGTGTAACTGTTGTTGAAGGAAAGACATTGGATGGTAAACAAAAAAAACATCTCCAACGCATTTTATTAGCTATGGCCTTTTTTGTAGGTGCTCTGGTTTTGCCTATAGCTGAAACAACTGAAATAATATTATTTTTGATTGCCTATGTAATAATAGGCAGTGATATTATCTGGAAGGCTCTTAAAAACATCAGACGTGGTCAAGTATTTGACGAAAATTTTCTGATGACTATTGCCACCATTGGCGCACTTATTCTTGGCGAATATGCAGAAGGTGTGGCAGTTATGCTTTTCTACCAAGTTGGCGAATGGTTTCAAGCCTATGCTGTCAACAAATCACGTAAATCTATCTCAGATTTAATGGATATAAGACCTGATTTTGCTAATGTCTTAAGAGATGATAAACTCATTCAGGTAGACCCTGAAGAAGTAAAAGTAAATGATATTATTGTAGTTAAACCTGGTGAACGCGTTCCTCTGGACGGGATTGTAACTGAAGGTTACTCTTCTTTGGATACTTCGGCTCTTACAGGAGAATCCGTGCCACGGGAAGTTCAAACAGGTCATGAGGTTATAAGCGGCTGTATCAATCAAAGCGGGATTTTAAATATTAAGGTAAGCAAAGAATTTGGAGAATCCACAGTTGCTAAGATACTTGATTTAGTTGAAAATGCCAGTAATAAGAAAAGTCAAAACGAGAATTTCATAACGAAATTTGCTCGTTATTATACTCCGTTAGTTGTTTTTGCAGCTGTTCTTTTAGCAACTTTGCCTCCGTTAATTACAGGTGCAGAATTTGCCACTTGGGTACACCGTGCTTTGGTCTTCTTAGTTATTTCTTGTCCTTGTGCTTTAGTTATTTCTGTACCACTTAGTTTCTTTGGCGGAATCGGCGGAGCTTCCAAATCCGGGGTACTTGTTAAAGGCAGTAACTATTTAGAGGCTCTGGCAGCTACAGAAATAGTTGTCTTTGATAAAACAGGCACTTTAACTAAAGGGTCCTTTACTGTAACCGAAATTAAAACAACTGATTTTGCTAAAGAAGATTTATTAGAACTTGCTGCTTATGCAGAAGATTATTCTAATCATCCGATATCTGTATCTATTAAAAATGCTTATGGTAAAAAAATTAATACAACAAGAATTTCTGATATGAAAGAGTTCCCTGGGCAAGGTGTAAAAGCTCATATTGATGATAAAATTGTTTTGGTAGGCAATGCTAAGTTAATGAAGGCAGCAGAGATAAAAATTTCTGATAACATCCCTGAAGGAACTGTTATTCATGTGGCAGTTAACAATAAATATGCAGGGTTTATGGTAATAGAAGATAAAGTTAAAGCTGATGCACTGCAAGCAATTGCTGATCTAAAAGCCCTTGGAATCCAAAAGCTTGTCATGTTGACTGGAGACATGGATGCTGTAGGTCAAAAAGTTGCTAAAGAGTTAAAACTTGATAAAGCCTATACAGAGCTTTTGCCAGCAGATAAAGTAAACAAGATGGAAGAATTATTAAAACAAACTTCTCACAGTGGTAAACTGGTTTTTGTTGGCGATGGTATAAATGACGCTCCTGTACTTGCTCGTGCCGATATAGGTATTGCAATGGGCGGTTTAGGGTCTGACGCAGCAATAGAAGCTGCTGATATAGTAATTATGACAGATGAACCATCTAAAATTTCTACAGCTATTCAGATATCTAAAAAGACTTTAGGTATTGTCAGACAAAATATAATTTTAGCTTTGGGAATAAAAGGTGTTGTACTTGTACTTGGTGCTTTAGGTTATGCTTCCATGTGGGCAGCCGTCTTTGCAGATGTTGGCGTATCTGTAATAGCTATCTTAAATGCAATCAGAGCACTAAATGTAACTGAATTCAACCCAGAAATCAAAGAACGTAAAACTGATTTACAAACAGCATAAAAATAGCGTATGTTTCAGAAATATCTGAGACATACGCTATTTTTTATTTTTTATATTAGGACAACTCATTTGAAAATAGCTGTCTGTTATTTTATGGATAAGCTCTGCTTTTTCGTTTTCAGCCAGCTTATAGTGTATTTCTTTTCCGATTCGCCTGCTATCTACAAGACCATTTTGTTTAAGGTTTTTCAGATGATGAGAAACAGCAGCATCTGTCATGCCAACAGCGGCGGCAATATTGCTTACACATTCTTCACTATGGCATAATAACCAGAAAATACGCAGTCTTGTGCCATCACTGATTTGCTGAAAGCTTGTTGCAGCTTCCAGAAAGTATTTTGTATCAGGCATTTTAGCTAATATTTCTTCAGTGTTTTGGCTATGTTTATGTGGCAATTTTTTAACTGTCATGGCTGCACTCCTTGACAATACTTGTAATACTAGTGTTTTTTATATCTTAGCTTGTCAATTTAATATTGTCAATTGATTATATTTTTCTTAACTAAAGTTTTGTTTAATTTGTTTTTTTAAGTTTTGCTTGACTGGCAAGATCAAAATGATATAATCAATTTAATCATTTGTTCAAGGAGGGAGTTTACTTGAATTTTAATATTAGGCTTGCTACTAAAGATGAAATAAATATTTTGGCTGATCTTCGGATGGATTTCCTGCTTGAAACTGCCAGTAAAAAGTCATCTGATGAATTTAAAGCAAACACAATAAACTATATGCAAAAACATTTTGATGATAATTCATTTTTTTGTTTTGTAGCTGAAAAAGAAAATAAAATTATCTCAACAGTAATGATTTGCTTTTATGATCACTTACCAAAAGCTAATAATCCCACAGGGAAGATTGGTTATTTGTTTAATGTGTATACTTTGCCTGAATACAGAGGTGCAGGTATAGGAGCAAAAGTACTTAAAGCAACTTTAGATTTGGCAAAAGAAAACGGAATAAATGAAATATTTATAAAAGCAGAATTTAAGGCAATGCCTCTATATAAAAGAATTGGATTTAAGCACGCAGAACAAGATATGGTGTTACAACTTTTCTAATAAATATTAAAAGACTCTTATAAGAGTCTTTTTTATCTTTTAATGATTAGTTGCATTTTATCTAAATTTTTCATAATTATGTTATATAGATGTTTTTATTTCGATTATTGGAAAGGATGTTTCTATGAAAAGGAATGATTATTCTGTATTTGACGAAATAAGAGAAATATATAATGATCGCAAAAAATTCAAAGATTTTGTTGATGACTGGAATCTGGATTTAAACAATCCTTTTGATTTTGTTTGGGACCTTGCCACAAAAGGAACTTCTGAAAA
>JAJDHX010000053.1 GCA_030266395.1 Selenomonadales bacterium OttesenSCG-928-I06 | reverse complement strand
TATATACTAGAATCAAACTACTTATCAAAGAAAAATTTGCAGGAAAAGAGGGGGAAAATGAATTTTTATCCACCAAAAGAACTAGTAGATATTGGACTTGATGCAGGCTTAAAGAAAGCTGTTATGCCTATAAATAAAATCTTAGCACTTAGTATTTTAGCAGGGGCATACATAGCTTTTGCTGCTATAGGATCAACAATGGCAATGCATGATATTCCTAGCGCGGGGTTTGCTAGGTTTATAGCTGGAGTTGTTTTTAGTACAGGTCTTATGCTTGTAGTAATTTGTGGTGCAGAACTTTTTACAGGAAATACTCTTCTGAGTATAGGTTATTTAGAAAATAAAATTAGTTTCTTTAAAGTTATGAGAAATTGGTTTTGGGTATATATTGGTAATATTATAGGTTCTGTTTTGTTGGCTTATTTAATGTATTTATCAGGACTTTGGGAATATAATTCGTCAGCGCACGGAGTTTATGCCTTGAAAATAGCTTTGGGGAAAGTGAATCTAACATTTACTGAGGCTTTTGCACGAGGAATACTTTGTAATTGGCTTGTTTGTCTTGCTGTTTGGATGGCTTATTCTGCAAAAGATACCACAGGTAAAATACTGGGAATATTTTTTCCGATAATGATGTTTATCACAAGCGCATTTGAGCATTCAGTTGCAAATATGTATTATTTATCAGCAGGATTATTTTTGAAGCAAACAGCAGCAGGTATGGCAGTGGATGCTAATTTATTGCAAACATTAAATTTGAGTAGTACTGTCATTAAAAATTTAATTCCTGTTACTTTAGGAAATATTGTCGGAGGAGCATTGTTTGTCGGCGGTATTTATTGGTATAGTTTTATGAAAAAATAGCTTTAATTAAAAATTTTAAATAAATTTATAAAACCAAAAAGTCTAGCATTATGCTAGACTTTTTTGTTTTATTTTATTGATTCTTCTACTTTTTTAAATAATTTAAGGTTTCCTTCTGTATCAGTATCTACAGAAACTATATCGCCTTTATTGATATCTCCTTTTAAAATCATTTCAGATATTTCATCTTCAATATTTCTTTGCAGAGCTCTTTTTAGAGGTCTTGCTCCAAATTCATTATCAAAACCTTTGCTTAAAAGTTCTTTTTTAGCATTTTCACTTACTTCTAAGGAAAGCTCTAATTCCTGTAGACGGGATTCTACATCTTTTAGCATTATATCAATAATTTGGGAAAGTTCTTTCTCTGTAAGGCTACTAAAGATTATTATATCATCAATTCTATTTAAAAATTCAGGTCTAAAGGTTCTTTTTACTTCTTCTTGAACTCTTGCTTTGATATTTTCAGCTTTTTCATTTTCTGCATCGGCATTCTTCATAAAACCTAAAGACAAATTATCTTTCTTAAGGAGATGAGAGCCAACATTAGAAGTCATTATGATAACAGTATTTTTGAAATCTACAGTTCTGCCTTGACTATCTGTAAGCCTGCCATCATCTAAGACTTGTAAGAGTATATTGAAAACATCTGGATGAGCTTTTTCAATTTCATCTAGAAGAATTACTGAATAAGGTTTTCTTCTGACAATATCAGTTAATTGACCGCCTTCTTCATAGCCAACATATCCTGGAGGTGCACCAACAAGTCTGGAAACAGTGTGTTTCTCCATATATTCACTCATATCAAGACGAACCATAGCTGAATCTTCTCCAAATAATGCATGAGCAAGCGCTTTGGCAAGTTCTGTTTTACCTACACCTGTTGGTCCAAGGAATATGAATGAACCTATAGGTCTCTTAGGATCTTTAAGACCTGCTCTGGCACGTTTAACTGCTTTGGCTACTGCCTTAACTGCATCATCTTGACCAATAACTCTTTCATGAAGAGTTTCTTCAAGTTTTAAGAGTTTTTCTGCTTCTGCCTCTTCTAGTTGTTTAACAGGAATACCAGTCCAGTTTGAAACAACCTGAGCGATATCTTCTTCGTTAACAACTATCAGATCATTTTCTCTTACTTTCCACTTATCCTGTTCTGTTTTAAGTTCTTCTCGAAGCTCTTTTTCCTGGTCTCTTAAGGATGCGGCTCTTTCAAATTCTTGTGCTGAAATTGCAGATTCTTTTTCAGCTCTTATTTTCTCGAGTTTTTCCTCTGTTTCTTTCATAGCAGGAGGGGCATTAAACGAGGCTAGTCTTACTTTAGAGGTTGCTTCATCCATAAGATCAATTGCTTTGTCTGGCAGGAATCTATCAGGAATATATCTGTGTGATAATTTTACAGAAGCTTCAAGAGCTTCGTCAGTAATTTTGGCTCTATGGAATGCTTCGTATTTATCTCTTATTCCCTTTAATATTTTAATTGAATCGTCCACAGAAGGTTCATTTACCATAATAGGTTGGAATCTTCTTTCTAGAGCAGAGTCTTTTTCAATATATTTCTTATATTCATTTAAAGTTGTTGCTCCTATAACTTGGATTTCTCCTTTAGTTAATAAAGGTTTAATAATGTTAGCTGCATCAACAGCTCCTTCTGCTGCTCCTGCTCCTATTATGGTGTGAAGTTCATCTATAAATAATATAACATCAGGTGCATTTTTAAGTTCTTCTAACATTTTTTTCATTCTTTCTTCAAACTCACCTCTATATTTAGTACCTGCTATCATAGAGGCAATACTTAAAGAAATTATCCGTTTGTCTGTTAGAAATTCAGGAACTTGTTTTTCTACTATTTTATTAGCTAGTCCTTCTGCAATAGCAGTTTTGCCAACTCCAGGCTCACCTATCAAAACAGGATTATTTTTTGTTCTTCTAAGTAGAATTTGCACAACTCTTTCTATTTCTACTTGTCTGCCTATTACAGGATCTAGCTTTCCTTCTAATGCTAATTTGTTGAGATCTGTACCAAATTCATCAAGCAGAGGTGTTGGTGCAGAGGATTGTTGATTAGATCTAGTTTGTCTTTGGTTGTAGGGATTGAAATTTTTATTAGGGTGCGAAGAATTGCCTCCCAGTAATTCTATAACTCTTTCTCTGACAGTAGATATATCTAAACCGGTGTTTATGAGGATTTGAGCAGCAAAGCTTTCCTCTTCTCTCAAAAGACCAAGTAAAAGATGTTCTGTACCTACATAACTATGTCCTAAGCGGACAGCTTCCTCTAAAGCAAGTTCAATAACCTTTTTAGCTCTGGGAGTATAGCCAACTTCGCCTTTGTTTTCTTGTGCAGGAGTCAGATTGGTTTTTAAAACAGAATAAATTTTAGCTAAATCTATGTTTAAGGAAGATAAAGCTTTAGAGGCAACACCTGATTCTTCCCTTAAAAGGCCAAGTAATAAGTGCTCTGTGCCTATATAATTATGTCCAAGTTTTATTGCTTCTTCTTGGGCATAAATAAGTGCTTTTCTGGCTCTATCAGTAAATTTATTAATCATTATATATTACCTCCTGTAATATTTGTTGAGTCTTTCTCTTATAGTATCTGCCCTGAATATATTTAATTGTTCTTCAGTTAGATGTTCATTTTTAAAAGTATATCTTAAAACATTATCTTGTGTTGCAATTAAAAGATTGTTGAAGAAATCTGGTTCTAAATCGTTTATTAGTCCCATGTCCACTCCTAATTTTACATCACTTAATTTTGCTAAAGATTCTCTTCCAGATATACTTCTTGCATAAAGCAGAACACCCAAAGAACGCCAAATTCGGTCGCTGAGCTGAGAACTTTTTTCTTGTCCTAAAAAAACACAGGCAGCTTCTTCTCTTTGAATAATTTGCTCAGTAACTAAAATCAAATTGTTTATTATTTCATTCTCGTTTTGTCCTAAGGTAATTTGATTTGATATCTGAAAAATATTACCGAATGCTTCTGTTCCTTCGCCGTAAAGTCCTCGCACTGTAAGAGAAAGTTTTGTTGATATAGAAATTATTTTATTTATTTGTCCTGTTAAACAAAGTGCAGGTAAGTGTAGCATAACAGATGCTCTAAGTCCTGTTCCTAAGTTTGTAGGGCAAGAAGTTAAGAACCCCAGTCTTTCATCAAAGGCAATATTTAAGTTGTCAGTTAAAATATTGTCTATAAAACTTGCTTTTTCAAGTGCAGACCAAAGGTTTAGACCAGGTTTCGTAATTTGAATACGCAGATGATCTTCTTCATTTATCATTATACTTACTTCAGCATCTTCGCTGATTAAGAGTGCTCTATTATTGGAATCTTTAATATGTTGTACACTTGTGATGTGTTTTTCAGCTAAGATATTTTTTTCCAGTGTATTTAGATCAGATAAAAGGAAAAACCCATATTCTTTATCATCTTTTTGGGAAAGAATATCTTTTAGTTTTTCTGTTTTTTGAATAACTTCAATAAGTGATTTAGAACCTGCCCTATTTGGAAATATATTATCTTTTAAATTTCTAGCAAGTCTTATTCTGCTGGAAAGTACTATTTCACCTTTTTCTTCTTTGCTTTTCATCCAGGGGCTTAAAGGTACTTCTATTAAATTCTTTAAGATAAGGGGTTCATTGTTTGTCATGAATATTACCCTCCCCATCATCTTGAGATATTTTATTTGTAGTTGCTTCTTTATCGCTTTCTATTTTTGCTTGCAGACTTCTTATTTCATCTCTTATTTTGGCAGCTTCTTCATATCTTTCCTCTTTGACTAAATGTTCTAATTTGATTTTCAAGTTTTTTAATAATTCATTAGATAGTATTGATTCTTGAACACTTTGAGGAATTTTCCCGGTATGGTGTATAGTTTTATGAACTCTTTTTATTAATGGTTCAAGCTCTTGCAGAAAAGTATTATAACAATCACTACAACCTATTCTGCCTGTTTTAGTAAAATCAGCATAAGACATGTCGCATTTAGGGCATCTTAGTGTTTGGCTAGGTTTGGTTGTAATGGAATTGAAAAAGTCATGAATAGAAATCTTTGAATCAAATAAATTACTTATTTTTTCTGGTAAGATAATATTTTGAGATTTTGCAGCACATTCTTCGCATAAATGAAGTATGATTTGGTTTGTGCCTTCTATTCTGGTTATATGAAGACATGCTGGATTT
>JAJDHX010000054.1 GCA_030266395.1 Selenomonadales bacterium OttesenSCG-928-I06 | reverse complement strand
TTTCTATGCCTGAATTGCCTGAAGTTGAGACTATTGCCAGAACATTATCTGACAAAATAACAAATCGCAAAATTGTAAATATAGATGTTAAGCTTCCGAGACTTATCAAATGGCCTTCTTTCTATGAATTTAAAGCTCTGCTTTATAATAAAACTATTTTAAATCTTACCAGACGAGGCAAATACTTGCTTTTTCATTTAGATAATGATTTAGTAATGGTGGTACATTTAAGAATGACCGGACAATTTTCTTATTCAACCTCAAAACCACCTCAAGAAAAACATGATCATATAATCATAACTTTTGATGATAATAGCACTTTGGTATATTCTGATAAACGAACTTTCGGAACATTTTATGTATTACCTCATGAAGAACTTTGGCGAATTGCTTCTTTACATTCACTAGGCAAAGAACCTTTGTCAGAAGAATTCACTTTTGAATATTTTAAAGACAATATTCAAGATAAAAAAGGACTTATTAAACCAATCCTTTTAAACCAAACTATAATAGCCGGTTTAGGAAATATCTATGTAGACGAATCTTTAGCATTAGCCAAGATAGACCCTGAACGTATTTGTAATAGTCTTAATAACAAAGAACTCAAAAATCTTTATAATGCCATAAATACATCTATTGCGAAAGGTATTGAAAATAGGGGAACTACTTTTAGTGATTATAGAGATGGAGAAGGAAATAAAGGCGATAACCAAAATAGTCTCCATGTTTATGGCAGAGCAAACCAGCCATGTTATAATTGCAAAACTTTAATACAAAAGAAAAAAGTAGCAGGCAGAAGCAGTCATTATTGTCCTAATTGTCAAAAATAAAAAATCAAAACACTAGTGAGGAACTTATGTATATTATAGGTTTAACAGGCGGAATAGCCAGTGGTAAAAGTTCGGTAAGTAATATTTTAAAACAAGAATTTAAGGCAAATATAATTGATCTGGATGTAGTAGCAAGAGAAATAACCACAAAAAATTCTCTTGCTTATACAGATATTATCAACTATTTTGGTCCCAATATATTAGAAGAAGATGGACAAATTAATAGAAAAAAGCTGGGAAAAATAGTTTTTGCTGATAGAGATGCTAAAAAAAAGCTAGAAGAAATTACCCATTTTAGAATTCTAGAAATATTGGAAAACCGTTTGGATCAAGCTAAAAAAAATAATACTAAACTAATATTTATTGATTCACCATTATTAATAGAAACTAATTGGCATAATAAAGTAAATGAGGTATGGCTTGTATATGTAAATTTAGAAACCCAAATATCAAGGCTTATGGAACGAGACACCATTTCTTATGAAGATGCTATAAAAAGAATCGAATCACAAATTTCTTTAGAAGAAAAAAGAAAATATGCTACTGTAATAATAAATAACAATGATTCATTTGAGAAGACAAAAGAACAAGTAATTTCTTCTTATAAAAACACATACAATTTAATAAAAAACCATAAACTTTAAACGCCTCTAAGATTTCATACCAGCGCTTAGAGGTTTTTAAAATAATAACCAAACGGAGGAAATGATTTGTCTATAAAAGCTTCTCACAAAATTATAATTACTTTAATAGTTGTAATATTAGCTTTTTTACTTTCTTGTTTTATCTACAAGAGTGACTTCATCCAAAAAAACTATTTATACCCATTCAAATACCAAAATATAATTTTTGCCAATGCTATAGAAAATAATGTAAGTCCTTATATGATTGCAGGGGTTATAAAAGCTGAAAGTAATTTTAAAGCTGACGTTCGTTCTGTAAAGGGAGCAAGGGGATTAATGCAAATTATGCCTGAAACAGGTATATGGATTGCACAAAAAATAAACTATAAAGCCGAACTTAATCTAGCAGATCCAAAAGTAAATATTCTTTTAGGCAGTTGGTATTTAAGTTATTTGAAAAATGAATTTAATGATAATGAAGTCTTATATCTAGCAGCTTATAATGCCGGAATAGGAAATGTAAAGCAATGGATTGATAATTATGATTGGCCCGAAAATTTTAATGAAATTAATCAAATTCCTTTCCCTGAAACCAGAATATATGTGGAAAGAGTTTTGTATTATAAAGAAAAATACCAATATTTATATGGACAATAATATAATGTAAACATTAAAAATGCTTGACTGATTTTAGATATTTATGATAATATGTCAATGGTTGTAATAAAGCTATTTTTAAATAATGCGGTTGTGGCGGAACGGCAGACGCACCATCTTGAGGGGGTGGCGGGGAGACCCGTGTGAGTTCAAGTCTCACCAACCGCACCAAAAAATTTGCAATACTTTCAAATTTATGAAGGTATTTTTTTGTTTTTAAAGAATTATTTAATAATTAATCGTTAAATTATTTGATTTAACCTAGCTTAAAGTGTAGTTTTTTACATGTTTTTTGTTTACATAATTAATTAACAATTCGGAGGATGCAAGATGGAACTATATAGTTTACAAATGCTATCAAGTCAAAAAATAGGAAATACTGTTTTCCATGTATCTGCGGCAGAAAAAATTGTTGAAAAAAGCTTAATTGAACAAACAGCAAAAAACTTGATTTCCAGAAGCTTAAATCATTCAAAAGGGAATGCAGACTCTATCAGTATTCAAATTAATAAAATCAACACAAAAGAAATAACTTATATAGATGCTCTTCCTGTCACCACAATAGAAGCCGAAACCGACAATGAAAGCATAAAAATAGTAATAGATATACTAAAAAAACTCAAAGTAAAAAGAGCTGAAGAAATTCTGGAAATATTAAAAGAATCTTATCATATGTCTGGAGCAATACTTTTAAATGTAGATACCTTAGAAAGACTTGAAACAAAACAGGAAACAGGTATCAGAATATCTCATATGGATTATGAAGAAGACATAAACAAATTGCAGTCTGATTTAATAGATACCAAGTATCATTTAAAAGAAGCTCTGCTAGTTGCATCCAAAGCAGTTTCCCATAGCAATGTTGTTGCAGAAATTTGTATGCCAGATGACCCTAATCATGCAAGTATATATATAGCTTCTGACAAATTTGGTTATGTTAGGATCACCAGAAACAAAAAAACCAAACGTTCACTCGGCGGACGTATTATTTTATATAGAGGTTCTAATAAAAAAATAAAAAGTTGTATTGAATATCTTGAAGAAGCAAAAGTACTTATAAAAACAAATAAAGAGAATGGCTAATAAATAGTATGCAGTGCATTACCAAAATCTTATAAGAAAATAAAAGCTGGCGTTTATATGACACCAGCTTTTACTTTGCTTAATATATTTAAGAAGCATAATAGTCAATTTAGAGACATTAAAAAGAGAAATTTCTTTACTTGGCAGCTCTGACTATATTATAATTTGTTTGATAGGACATGGGAGTGGGGTAAATTATGGACTTTATATTAATAGCTATCATCATACTTAATTTAATTATTCTTATGGTTTTGTTGGCAAAACTTAAAAAAAATAATGATCAGGAAACAAATGATAAGTATAATGCAGAATTACTTATAAAATTAAGTGAGTTTAAAAGCGAAATCATTGAAAAAGTTAATGAAAAAAACACAAATTTCGCCAGAGATATTGGAACTCAAATTGAAGAACTTAAAACCGGAAACCGCGATAGCCTTGATAAGATCAATGAAACATTAAATAATAAGATTAACGATTTTCAAAAAGATGTATTTGAAAAATTCCAATCTATATCTGAATCTGTTAGTAAGGCTTTGGCTAATAACCGTACTGAATCCAACAATGACATTGAAAAACTCAAAAAAGAGATAACAGATAACCTTAGTTCTATTAATAAAACACTTGAAGAAAAGATTGCCGCACTCCAAACAAGCAACGAAGAGAAACTAGAAAAGATGCGCGGTGTAGTTGAGGAAAAACTTGAGAAAACACTAAATGAAAGGCTCAAACTTTCATTTGATTCTGTCAGCAAAAATCTTGAAAGTGTTCAAAAAGGACTTGGCGAAATGCAAAACCTTGCCACAGATGTTGGGGGCCTTAAAAAAGCAATTACTAATGTTAAAACCAGAGGCGTATTCGGCGAAGTTCAACTTGAACGCATTTTGGAACAGATGTTAACACCTGCTCAATATGAAAAAAATACGCAAGTGAAAAGCCGTTCACAAGAGCGGGTTGAATTTGCAATCAAATTGCCTGGCAAAAATGATGACGACTCTTTTGTTTACTTGCCGATTGATTCAAAATTTCCTTCAGAAGACTATGATGCCTTGCTTGTCGCTTATGAAAACGGAGATAAACAGAATATAGACAAAGCAAGAATAGCTTTTACAAATAAAATAAAATTATTTGCTAAAGAGATTAGCAGCAAATATATCAACCCACCAACAACAACAGATTTTGCAATTCTTTTCCTGCCATTTGAAAGTTTATACGCCGAAGTTGTTCAAGCACCAGGACTTTTTGAAGAACTACAAACAAAATACAAAATCACCATAACAGGACCTACAACACTTTCAGCCTTTCTAAACGCCTTGCAAATGGGATTTAAAACACTGGCAATTGAAAAACACTCTTCTGAGGTCTGGAATATTCTTGGTGCTATTAAAACAGAATTTAAGAATTTTGAAAATGCTCTTAGCAGTGTTCAGAAAAAACTTCGTGGTGCAGATGATGACTTATCAAAACTTGTTGGCAGAAGAACAAATGCTATCAACAGAAAGTTGCGTGATGTACAAGAACTTCCAGAAACTGATACACGTGCATTACTACCTGATTCTGACTACGAAGAAACTGAAACAAACACCGAAAATGAATAAATAATACAACAAAAAAAGGAACTAACACATCTGGATTAAAATATCCAAATGAGCTAAGTTCCTTTTAAAATTTCTAAAAAACAGTGCATCAATAGGCTATGCCTCTTATTCTAATATAGCACCATTAGAGGCACTTGTTACCAATTTTTTATATAAATTCAGTACACTTCTCTTTTTAAATTTATTTTCTTTTTGCTT